>LRMT01000041.1 GCA_001725945.1 Cupriavidus sp. UYMMa02A | reverse complement strand
TGTCGGCCAGCGCGGCCGCATCGGCCAGCAAGCCGGCCGCGGTCTGCATCAGCTCGTCGGCGTTTGCCGCGCGCCGGCACGCGCCCGCGGCGATCGCATCCTCCGTCGCCTGCGCGAAGTTGAAGGTATGCGGGCCGACCAGCACTGGCGTACCCACCGCGCAGGACTCGATCAGGTTCTGCCCGCCCAGCGGCAGCAGGCTCCCGCCGACAAACGCCAGGTCCGACGCGGCGAAGTACATGGCCATCTCGCCCATCGAATCGCCGAGCACGATGTCGGCGGTGATCGGCGCGGCCAGATTGCCGATATCCATCGCACTGCGGCGCTGGACCGTGAAGCCGGCGCGCGCGGCCATCTCCGCTACCTCGTCAAACCGTTGCGGATGCCGCGGCACCAGCAGCAACGCTGGCCGGGGCGTATCGCCGCCAAGCTTCTGCCAGCGCGAGAACGCATCCAGCAAGAAAGGTTCCTCGCCTTCCCGCGTGCTGGCCGCGGCCAGCACGGCACGGCCGCCGAACGCCTGGCGCAGGCGATGTCCAAGCTCGACGCCGCCCGGGGCCGGCTGCATGTCGAACTTGAGATTGCCGGTGATCTGCACCGCATCGAGACCCAGCGCCTGGAAGCGCTCGGCATCGCCGCTGGTCTGGGCCAGCACGCCGGCAAAGTCCGCGTACATGGCCGCCGCCGCCCGCCCGAAGCGCGCCGTGCGGCGATAGCTGCGTGGCGACAGGCGTGCATTGACGAGGAACAGCGGCACACCGGCACGCGCGCACCGTGTACAAGATTCGGCCAGACCTCGGTTTCCATCAGCATGCCCGCTGCCGGCTGGAAGTACCGCAGAAACCGCCGCACGAGCATGGCAAGTCATAGGGCAGGTAGCACTGGAGCACGCGCGGCTCCTTGCCGAACAGCTGCGCGCCGGTCTGCCGGCCAGTCGGCGTCATATGCGTGAGCAGCAGCCGGTGCAACGGATAGGCGTTCAGCAGCGCCTCGACGAGCGGCTGTGCCGCGCGCGTTCGCCAACGGAAACCGCATGCACCCAAAGCCATGGACCTTGCGCGGGCAGGTGGCCGTAGGCGCCCAGACGCTCGCCCACGTGCTGAACATAGCCAGGTTCCTTGCGTCCGCGCCAGACAAGCCGCAGCAGCGCCAGTGGCAGGATGAAGACCCAGATCAGGCTGTACAGGATGCGCAGCATCAGGCCCTACCCCGCGTACGCGGCATGCTGCCTGCCAGACTTCATCGACCGTGGGCACGACGCCGTCGTCACCCACGTTGGCGATGCGTTCGGACCAGTAGCCTTCGGTCTTCCAGCGCCACGTGGCGGTATAGATTTCCACCGTCGGCCGGCACAGCGCCGCGGCAATATGGACCAGCCCGGTATCCACGCCAATCACCACCTCGGCACGATTGATCAGGCCGAATCCCTGCATCACCGAGAAGCGCGGCAGCACTTGCGCGCCGGGCACTCCAGCAGCAATCTCCTGCGCTGCGCGGCGCTCCGCCTCATTGCCCCACGGCAAAAGCATGGTCAGGCCATCTGCCTGCAGGCGCTGGCCGAGTGCATGCCAACTGGCCACCGGCCACTTCTTCTTCGCACCGGCGGTGGCATGGAAACACACCGCATAGCGCGCGGGCAACTGCGCCCAGATCGGGTCATCGACATGGAGCGATTGCGCCGTCTCGCCAAAGAACTTCGGCGGCTCGGCCGGCGCCAAGCCGGTCAGTGCGGCGCCAAGCAGCCGCGAGCGCCGCACCGAATGCGCCTGGCGCGGAACCCGGACCGGATCGGTGTACAGCAGCCGCGCGACCGGCTCGTAGCCCGAGCCCTGCGTGCGGTTGCCCAGGCCGATGACTGGCGCACCGGCCGCGCGTGCGGCAACGCGCGCCACCACGGCGGTCTTCAGCAGGCCCTGGCTTTCGATCACCGCGTCATAGTGCTGCGCGCGCAGCGCGTCGCGAACCTCGCCGATCTCGTGCCACATCGCGGGCTGCCAGAAGCGCTTGCGCCAGCGCCGCAGCGCGAACGGAATCACGCGCTCGACATCGGGCAGCAGGCGGACCAGGTCGACGTAGCCCTCCTCCACCACCCAGTCGATCCGCGCACCCGGCCAGCGCGCGCGCAGGTCATGGATCAGCGGCATGTTGTGGACGACATCGCCCAGCGACGAGACCTTGACCACCAGAATGCGCGGATTGGCCGGCAACGCGAACGGCACCGCCTGCGTCACGGCCCGCGGCGCCGCCGGAGCGGCCATTGCCTCGCGCATCTGCTCAGAACGGGAGCTTGGCATCAGGTTTTTCGGCCAGGATCACGCGCTTGAATTCGGCCTGGATGCGCGCGAGCGCCGCGTCGTTGTCGGCCTCGAAACGCATCACCACCACGGGCGTGGTGTTGGACGGACGTGCCAGGCCGAAGCCGTCGGTATATTCCACGCGCACGCCATCGATCGTGATCACCTCGCGCGCACCTTCGAACTTCGCGTTGGCCTTGATCTTGTCCAGCAGCGTGAACGGCTCGCCCTCGGCGCACTTGAGTTGCAGCTCGGGCGTGTTGTTGGCGTTCGGAAGCGCGTTCAGCACGGCGCTCGGATCGGCATGGCGGGACAGGATCTCGAGCAGGCGCGCGCCGGTGTACAGGCCATCGTCAAACCCGTACCAGCGGTCCTTGAAGAACACGTGGCCGCTCATCTCGCCAGCGATCGGCGCGCCGGTTTCCTTCAGCTTGGCCTTGACCAGCGAGTGGCCGGTCTTCCACATCAGCGGCTCGCCGCCATGCTGGCGGATCCACGGGGCCAGCTTGCCGGTGCACTTGACGTCGTAGATCACCTGCGCGCCCGGGTTGCGGCCGAGGATCTCTTCGGCGAACAGCATCAACTGGCGGTCGGGGAAGATGACCTGGCCGTCCTTGGTCACCACGCCCAGGCGATCGCCGTCGCCGTCGAAGGCCAGGCCCAGTTCGCAGTCGGTTTCGCGCAGGCACTTCATCAGGTCCTGCAGGTTTTCCACATGGGCGGGATCGGGATGGTGGTTCGGGAAATTGCCGTCCACGTCGCAGAACAACTCGGTCACCTCGCAGCCCAGGCCGCGGAACAGGTCGCCAACGAAGGCGCCCGCCACGCCGTTGCCGGCATCCAGCGCGATCTTCATCGGGCGGGCCAGCTTCACGTCGCTGGTAATGCGGTCAAGATACTGCTGACGCACATCGTGTTGGGTGTATGCACCGGCGCCGCTGGCGAAGTTGCCCGCCTCGATGCGCTGGCGCAGGGCCTGGATCTGCTCGCCGTAGATAGCCTTGCCGGCCAGGACCATCTTGAAGCCGTTGTAGTCCGGCGGGTTGTGGCTGCCGGTGACCATGATGCCGGAGGTGGCTTTTACGCCACTCAATTCGATGTTCGTGCCGAAGTAGACCATCGGAGTAGCGACCACGCCCAGGTCGACGACATCCACACCGGCGGCGCGCAGGCCTTCGACCAGGCCACCGATCAGGTCAGGACCGGACAGACGGCCGTCGCGGCCCACCACGACTGCCTTCTCACCGGCCTCGGCCGCGGCGGAACCGAACGACAGGCCGATCAGGCGGGCCACGTCGCGGGTCAGCGTCTTTCCGACGATGCCGCGGATGTCGTAGGCTTTGAAGATGCTGGGATCGATTTGCATAGGGCTTCCAGTTATCAGATTCTGCTGGCAGGTGCGGTCCCACCAATGGGACGACCGTCGCGCCAAAGGCGCTATTTTGCCGGATCGCGGAGATGGCCGGCGCTATAATCACGCCGGCCCCTGGAAGGCAGCGCCGTTCACGCCGCTCGCGGGCCCTTTTTGGACACGGGATTGCGCGCCGGCCAGCGGTCGCACGCGGTGCGCTTGCAGCAACGGCCTGCCCCTGTTCTCGATTCGACACGGCAATCTCGTTCTCGTTTGCATCGTTTCCCTTGGCCGCCACATCCATCCGCCGCCCACGCATTGCCTACCTGATCACCAATTCGGAGATCGGTGGAGCGCAGGCGCACGTGGCAGACCTGATTCGCGCGATGCGCGAGCATGCCGACATCACATTGCTGGCGGGCGGAGATGGTCCGCTGCTGCAAGTTGCGCGCTCGACTGGCGCCAACGTCGTTCAGCTCAAGTCACTGGACAACGCCCTCTCGCCCTTGCGCGCCGTACAGGCACTGCGCGAGTTGCGTGCGGCGCTGCAGCAGGCAGCCCCAGACCTCCTCCACGCCCACAGCGCAAAGGCCGGCGCGCTGGGCCGGGTCGCCGGCCGGCTGCTGAACATACCGGTGATCTATACCGTACACGGCTTCGCCTTCAAGCCTGCCGCGCCATGGCGCCAGCGCATGGCGGCCCGCGTGACGGAATGGCTGCTCGCGCCGCTGACCAGCCGGTTGATCTGCGTGGCCAAAGGCGAGCGCGAGCTGGCTCGCGCATTGCCACTTGCCGACTCGCGCATCAGCGTGATCCGCAACGGGCTGGAGGATGTGGCGCAAAGGGCCTGCCCAGGTGGACCGCTGCGACGCATCGCGATGGTTGCGCGCTTTGCCCGCCCAAAGCGGCCCGACGTCCTGCTTGATGCCTTCGGGCAGTCCGGGCTGGCCGAGTGCGAACTAGTGATCGCCGGCGAAGGCCCGCAACGCCCGGCCATCCAGGCACGGGCGCAAGCCATGGCGCACGTGCAGGTCGAATTGCCTGGCAATGTCCATGACATCCCGGGCCTGCTGGCATCGGCGCAGGTGTTCGTGCTGATATCGGACCATGAGGCCTTCCCGCTGTCCGTGCTCGAAGCCATGCGGGCGGGGCTCCCGGTGATCGCCAGCAACCTGCCCGGGATCCGTGAGCAACTTGACGACGGCCGTTGTGGCATCCTGTTGGAAGACAACCAGCCGCAAACCGTGGCACGTGCCCTGCAAGCCCTGGGCACCGATGCGCCACGGCGCGAGGCGCTGGGCCAACTTGCGCGCCAGCGCTGGGAACAGCAATTTGGCCTCGCCGGCATGATTCAAAGCACCTGGTCTGCCTACCAGGACACCCTTGCCAGCGTGCCACGCAAACAAGCGTCCGCACGACAACGCCATGCAGAAAACTGACAGCCTGCGCCGCCCCGCAGCGGCGCGCGCCACCGGGTCGGAGACCATTCGCCGTGCCAGCCGCATGCTGGCGTGGGCGCTGCTCGGGCTGCTGGTGTTCGGCGTCAACATCGCCCTGGCCGAGGTAGCACGGCGGGCCGGCATTGTGACGTACGTCTTCAACCGCACGCTGATCTGGTCGATCGCGCCCTACCTGGCGGCCTTTGTGCTGCTGCACCGGTCGCTGCACCTGCCGGCCATGGAAGGCAACAGCCTGGCCGGACTGGCCGCGACGCTGCCGTTCGCGGCATTGCTGTTCGTATTTGCCGGCTTCCATATCGAATACTCGCGTGGCGCGTTCCTGCTGGCTTACCTCACCACGCTGGCGTGGATCTGGTTCGGCTACCGGCATTTCGTGCGCAACTATGTGCCCGTCTTCGGCTACACCGATGCCGCCGCGCTGGAGCAACTGGAGGCCGTGCTCGCCATGCCTGGCGCAGCGCCCGCCAGCCGCACCCGCTTCCAGCCGATCCGCTCGCTGGCCGAAGCCGTGCACTGCGACGGCCTGATGCTGGACCGCAACGCCGCCGCCGATCCGGAACGCACGCGCGCACTGGCCCAGTTCAAGCTGAGCCATGTGCGCATTTATTCGGTCGAGCGCGTCGGCGAGATGCTGACCGGCCGCGTGGGCCTGGCACACATCGACGAGAACTTCCTGGACGACTACGCCGCGCACTACTTCTACGGCTATCTCAAGCGCACGATCGATATCGGCACCGTGCTCTGCCTGGCGCCGCTGGCACTGCCGCTCGCGTTGATCGTAGCCGCGGCCATCCGCGTGGAATCACCGGGACCGGCGCTCTTCCGCCAGGTGCGCGCGGGCCTGATGGGCAAACCCTTCACCATGTTCAAGTTCCGCAGCATGGCTGTGGACAACTCGGGCAGCGCCCAGTTCGCGGCGCGCAAGGATCCGCGTGTGACGCGCGTCGGCCGGTTCATCCGCAAGTACCGGCTCGACGAGATCCCGCAGCTGTGGAACGTGCTGATCGGCGACATGAGCCTGATCGGCCCGCGCCCGGAACAGATTCCGATGGTGGAGGACTTCGAGCGCACCATCGCCTACTACCCGTACCGCCACCTGGTGCGGCCGGGCCTGTCCGGCTGGGCGCAGGTGCAGCAGGGGTATGTGGGCACGCGCGAAGAAACCGTGACCAAGCTCAGCTACGACCTCTACTACGTCAAGCATTGCTCGTTTGCGCTGGACCTGCTGATTGCCTTGAAGACGATGCAGACGATCCTGACCGGGTACGGTGCCCGGTGACGCATCAAGTATCGACAAGCATGCCCGCACTGCGGCCCATGCGGATCCTGCTGCTTTGTACCGGCCTCAAGATGGGTGGCGCGGAACAGCAAATCGCCGGGCTCGCGCGGCAATTCCTGCGCAACGGGCATGCGGTGGCTGTCGTGAGCCTGACGGCAGAGCAAGAGGTGGTGTTGCCGGAAGGCGCCACTGTCCTGCAACTTGGCATGCGCAAGACCTTGCCCTCTTTCGCGATGGCGCTATGGCGGCTGCACCGATTCGTGCGACAGTGGCAACCCCATGTCATCCATGCCCATATGGTGCACGCAAACCTGGCAGGCCGAACGCTTGCCGCACTGACCGATGCGCCGCCGGTGCTGTGCTCCGCTCACAGCGCCCGTGAAGGCGGCCGCGCACGCATGCTGGCGTATCGCGTGACCGACCGGTGGGCAGCATTGACGACCCATGTCAGCGAGGCAGGACGGCAGGCCATGATCGCTGCCGGAGCGGTGGCATCGGAGCGTATCCGCGTCATGCCTAACGGGATCGATACCTCGCTCTTCCGCCCGGATCCGGCGCGCAGCAGGCCACCCGCGTGGCGCTGGGGCTGGACGCAAATACCCGAGTCGTCATCAACGTGGGCCGGCTGGTGTCCGAGAAGGCCCAGGATCTCCTGATCGAAGCCTTCGCGCGGCTCGTACGCGAGGCGGATTCCGCTAAGTCATCAGCGGCCTTGCGCCTGTTCATCGTAGGCGAAGGCGCGCTGCGAAGCAAACTCGAGGCCACCATCCTCAGCCACGGGCTGGAGAATATTGTCACGCTGCTGGGCATGCGGCACGACGTGCCGGCGTTGCTCAATGCCGCTGACGTGTTCGTGCTGTCTTCCGATATCGAGGGCATGCCGCTGGTCATCGGCGAAGCGCTCGCCAGCGGCTGCGCAGTGGTGGCGACGGACGCGGCAGGCGTAGCGGAGCTGCTTGGCGACGCCGGCGAGATCGTGCCCCGCGGCAACGTCGCGGCATTGTCCGATGCCCTGAACCGCGCGCTGGTATCGGGCGCCGGTACGGCCGAGGAGCAGGCGGCCCGTCGCCAGCGTGTCCTGGATAGGTTCAGCCTCGAGGCAGTGGCGAAGCAATGGGTCACCTGCTATGCGGCGCTTGCCGGGGGCATCGGCAACCCGGTACCGGAGCCGGCGCGATGAGGCGGCAGGTCGCGAGCAACCTCGCGTGGATGCTGACGGAGCGCGGCCTGCAGGTCGCGGGCGGCATCGGCATCGTCGCCATGCTGGCGCGAGGGCTTGGGCCGGAGGGATTTGCGCATTTTCAGTATGCGCAGGCGGTGGTGTATATCGCGGCGTCGGTGGCGCTGATCTGCGGTGGTGAGGTGGTGATTCCGCGGCTGGTGGCGAATACGGATCCGGTCGCGCAGCATCGGTTGGTGGTGCATGCGTTCGGGTTGCGGTTTGGGGCGGGGGTGCTGGCGTATTTGATGATTGGCGCCTTCATGCTCGTAACGGGCCAAGGGCCAGAGACCTGGTTACCCGCATTGATACTGGGTATTGCCGTCTTGCTGCGCGAGCCGTCGGGCATCGTGACGGCATGGATGCAGTCCCACACGCGCACGCGTCCCAATGCCGTCATCAATATATCCTCGCTGATCGTCAAGGCGCTTGCGTCGGGACATTGTTCTGGTTGGGCAGCCAGAGCGTGCCGGTCTATGCGGTCGCGATCTCGGTCGAGCCAGTGCTCGCGGCAATATTGCTGGCGCTGTTCTACCTGTCCCGCGCACCGAAGGCGCGCGTTGCGGCCGACCCTGGGCTGGCAAAGGACCTGTTCAGCAATGGCACGCTCTTCTGGGTAAGTTTCATGCTGATGATGGGGTCGCGCCGGGTGGACCAGCTACTGCTCAAGCCCTTCGTATCGTTGCCCGAATTCGCGCCTACGCGGCCACAATGCAGATACTGGACAACTTTGTGACAGTGGCCAGCATTCTTGCCGCAGGCATCGCCCCGATGTATGTCTATGCGCAGCCTACATTAGTGCAGGCGCGCAGGAATATCCTGCGGATTGCAGTTGGCATGGTGGCGGTCGGCATCACGGGCGGAATCATAATCGCCATGTCTGCGCACTGGATCATTCACCTTCTCTATGGCTCGGCATTCGCCTCTGCAGCTGACCTGCTGCAGCTTGCGGCCCTGGCTTCCTCGCTCGTGTTCGCGGACGTTGCGCTCACGCTGCTACCCATCTACATGCGTCGGCCACAACTCGTAGCCATCAAGTGGGGCATTGTGTTTGCCACCACGATCGTCGTGGACAGCATTGCGATTCCGCACCTTGGCGCGCGCGGAGCAATTCTCGGGTATGCGGTCGCGAATTTGCTTGCCATCGCATTCGGCATCGGTATCTGGTTGCGTCAGACGCAAGGCGCGCCGGCGCAGCATGAGGCAAAAGCATGAGCCAGAGCCGCCACATCTGCTTCCTGACGGGGACGCTGAATGCCATGGCCGGGGCCGAGCGGATGACGGCCGTCATCGCCAATGCACTGGCCGATTGTGGCCATACCGTCAGCATTCTCAGTCTTTGGGACAAAGAGAGTTGCTTTCCGCTGCATTCATCAGTGCGGCATGAGGCACTGTTCTCGCAACGTCCGTCTTTCAAGCGAGCTTATCTCACCACGGTGGCAGGCATTCGTCGCTATTGTCGTGAGCAGAAGGTTGACGTGCTGGTACAGGTAGACACGATGCTCGCGCTGTTTGCGCTGCCGGCCACGGTTGGACTGGGTGTTGAGCATATTGCCTGGGAGCACTGTCACTTCGATGAGGACCTCGGGAAGCGGGCTCGAAGGTTTGCGCGCCGATTGGCTGCGCGCTACTGCAAGCATGTCGTGGTGCTGACCGAGCGGGACCGGCAACGGTGGGAAGAAGCGCTGCGGCCGCGCAGCCATGTGGTCACCATTCCCAATCCTCTGCCCTTTCCGTTCCCGGAAGAGCCGGCACCTCGGACAAGCAAGACTGTGCTGGCAATGGGGCGGTTGGTGCATGCGAAAGGCTTTGATGTGCTCATTCGGGCGTGGAAGCGGGTATCGCCTGAGGCACCTGATTGGAGGCTCGTCATTCATGGGGAGGGGGATAAACGGCCTGCCCTGACTGCGCTGGTTGAGGAGCTCGGACTGCAGGCCAGTGTCAGTTTGCCCGGAATATGTCGGGATGCGACGGAGGCATATCGCAAGGCTTCGATTTTTGCCTGAGTTCTCGGTATGAGGGATTCGGGCTGGTATTGATTGAGGCGATGGCGTTTGGGTTACCGATCGTTTCTACAAACTGCGAGACAGGACCGCGGGAAATGCTGGTGGGTAACGTAAATGCGTCAGTCGTACCGGTTGAGGATTGCGAAGCGTTGTCTGAAGCGCTGTTGCATGTGATTCACGGTGGGGTTGAGGTTCTTAAAATGGCCACGGTCGGGCAGAGACGGGTCGGAGACTATGCTTTGCCCAATATCGTCAAAAAGTGGAGCGTTCTGTTCTCTCCGTGTACCTGAGGCCCTACTCCAGAAAGTATGCCCCAATCATCTAGGGCGGGGGGAAACCACCAGGATGCGCCTTCAAGGTAGCTTGGTCGTTGCATATTGTCGCATGCCGTAACCGAACCATTGGTGCGGACCAATCGCAGGTAAAATTAGGACACCAGTGGCGATACGTGGGGAAAGTTGGTAAGCGATTGCACCCGCACCAACCCCTTACATAATATCCGGAACCCAGAAAAATCAGAGACAGGCACCGACATGTAGTACACACGTCGTTTCAAATTTGAAGAATAACCTTTCATGAAAGAAGCATTGTTAAGGCGACTCGAGGAAATGATAGCCTAATGAAACTACTGCAAAAGCAGTATTGCATTATCGGCTTGTTATATTGGGTATTTTCTATGTAACCAACACATGGTCACCCTCTTCTTATGGAGTCGTTCTGAACCAGATCGGCGCACCGAAATTGGGTCTGATTCTAGGCTCACCGAAGCCGGTCCGCAGTGACGAGTGGTCTGTGGTAACGCCTCTGATCCAGGCCACTGCAAATAACAAATTTGAACGATTCAACCACACCTCCTTTTACAATGAAGATCTGCGCATAAACTATGGACTTCCCATCACAGACTGGGGACTTATATTCAAGCCCACAATGTGGCTGTACCCAATCCTGAACGCCGCATATGCGTATTCCTTTCATTGGTTTGCTATTTTTGCGATTTTCCTGATCGCCTATAGCAAACTATTTCGTATTGCTGGTGCGAGCAACGTTGAAGCACTGCTGCTGACCCTCAGTCTTTATCTCACGGGATTTACACAATTCTGGTGGAGCGAAAAAGGTCCGATCCTATCGTTGTTTGCGATGGCGCTGACCGTTTTATTTGTGCAACTACCCATATGGCTTCGACTAACTTTGTTCTATTGGTTGGCCACAAGCTGGCTTGTCACGAATTTCTACCCGCCGGTCGTCATATCGCTGGCATTCGTTGGCGCAATTTTCTTCTTTTGCCATGGCAAGGAATGGTTCCAACCCAAAAGACTCATCGCGCTTATTGTTGTCGCAATGCTATCGGCAGGCACCTGCGCCCTGTATCTGAGAGACTATTTAACTAAGACAGTTACGACCTTTTATCCTGGTCACCGTAATCTTGACGGCGGCACACTTTCATTTGATCTCTGGCTCTCTCAATTTCTGCCGGCGAGCACGTTCGATAGCAAATATAATTCTCTGGTTGGGGCGAACATTTCCGAGATAGGGGTGGTAGGCACGTGGATATTTCTGATATGCGCTTGTTTTGTTAACTATAAGAACATTCCCGGCACTCTCAGGCAGTATCCCGAACGCAAGCGAGAATTGCTCATTCTTGGCATTGGCCTTGCGGTGATGACGGCATGGATGCTCCTTCCAGTTCCTGCCATTTTGGGGAAAGTATTGCTATGGAATAATGTTCAACCAGAACGAATGGTCTATGCAGCGGGGTTTCTATTGCTATTGTTTTGCTTCGCTCTTCTGAAGAGAATTGGAATTATCTGGAGCACCAGCAGAGCGATCATATTTCTCTCGATCGTGGTGGGTTCATGGCTGCTAACCAAGGGAATGAAGTTCGGCTTCAAAGCGAAATACGACGCTGACCTGTATGTTGTTCCGTTGATATCCCTGCTAATCCCTCTTCGACAATTCATGCGCACACATCCGCTTGTCGCAGTGCTGGCCGCCTCGACCATGGCAAGCGCCATCGTATTCCTTCCTTTCAATCCAATTCAATCGGCGTGGCCCATCTTTAATTTGCCGGAAACAGAGATGCGTCAAAAGTTGGACCTCGAGGCAAGCCGAAATGGGAACGTGCTCGCCATTGAAGGGTTTGCTGGAGCAACACTGAATGGCCTGGGCTACAAGTCCGTGTCTCATGTTACAGCGGTTCCCGCAATGGAATATTGGCATTTCAGACTACAGCAGTCTCCGCCTGAAGAAGTAGATAGGATCTTCAACCGTTATTCGCACATTTCGCTAATCGACGCGGACCTGCCGCAACTACTTGGCCCCGACCACGTCGCGTTCCGAAGCGTCTTTTTCATTAATCAGCTATTATGCATCGCGAACAATTTACCACGATCAGAATTGCAGTAATCATTCCTTGTTTTAATGAGGAAGTTGCAATCGAAGAGGTAGTCCGGTCATTTAAGGAAGCGCTACCCACCGCCGAGATCTATGTGTTTGACAACGCTTCCACCGATCGAACGGCTGAGATGGCACTAGCGGCTGGCGCCGAGGTCATTCATGTGGGACTGAAGGGCAAAGGCAATGTGGTTCGGCGTATGTTTGCCGACACCGAGGCTGACGTCTACCTGATGGTCGATGGCGACGCCACGTATGATGCCCGCGCCGCACCAAAGTTGATCGAAAAGTTGCTGAATGAAGGGCTAGACATGGTAGTAGGCTGTCGGACCGACAAAAGCAAAGATGCGTATCGCAAAGGACATCGCTTCGGAAATCGGTTACTCACCAATACCGTAATGCGTATTTTCAATGGACAGTTCACCGATATGCTGTCAGGTTATCGAGCGTTCTCACGCCGCTACGCAAAATCATTCCCGGCATTAGCGGCGGGCTTCGAAACCGAGACGGAGTTGACCGTCCATGCTCTGGAATTGCGGATGCCCTATGGTGAGGTCAGCACGAATTATGGCGAACGTCCGGTGGGGTCCAGCAGCAAGCTATCGACCTATCGAGATGGCTTCAGAATTTTACGCTCGATCGTGAAGTTGTATATGAGTGAACGACCATTTGCTTTTTTCGGCATCATTGGCAGTGCACTAATACTACTGTCCGCGCTTTGCGCTACTCCAGTTGTTCTGGAGTACATCGAAACGGGTCTCGTACCCCGCTTGCCCCTGGCTGTTTTGTCCACTGGCATTATGCTTTCTGGGCTTCTTTCGTTCGTCTGCGGTTTCGTCCTGGATACTGTGACGCGCGGCCGCCATGAGGGCAAACGGCTTATTTATTTATCTATCCCGGCCACACGATGGAAGATGGGAGCTGATGAAAAAGTCGCAAGGGAACTTTTCTTTTTCATCTTCGCCGGCACTATCGGGTTTTTGGTTGATACAGGCGTCCTCTACCTGGTGAAAGCACAGTGCGGGCTATATTGGGGTCGTGCGATTTCCTTTTTGTGCGCCGCCTCGGTTACATGGATACTAAATCGATCAAGGACGTTTCAGGTCGACACTCGGGCCAGTCGATATTGCGCGAGTACCTCAGCTATCTGCTGCTGATGTGCGGCGGTGGAGCCATAAATTACAGCGCCTATGCTGTGGTGGTCTCGTTAAGCGCACGCATCGCTGCGCACCCCATTATCGGGGTCGGCATCGGAAGTTTAGCGGGCCTGAGCGTCAATTACCTCTCATCCAGATTCCTTCTGTTTCGAAGAATCAAGTCATAAAACGGGTACTTACGATTCACGGACGGAGTCACTGTTGCGGCGCCGCAGCGTGTGAGATACTTGCCGTTTCTATCAAATTCGCCCTGTGACGCCGTCACATGGCGCTTGCCAGCTAAGATGCCAATTGTGATCTTCGGGGCCGGTGGCCTCGGCCGTGAGGTACTCGCTACACTCAACATCACCGGCCATGAGATAGAAGCATTTGCGGTCGAACCTGGATATGGATCGAACCCGATTAGCGGCGTACCAGTTATGACGACGTCAGTCAATGGCTGGACAATCCGAAGACGTCCTTTGTCGTGGCGGTCGGGGATTGCCCGTCCCGAGCGCGCATTGTGCGTATGTTGCGCGGCCAGCACTTCCCAACCGTAGTGCACCCCTCCGTTGTCAGGGGCCCCATGTCGAGATTGGCGAGGGCGCCATCTTCTTGGGTCCTGCAAGCATGACCACCGACATTAAGATCGGAAAGCATGCGTTGATCAATCCGGGGTGCATCATTTCCCATGACTGCAGGATCGGCGACTTCGTCAATCTCGGCCCTGGGGTTTCGCTGGCTGGATGGGTTACCGTTGAAGACGGCGCGGACCTTGGTGTGGGCGCAGTGGTTGCTCCGAGATGCAGGATCGGCGCAGGCGCAATTGTTGGAGCTGGCGCAGTCGTCGTCCGCGACGTCGAGCCTGGCGCCACCGTAGTCGGCGTGCCCGCGCGCCGATAGTTCACCGGGAGTTGTCTCGAGACACCCCCTAATGCAATTTTCGGCATCAACCAATATTGAGCAGATTTCGCAATGTCTACATCCGTAATCACTCCGCCCGCACCGATCAAGGTACTGATTCCGCGCCTGCCGGAAGCAGCCGCATTGCTGCCCTACTTGCAACGCTCGATGCGAATCGAACCTACAGCAATTATGGCCCGCTCAATCGGGAGTTCGTTGCTCGGCTTAGTGCACTGACCGGCGCGAAGGGGGTCACGCTGACAAGCAATGGCACAACTGCAATCGAGCTTGCCCTCCGGTCACGTGCAACGCACGGGAAACGCTATTGCCTGATGCCGTCTTACACGTTTATCGCCAGTGCGCATGCCGTTTGCAATGCCGGTCTCACTCCGTATCTTCTTGAGGTCTGTCCCGACAGCCTTGCTTTGACACCCGAGATTGCAGAGGCGGCGCTGGATGGATTGCCTGAAAAACCTGCTGCGGTTCTCGTGGTCAGCGCGTTCGGTGCACCACCCGATTTCCCGGCATGGGCTGCGTTCGAAGCCGATCACGGTATCCCGGTCGTTCGATGCTGCTGCAGCAGTGACAGCGCTTTCCGACGTTGGCAAGCAACCGGCGTGCGTGAGCCTGCATGCCACAAAGGTGCTTGGCATCGGTGAAGGCGGTGCCATTCTGACCTCTGACACGGAATTGGCAGAGCGCACGACTGCCATGACTGCTTCGGCTTTCTGGGCGCAGAACGCCTCGCCACGATTCGAGGCGGCAACTATCGGATTTCCGAGTATGCCGCCGCAGTCGGCCTTGCCGTCCTCGACGCACTTCCTGCACGACTCCAGGCCCTCCGTAATCTGACCGATGCCTATAGTCATCGCCTCGAAGGTAAAGCCGTGCGCCTGCAGCGAGGCGTCGGAGACAAATGGGTAACCATGACGCTGAACGTGTTTGTTCCGGAGGCCGATGTCACTGGCACGCTCGAGCGCCTCGATGCGGCAGGCATCGAGTGGCGTCGCTGGTGGGGACTCGGATGCCACCGGCACCCCGCCTTTGCCGATGTCCCGCGCGCGGACCTCTCCGGCACTGACAAATTGGCTGCGCGCGTAATTGGATTGCCTTTCCACGACAATCTGACCGACGCGACCTTGACCGAATTGCAGCATGCCTGAACTAAACCACCAGCCACTACTGTCCTATATCGTCCTCTCGTACAACTACGAGGAGTACATCGGGACGACGCTGCGATCCATTCTGGAGCAGACCGTTCAGGACTTTGAAATCGTTGTGGTGGATGATTGTTCGCGGGATAACTCCGTTGCAGTCATACGCAGCTTCGACGATCCGCGCATCCGGCTGATCGTCAATGAAACCAATCTCGGGGGCGCAGGCAGTTACAACCGCGCGGTCCAGGCCGCTCGCGGGACCTGGTTGGTCAATCTAGATGCCGACGACTGGATCGCGCCCGAAAAGGCCGAACTCCAGCTGCGCGCGGTTGAAGCGGATCCCAGCCTCGACATTGTCGGCAGTTATGTCACGATACTGGACCATGAAGGTGCACCACATCCGGACGCGCCGTCACTTGAGTCGGGCATCAATAAGCCGCATGAACTCAATCTCGTCCAGATGTGGATTGGCATGAATTGGCTGTGCCGTTCCTCGAGCATGGTGCGCCGGGCCGCGCATCTTCGCATCGGTCTGGACGACGCCGGGATGGTACGCGCCCCGGACTATGAACTGTGGACCAGGGCGCTGCGAATGGGTTGCAAATTTGCCGTGGTGCCGCAACAACTCACTTTCATGCGCCTGCACAAGCGAGGCGTCACTCACGCTGACCCGCTTGGCCAGTTCCTGGAACTCAGCTATGCAATGATGCGTAACCTGATTCCTCTGGCCGAGGCGCGCGCGCTCTATCCAGCAGTCGAAAGCATCATGGCTTGGATAGCCCGGCACGGGGAGCTTTGCAAGCTGGAACCCAGGCATGCCTATCGCCTGCTTGGCATCATGATGGCCACGCCAGACTTCGCTGACTTCGTCAGCTTTCGAAGCGCTGTCATGGCGAACGACGAAGAGGGAACCCTCACGCGTTCAGGACGGCGTGCGCTGACCATCTACCGCGAGGGCTCGCCTGGTTTTGCGTATGCGACCAAGCTCGAGCAAGATATTGGTGAGTTTATCCATGCGCGAAACTACTGGCAGGCGCAGGCCGAGCACTGGGAACGCATGTATCAGTTGCGCCACACCAGGTACACGCCGCGGCGGATCGCTTCGGCATTGCTACGGAGAGCCAAGCGCGCCCCGCTGCTTCTCCGGAAACTTAGCGGATCGTGAGTTCAGAAATGCACGAGAATAATAGCCCCTTCAAGTGCAATGTGTGCTTTCACACGCACTATTCCCATGCCATGGAGCGCGGTGATGGCCGACGCGTTCTCTTCTGCGCAAACTGCGGAATGGGGATGATTGAAAATCCACCCGCTGACACCAGTGCCTTCTACCATGACGGCTACTACGGCGGGGAAGAGCAAGCAGAAATTGGGTATGCCGATTACGCGTTCACCGCCGAGCACGCTCTGCTTTGGGTAAGACTACTTGTTCAAGCACTGATCAAGGGGGGTCGTGTACTGGACGTTGGCTGTGCTGATGGGTTCATGCTGCGCAATCTCGGCGCGCCATACGAACTTACGGCATTGAAGTCAATGCACATGCTGCCGAGCGTGCACGCGATGGCGGCGTACGCATCATCGGGAATGATGTGCTCGCTGACCTTGCTCGCGATGAGTTCAAGGGTTACTTCGACATAATCACCTCGATAGCAACGTTCGAGCACGTACTGGATCTCCGCGGAGCATTTAGTGCCTGCCTAAATGCCCTGAGTTCGGAGGGCGCATTGATTTTCGAAATTCCATTGATGTCGGATACACGCGACAACAAGGAGTGGCTCGAAGGCTCCTATGAGCATATCTACTATCCGACCATTCAGGGCATCGAAACCTTGCTTGGCGATTTTCCAGGCTATTTCTTTACTGGTTTTGAATCCGACATAAGATATAGCTCGACCTATATTGGCGCCGTGGCAAGCAACCCAGAGACTTTCGCTAGGATTGAGTATCTGTTCAAGAACATGAGACAGGAAAATCCGGCCGGCCTTAATAGGGAGGAGAGCAATGTGAACGTTGCTTACCATGTTGTCCACTCGTTCCGCCCAAGTCCAGAACGAATTCTGGCTCTGCCCTCTCTTATCGATAAAGCCTTCAGTGTCAGACTGATCACGCATTTGATGCAGCTTTGGTATGCGGATAGCACAGCGGCTGCAAACGCGGAGTGGTATAAAATGCAGGCCAGCAACTGGAAGAATTCTTTTGACAACTTGCATGCGGTCTATTCAAAACAGACCCAGTGCGCGAGCGCACCAGCAGAGAGCAAAAAAATTAGATGAGTCAACCGAGATCTCGCCCTTCTTCCATTTCTCGTAAAGGGAGCACTTTCACTTCAAGTGCTGCGCGAAATGCGCCGCCGCGATTTCGACGTAACCATTGCGTTCTGCACGGACGCATCCAGCGTCTACACGCCGGACGACATGGACGACTTTCGTGCAGATAAGCAGCTAATCGATCTGACACGTGTCCCGCATCACGACACCCTGGAGGCGGTCTGGAAGGAGATGCGACAGCGCGAAACCGATCTTGTCCTGCAGATCGGCGCGCCACTCCTTTATCACCATCTCCCATACTGGAAGGAGCGCAATCCCTCGCTACGGATCGTGGATACGCTGTACAACGAGATCGGACACACCCTGAATCACTTCCTCTACGAACGGTGCATGGACGGTGTCATCGTCGAAACCGAGCACATGAAGCAGTTCGTAGAGCGGAACTCTGTCAAGCAAGATGCAAGGGTTCGGGTTGTGCGTAATGGCATCGACACGGGTTGGCTGATACCGGCAGCAGACGATGCCCCGCCCAAGCGCGGACTGCTGGTGGGTTACGTGGGCCGGATGTCACAGGAGAAGAATCCCCTGGGATTTATCGACCTCGTCGAGAAAATCCACCATAAGCTGCCCGACACCAGGTTCCTGCTTGCCGGCGACGGTGGCCAGACGGACGAGGTTCGGCGCCGCGTGCAGGAAAGCCCGGTGGGTAGCCGGCTGCACTACCATGGCTATGCTTCCGATGTAAGAGCGGTGCTCCAGACGCTGGACGTGTTGGTGTTGCCGTCAATACTCGATGGGCGCCCGAATATCGTTATGGAGGCCAATGCCTGTGGCGTTCCGGTTATCGGCCCCCAGTGGGAGGCGTTCCAGAATTGATCAACGACGGCGAGAACGGATTTCTTGTCAGTCCGCTGGACGCAGACCGGATTGCAGACGTTATTGCCACCTGGCAAGGGAATCGCGCTGACCTGGCACGCGCAAAGAAAAAGGCGCGCCAGTACGCCGAACGCCATTTTGACTGGAAGCAGATGATGGACGCTTACGCCGATGTGTTCCGCGAGTTCGGAGCGAAGCCCATTGGCTAACTCGTGTCAGTGTCGAGATACGGATGACCAGAGCGACACGCTGATGTCGGCGATCCGTTCTGGCGGGAAACGGTCCAGCGCCTTTCTTTTGCCATTTGCGACGATGCTCTGTAACTCAATTCCGCCTGCCACGACACTCGCCAACAGCGTCGCCAGTTGCTCCACGCTCCCGTAGCTAATCATATCCCGCCCCACGACAAAATTTGTTTCAAGTATGTCATTGGGCGCGCAAATGACAACTGAATCGGCACTGCAGGCAGGGAGAGCGCGCTCGTCACACCATGTCGCCGAAATTAGGCCTATCGGTCGGTGCCTGATACTGGCGAGCGCAGCGCGCGCGGAGACTGGGTGCATGCCAGAATCTCTACTGCCGTTCCCATTCTTTTCATTCCCGAGGCCGGCGGTTCACAAATCCACTACGCCGCCGCAAGAGACAGACCATGGACCGGCAGACAGCCTTGCCGACGCTAGAGGAGTTGATGCCCATGCTGCTGAGCGAACGAAAGACCATCCCGCCCGAGCCTGGCTATACGGACACGCTCTGACGCTTGGGCTGGAGGGCGTAGTGGCGAAGCGCGCCGGGTCGGTGTGCCACACCGACGAGCGCTCGCTCGACTGGATAAGGATCAAGCGGCCGTGCGGTGCCACCCGAGCGATTTAGACGGCAGCGTTAGAGAGACGCACACACAAAACCTACCAGAACTCCAACTGCGACTCCTCCGGCGATCTCCAACCGGGTGTGACCGATCCGCTCGCGAAGGCGTGGTTGACCCGCACTCGCCAAGCGATTGATGGCCTCGGCTTGGCGCCCAACATGCCGCCTCAGGCTTGCAGCATCCAAGATCACGATAAAAGCAAAGGCCACAGCCAAACCAAAGTACAGGCTGTCTATGCCCGCTCGAACGCCAGTGAAACATGCCACGCTCGCCACGATAGAACTGTGGTTGCTAGGGAAGCCCCCGTAGCCGATCTGTTCGAACGCAAGGCCTTTCGATCTCAAGGAATTCACAGCAAACTTCAGTGAGCCGGCAACCAGCCACGCAAAGAATGGGACAACGAACAAAGGTACGTTCATAGAGGGCTTGCCCCTGACCGAACGAATCCGATAGTCGCCGCCCATAGGATGATGGTGGCAATCAGAAGAGGATCTCGCACCAGCGCATCAGTAGGTGACTCCCCCTCCCCCTTGGCATCCACGATATACCAGTATCTGTAAAGGCCGAAGATCACCAATGGAATAGTCGCTACAAGGTGAGACCCGTCGTTTAGTACGAAGAGGCTATAGAACAGCAGCGCGCCTACAGCAGACATTTCGGCGTACCGATCAACCAGCCCTACCGTATAGAATTGCAAGACTGCGCGCGTTCTTGGGTGGGGTCGACACGCAGCAACTCTTGGTGCCGCTTCACTGAGGCAAGGTATAGCGCCAAGCACAGAGTTGTCACGAAGGTCCAAGATGAAATCGGCACGCCCAATGCTAGACCGCCAGCAAAAACCCGGAGGACAAAGCCCGCAGCGATGCAGAAGATGTCCACTACAGGCAGATGTTTCAGTCTAAGGGTGTATGCGATATTGAGGAGCAAGTAAGCCCCCGCTGCCCCTAATGCCGCTGGTGCGGCTGCGATCAACACTGCAGCAGAGAGGGCAACTAAGACAACAATCGCCAGCGCAGCAACCCACGGCGCTACCTGCCCCGAGGCGATGGGCCTGAATCGCTTTGTTGGGTGCCTGCGATCCCTCTCGGCATCATTGAGGTCGTTAAATATGTAGACGGCGGAAGCAGCGAAACAGAACGCCAGGAAGGCAGCGAACGTTACCCAGAACGAGTGAAACGACCACGCCGAGACCGAGAACAGCAGAGGTGCGAAAACAAACAAATTCTTGATCCACTGGAGCGGACGAAGCAATTTTAAGACGGCTACCGCCGCGACCCGAGTTTGAGCTGGATTAGAATTCATGTTTTCTCGCAATACCCGGCCGGCATTGTAGCCGAAAATCTTTCATGTTCCCCGTCAAAGAAACCACAAGCCTTCTCGCTAGCGGCGTCTGCTCCGGCATTGCAAGCATCCTGCTTCGGGTCGCAGGCTCCCATCCAGCGACCGCCAACCTCCTGAGCCTCCCGCAGCTTCTACGAGGGAGCGCGATCGTAGTCTATGGGTTAGGCTTCGTGCTCTATGCAATCGCCCTAAGACGGCTCCCTCTCACACTGGCTTACCCTCTTATGGTCGCAACGGCGATAGTGATCATAACTGCATACTCCGCTGCCTATGACACTGGCCTAAATGCCAGACACCTGATCGGCGGTTTAGTGATTGTCGCGGGCGTATGGCTGTTGATTTCAAAGTAAACCAATAATAACCGCAATCATGCAGTACATCCGAATCTTCTTCTTATTCTAGTTGCCGTCGTCGCGCAAACCGCTTCCATCCGCTCCCTGTATAGCAAGGGAATCATCGACAAGATATTCCATGGGACGAGTGTGCCTACATTTACCTGGCCCTAACCAACAAGCACCTATTAGAAAGCGGTAACTGGCATGGATTTCAATTCATCCACTCACCGCTTTCAATCATCCCAACCACAATAGCAACCGCCATTTCCGACGCATCACTTTTCGCGCCATACGCCATTAATGGCATCTATCTTTCGCTATTCCTATTATTTCTGAACGGCCTTTACAAGGACAGAGATTTTCTTAGCGTCGCCTCCATCGCGGCATTTGTACTCTCCATCCCATATTTCTTCATTTTTACATCACACGTCAAGGCGGATTATCTTGGCGGCATCTTCCTAATGATGCTGACCTTACATCTATTCATTAAGGGAACCCCAAAACGAATCTCCGTCCGGAGCATACTGATACCGGCAGCGTTAGCAATTGCCATTGTCTATGCGAAACCTATGGCGTTTTATCTGCCAGGCCTGATTGGGGTCATTCTGCTTTTATCCGCCGCACACGCACTCAACGCGAGCTCAGCAGAAGATCGGCGGGTGATCATTGTGTATCATATGACAATATTGGTGTGTACCGTTCTCGCCTACGCAGCACTGGTACTGCCCAATTTCACTTTCTTCCGGGACTACATCCGGCAAGCGTTATCAGCGCGGTGGTCGATCAACGAGCCCGTGTACATGAAAGCCTTCTACTATCTCCCATTTGCCAAATCGCCGCCAAATTTGCCGGTCAACGGACTTTGGGGGTCCAACTTTTGGTCATTCATCCTCATTGCGGCCGCATTTACTGGAGCCTTTATCAAAAGGAAGAACAAAGTTGCGCTTGCAGGTGCCGGGCTGATACTTCTTGCTACCATTGCAGCTCTCGCACCGATTTCCCTATCCTCACAAATCCAGCAGTCCTTCGGCTCCTTCTTCGCGTGTTTAGTTATCGCAATCTTCGTTTACATGCACAATCGACTTCAATGGATTGAAGGCGCAAGCAAGATCGTAAATGTAGTCCTAATCGCTCTTAGCGCGCTAAGCTTCACAGTTGCCACAAGGGGACTGCAGGAATGGATCCCCAACGGAGAAGGCACGACTGCGCAAGCACAAAAAGTCGTTCAAGGGATAGTGAGCGAACTAAATCCAAACGCGAATGGCAACATCAAGACGCCTGCAATCTACTTTACGTTCACCAGCCCTATTCCAGCGTTTGACATAGGCATCGAATTTTACAAGCGTTACGGTAGCCTACCTTCAAGCTTAGTGGAGGCATACGTCCCGGAAGACGTCGTCGCGAGCGAAGGTATTGGCGCCTACCAATATGTCGTGATGTATTCACCGGATCTTTTGCCTAAGATCAACGATGCAAACCGAGAACAAGCTAGTTTCCAGAAGAAGATATTTTCCTCCTGGAATCTAACGGAGGTCGGAAACTTTCCATTTGCAGGCGCTGAATATCGTCTTTATCGTGTAGGCTCCAGAAGAGAGGCGTCAGTGTTACCTGCTCAGGCACTGTAACTGGCATCGCAGGCCCTGACCTGCGATGCGGGTGTCGATGGCGATGGAAATCCGCACAAATCTGGTGGCGTCAAAGGTCGTAGCGTCGCGTGCGCAAACGGCTCAATTTGGCACAGGTCCGGTACCAGGATAAGGATGGGATGGGATGGGATGGGATGGGATGAGGGTTGACGCAGGGCGCGGGCGTCGATCGAGGAGCGTCGATGCTGCCCAGGGGCCGCCTGTACGTATGCGCCCATTGCCGGGCCCAGGTCCTAATTTGCCGCGACTGCGACCGCGGGCAACGGTACTGCCGGGCTTCCGCCCAGGAAGCGCGCCGTCCCAGCGTGCGCGAAGCCCCGCAGGCGCTATCAATGCAGTCGTCAGGGGCGCTTTGCCCGTGTGGCGCGCACACGCCGTTGGCGAGCTGTTACCGCCGGAGAGTGCGGCGGTGGAAGTGGTTTCAAGGGAACTGGGTGTGGCAGTGACCACGCTGGAGCGCTGGCGTGCGGACGCTATGTCCATGCCGGCTCGCGAGCGGGCCCTATCTCGAGATGATTGCGGTGCATTGCCCCAACGCACTGAACATCCTGGATCGCTTCCACATCGTTGCGAAGATGAATAAGGCCATCGAGGATGGTTCGCGCTGAAGAGTCCCGACGCATGATTCGCGACGGATACGAGCCGGCGCTCAAGAAATCCCGCTGGTGCCCTACTCAAACGCCCGGAAAACCTGACCGACAAAACAGCGACTGCGCATGCGTGACTTGTTGCAGTACAATCCGCGCACCATACGCGCCTGGCTGCTCAAAGAGGAATCCAGCAGCTCTGGGATTACATCTCACCGGACTGGGCCGGGAAATTCCTCGACCAGTGGTGCACTCAGGTAATGCGTTCGCGCATCGAGCCAATGAAGAGCTTCGCCCACACCGTGCGTGCCCACCGTGAGCAAATCCTCAACACTTCCGTGCGCGCAAGCACTTCTGCAGCGGCGGCGTTGAGGGTCTGAGCAACCAGGCCAAAGTCACCATGAGAAAATCGTACGGATTCCGAATCTTCAGGGCGACGGAAATCGCGCTATATCATGCACGTGGCAAGCTTCCAGAGCCTCCATCGACCCACACATTTTCCTGACGAACCTTTTTTTGATTCATGCTCCTGCCACCGCCGTATATGCGGGGAAACGCAGAAGCTGCATCGTGAAGGCTTCCGGGGTATGCACCTGCCCCATGATGTCCAGCCCCCGCGCGCGCTCCCGGGAAAGGGCATCGGGATTCTGCAGCAGGATGCGGATACGCTTCACATAGCCGTCGATATCATCAAAGCGCTCGAGCAGGAACCCGCTTTCCGAGGGGATGACCTCCTTGATTCCCCCAATATCGGGAGCCAGGACCGGAAGACCCGAAGCCTGGGCCTCCAGTATTACGTTAGGTAGTCCGTCCCATTGCGTGGTGTACAACATCAACGCATAGTTGGCCACCGGCAGGTTCTCGAAACCGTCATAGGCGCCCCGCAGCGATACGTTTCTCATGGCCCCCAGCTTCTCCTTGATGTCGAGGATTTCCGGCGGCGTGGAGAGCGTAGGGACGCCATATACGTCGAAATGACACTCGGGCAATCGCGCTGCAATGGCAAGCAGCAGATCGGGACGTTTTTCGCGATCAAAGCGCCCCGCCCAAAGTATCTTCTTCGGACCCCGGCTATCGAACTCAAAGCGGGGATTGCAAGGCTTCGGATAATGGAAACGCTCAAACAACTCGCGTTCGAAGCCAAACATGTCAACCAGCCGCTCTATGAATACCTCGGTGTCTGTGATCACCTTCGAAAGGTAGCGATAGGACCGTTCCAGGCGCCGCCGTAGCCATATGGCTCCAGTTCGTCCGTGTAGTCGAAGCCGAACAACGAAGCGTATAGTCCAGATCCTTGCGACAGGGCGCGTCCGTACCGCGAATATATCTCCCAGCCGACAGGACTGTTGACATTGTGAATGACCCGCGGGGCCAACTTGAGCAGCAACCGGGTCAACAGGATTCTCTGCGCGTCAGGGCTGAGGCGCGGCGCGAATTTGCCGAAGTCGATCACCCGCACCTGCTCAGGAAGGCGGGACAACCACGGCGAGTCGGAACTCTCCGTAGTGATCACGAGCACCTTTGCGCCAAATTCGCCGACCAGGTGCGAAATATGGTGCAGAGCCACGAGATCGGCCCCGCCTCGCTTTAGCCACGGAAGCAGAAAGACATGGGAGACCTCGTCTCCCCCCAAGGCATGCAACATCTCCCGGTAGGCGCTGCCAAGAGCTGACGATGCACGGTACGCATGCGGGCGGGCATCCTTGAAAACTGGCGCGAAGGAAACAGTTGCAATTCGTAAGCGGAAAGCGCACGCATCTCGCTCACGATCTCCGATGGGAAGGGTTGCGGACGTAGTTCGCGGCGCTCTGCCTGCCCATGGCGCAGCCAATGGTGGAGACCTGACTCGACCAGGCCGCGACTGACAGAGTCTCTCACGTCGTCGTTGCACGCCAGGTATGCCTCTTCGTCCCAGGCACGCACAACCGCGCGTTGTTCGGCGTCGGCAATAGCGTCCCTCGGCGCGGCCGAATCGTTCCCAGTGGAATTTGCCGGACCGGAGTTGCCGGCCGCGGACCGCAGCCCGAACGTCCGCATGCACCGCCAGATAGGCCTCTTCGTCCCAGTCCCGGTCCGCTAGGGACTCCTGCGATGCAACTAGCAGAGCGAGCGGTCGGTCGAGCGCCATCAAGCCTTCGCTGTCGAACAAGCTGGAGTGCCGAATCACCCTGCCTCGCTCGAGGGCTTCAGCATTACGACTTCCCGACGATTTCAGCCTGATGAAGTGCGCAGTGCCGGGCGCCACCACGTGGATCAGACCCGCTGCAATAGCGTCGCAGTTCCAGTGCCAGTCCTCATATCCGAAACCGGACGATGGCGGTGTGGGCGCGTACGATTTGGTAATGAATACCTCGCGACGTGCAAAACAAAGTGCGGTCCAGGCGTTCTCGGTCAGCAATTGCCAGGAGCGGAAGGACGCATCGCGCTGATCGGGATGCCGTGAAATCGTACGCTCGGCACCGAAATAGATGTTGTAATCGGGGTGAACGACGAAAGACGGATTGGTGCGATTGAGCCGCAGCGCCTCAAGCAACCAGTCTTGCGAATAGAGATCGTCGCCATCCAGGATCGCGACATATTCGCCGCACGCGGCCTGAATCCCCTCATTGCGCGCCAGTCCGGGATCGCCATGCTCCGTATGCAGGATCCGGGTCCCAGCGGGCAGCCATTTGCATCGCTCAAGGTAGCTTAGGGTTTCCTGATTGGCCCGGTCAGCCACCACCACCAGTTCAACCTTGATGCTGGCATCACTGACGAAGCGGATCGCCCGGGCAATACTTGCCAGGGTTTTGTGGGCAAGCAGGCCTTCCGCATGAAAGGTGACTACGCACGAGATATCAACTGTCATGACCCGCTTCTACGTTCCGCTCTCAAGTATGGTGGCCGCACGGGGAACGGAAGCCAGGCATCGCGTCCTGCCTGCGGCCACCGCCTAGCGCTCTCCCCTCCCCGACGATTCAAATCAGTGGTTTGCCTCGTAAACCGGAAGCACTTCCTCGACCGTGCCGGCCATTCGAATTCGCCCGTGCTCCAGCCAGATCACCTTGTTGCACATCCGGCGAATCACTTCGTTCGAGTGAATCGCCAACACCACGATCTGTGCACGATTGTGCAAATCATGCAGCCGTTCATTCGCCTTATCCTGAAAAGAGGCATCTCCAACACCAATCACCTCGTCCAGCAAGAGAATATCCGCATCGATTGCCGTCGACACCGCGAAGGCCAGCCGCATGCGCATGCCGCTCGAATAAGTACGTAGCGGCAGGTCGAGCGCATCGCCAAGGTCGGCAAACTCGGCAATGTCCCTTTCCTTCCTGCGCACCTCTTCATCGCTCATCCCGAGCAGGAGGCCGCGCAACCGGATGTTCTGGTAACCCGTCGAGTTCTCGTCCATGCCGAGGCTGATATCCAGCAGCGGCACGGCCTTTCCTTGCCGTTCATAGGTTCCCGAAGTCGGGGCATAGATGCCGGCGAGCAGCCGCAGCAGGGTCGACTTGCCGGCACCGTTGTGTCCGATCAGACCGATGCGATCGCCAGCCTCCAGGCGCAGATCGATTCCGTCCAGCGCCTTCACCACCACCACGCCGTTCGTTTCCTCTGCGAGCTTGTTCTTGCGCCCAAGGCGAAGGACTCGCTTCTTCAGAGACCGCCCCTGCACATCATAGATCGGCAACTCCAGGCCGACATTCCGCAATTCAATGTACGCCATGCTTCAATTCCCTTCCGTCAGACCCAATACGGGATACGTTTGAGGTAGCGACCAGTCAGCCACATGGCAGCGGTCCAGCCAATTGCAGCCATGCCGGCGCTGACACCCCAGGTCAGCAGCGTGGGTACCTCGCCCATCAGCGGCCCCCGTACCAGATGCAACAGATAGGACAACGGGTTGAGATCGACGATCCAGGAGAATCTGACGAGCGAATCCGGACGGTACATGATCGGCGTAACGTAGAACGCCACCTGGAACAGGGACGCAATAATCTGCGGCAGGTCGCGGAATCGGGCGGAAAGAAGACCCGCGATCATTGCCATCCACATCGCGTTGAGGACAAACAAAATGACGCCGGTATGAACAGGGGCAGCACTGCCCAGCTCTTCACACCAAAAATCGCCAGCAGCGCAATCACGATGACGAAATTGTGGGCAAGGATGATCAGATTGCGCCAGACCACCTGCAGCACGTAAAGAAGCTTCGGCGTTGCCGCCTGCCTGATGTAATGCGCGCTGTGGATGTAGACCGTCGACCCCTCGTTGACAATCTGGGCGAGCAGAAACCACATGACCAGCCCGACACTCAGGAACGGCAGATATTCGCGAAGCTCCTGGCCGAACAGGGTGCCGTACACGCGCCGATGGAGGCGATCATCACCGCCATACTGATTGTCAGCCAGAAGGGCCCCACCGCCGAGCGGGCATATCGTTGACGGATTTCAATCCATCCAAGTAAGGACCAGAGGCGCCACGATGAAAGGCTCTCTCTGAGGTCTGTGATAGCAATCGATAACATAAAAAGCTACTTCAGCAAGGTAAGCGCCGCGACCGCCTTTCAGCATGCGGCGAGAATGACCCAATTAAAATGAAACAAAGCGTTCGGGCGTCGGCCGGTTGAACTGCAAGAGTTGAACGCTCCCGATACACCACTTAGCCGCGCTTCAGTCTCCGCACTTTCAATACGCGGCGTCCAAAGCGGATAAAGCGCCACGCGTTGCGCATCACCAACAAATGAACCGCTGTTACTGCGAGAAAGGTCAGGAACAGCGTCTGCTCCGACACCCCCATTTTCCAACCGATACGCCCACCATGCCCATCAGCGCGTTACTTAGCAGCAAGATCCACACGATGGAGCCGTGACCAAGATCCAGCCTCAGTAATATGTGATGCAGGTGGGTCCGGTCGGCCGCGAGCGGGTTCTTGCCCTGAAGGGTTCGTCTAATCACCACGGCGAGGAGGTCGATCAGCAGGAATCCGGCAATCCACAGCATGATCACCGGCGGTGCGCGGTGGCCCGCATTGTAGACCGGTTGCGTCAGTTCGACCGCAAACCAAACTATGCCGAAGCCCAGCATAAGGCTGCCGGCATCCCCGAGAAAGACATGGCGTTTGCCCCGCAGCGGGTTACGCATGTTAAACACCAGGAATCCAAGGATGCTCCGCAGAAAATAACGCATATTCGTTGTGCCGCGTTGTTCCCCAATTTCCCCCGGCAACGACCGCCAGCCAGCCAAAGATAAAAAACGCAAGCCCCCCTGCAAGCCCATCCATGCCGTCGCACATGTTCATGGCGTTAACCACGGCAACGACCGCAAACAACGTCAGAGGAATGCCCCAGTTAGCCAGCTCAATCTCACGACGACTAAACAAGTCGCCTAGCGAGGAAAGATAGACGCCGCCCCAAGAAGTCATCAGGATGGCGGCGAACAATTGAACGATCAGTTTGGTAAGGGGCGACATTCCCCTGAGGTCGTCAACCATTCCGACCAGCGCCAGCACCGAAAGACCTGCCAGCAATGCTACGTAATAGCCTTGGGTCCGCATGAATAGTAGCGCCCCAGCCCATACGGCCAGAGTAATGGCAATGCCCCCAACGAGTGGGACGTCGCCGAAATGTCTCTTGCGAGTATCGGGACGATCAACCAGTCCTATGGTCCTAGCCACTGGTCGCAGTATCACGATGCTCAGCGCGCTTACGAGAAACACGAAAGTTGGTACCCAGAAAAAATCAAACATGCATGGCCTTCTTATCGTGACCCGAGCCGTAAAGCCTAAAGCGCCAATATGTACTCGACCCAAACAAGCGCAAAAGGCTGGTAACGTGCCAAGCGAGGTATCGCCAGTTACGACGGCTAGCGCGCTGCGCATCATGGATGATGATGGAATCCTGCACCCACGAAACGTGGCCACCAGCAAGATGTATCCTCAAGCACACATCGACGTCTTCACAGTACAAGTGAAAGCGATCGTCAAACCCCCCGATATCCCGAAATGTCTGCGCTTGAAAAATCAAGCACATGCCTGCCAGCCAATCCACTTCCTGGACGCTTCGTGTGGTCGGATAGTCCGGCGCCGATTGCCTGCGCAAGCGCCTTCTTGCCAGCCGAAGTACAGATGGGACGCGCCTCGCACTATCCTCGATATTGCCCCCCGGCGCCAGACGCGCGGACCTGCGACTCCCGGCAGCCGTTCCACACAATCGACCAAGGGCAAGAAGCTTTCAGAGGCTATTCTGCGTCCGGATTGATTACGCAAAAAAAAGGGGCACGCGCATGGCGAAAGGCAGTATTGTGGTTCTCTGCGAACCCTTGCGGTGACTCATTGACGATCAAGGTGAACTGGAAGTTGTCATCCTCATCAATCACCGGCGCTGCCTCCGGCAGATTTAGCGTGACAATGACCTCCATGGGCAGCAAGCCGGCAGCCTCATGCAACTGAGACAGCAAAGCGTCAGCAGTTGTCCCTGACCATGACTGACCACAGACACGGTCAGTCGCGGGCTCCGGTTAGAGGGGGCGAACATACGTACCTGTTCAGAGATGGATGACATCACGCACCATCCCCGCGAAGCCATCGGCGAACCGATGATATCCACAAGCCTTGTATTCTCGAAAGATGCTGATGACTCGCGAGGCAGGCGAACGCCCAAAACGTATGCGGCGCTCAAAATGAGCTCTCGCTTCGTCAAGTAACGCAAGCTTGTCGTGATCGATAACATTCACGTACACCAGTCGCTCGCGCAGGGCATTCAGCCGACGCAACTTATAGCGTAAGTACTCGTCGCGAGATGTACGAGCGACGCGCATGGCGTACAAGGTCAGGCGCGACATGGAGCTAACCGGCACACCGATTACGTTTGCCCCATGTTGACGATACTGCGTCAGCTTGTCCGCCAGCATTGCGATTTTCGATTCAGCCGCTGCGCAAGCAGCAAGCCACTCATCGTGGATCCAGTCCTCCGGAAATGGCAGCGCTATGTCAAGCAATTCCCGACGAAACGCCGCGGTAGTACCGGTAACGAGGTTCCTGCGGCAATAAATTTCGAAGAAGTGTTGGCTCTTAACCAACTCCGTCTCGCGATCGGATAGACGTAATGCCTCAAATAGGGACTTACCGAGATCCTTGCCGCCTTCATCGATAAGGGTGGCATCGGAATGTGCGAGCATCGTCGATTGATCCGCAAAGCGGGCAATCAGTACTTCGATCTTGTTGGGCTGCCAGACATCATCCTGATCAGCCAAGAACACAATATCAGTATCAAGCGCCCGAATCGCTTGCTCGAAATTCCGGGTGACACCCAACCTGACTGCATTCTGAATTAGTGTAACGCGAATACCGTGCGCTGTTCGTGCTGCCGACGCCCAAGCCTGGAGCTTCGTCCATGTATCATCTGTCGACAAGTCGTCGCAGACTACGATGTGATCGGGCTTCCGTGTCTGGGCAATAATAGACTCGAGTTGCGCAACGAGAAACTGGCCTCCATTGCAGGAACACATCGCTACCCCGCTACTGAGGCGGTTGCTTTCGGGGCTGATGCCCGAAAACGATGCCGGGGCGGAAGATTCTGGAGGCATGCGTGAATGACAGATTGTGTTGGTTCTGATTGGAACTACCGGTATTCCCGGCAGTGAACATTTTGCTGCTGCGTGCGGTTCAGGCGGCCGTCCCCCACGCCACCTGCACCTTATAAAGCCGGAGTGATCTCGGCCCTTACAGGTGGGACGACGTGGCTCATGCCTTCGAGCAACGGATCGAGTTGATCAAGCATCGTGCGAACGCACTTTGCCAGTCGGCCGGTAGAATTGTGCACGCAGCATTGCTGATCCGCTCCTCGTCAGTCATTTGCACTGCGCGGATGATGGCGTCAATCATCGACTCCAGGTCCGGGGATACGCAAAGAATATTCTTGGAATAACGGGTCAGATCCTGCTTGGGACCATAGCTTGATGTCACGACCGCCGCCCCCGCCAAAGCTAGTTCAAGAGGCGGGTAGCTGGGATGGGGAGCCATCATCAGAGACAGCGCGACGTCTGTCTTCAACTTGACTTCGTCGTACTCATCGAGCGAAAGCTTACCCAGATTGCGAATGACCACGCCTGACTCTAGCTGAATATTCGGGGCCGCCGTCTCGCCAGCCATCACTACATCCCACTCAGCTCCGTTGAGCAGATTGCGCGCAAAACTTCGTTAAGGATTCGCAATCCGAAATGGAAGAGGTTCCTTTCGACGTTTGGGCGACCGTAGAAAAACAGCGTCCGCTTTGCCTTGCCAGGCGAGCGAGGGGAGCGACGGCCCGCCATGCGTGCCACCGCGGGCTCGAAGTGCAAGACAGGCGTATCGGGCGAGAGCATTCCGCTTTCGGTGATGCACTGTGCCATCAACTCGGTATTGCAGACCGCGACAAGTTGGCCGACTGGTAGCTTTGCTCTGCAAGCAGGCGCGCATCACCATTCGCATAGAAGATCGGCTCGTAGTCCTGCACAAGATAGATGAACTTGCGGCGCAGCGGAAATTCCGCGGCGAGTGCCGCGTCCCACCAAGCGCTGACGACAAGCTGGTCGGCAGGATGCAGGTCCAGATAGCCGTAGTAGTTATGGCGACGCTCGGCGACACTCAATACCTCAATCGCAGAAGCATCGATACTGATGTTGTATTTGTCGAACAACCCCTGCAGACGTGTAGCCTTGCCATTCACTACCGTCTGCACAATGCGCAGACCCCGCGATGTCTTCTGACTTAGCAACGCGCCAAAGACCAATGCTGTAGCAATGCCGCCGAACAGTGAAGAATCCGATAGCGTCGGCACCAGGACTACCACGGCTGGCCGACGCCCGGCGCGCGGCAGAGCGGGCATGACCGGTGTCACGGAGGGATTGGCCGCGTAGTAGACCTCGGCAAATTGCCTCGCTCGCATGACACGCTTGTCCCCTGCCACCACAGGGCGCCCCTCGATCATCGCGCTCAGGCGGTGCTCCGTATTGGACGCTGTTTGATAAAGCCTCTGTAGCCCTTTACGGCCGATAAACACCAGGCGTCGTGCGACACGCAGCAGGAATGTCTTTTTGCTCATTGATGAGAAATCTTTGAATCTACGTGGACGAAGCGATCCCCTCTTTCCGGGTCATAGCTTTCTAGGTATGACAGGTACGAACGATAGAAATCGTTATAGGGAATTGGCTTATGCGCACGCGACTGGCTCTCTTTGTGAAGGATGAAACCCGAATCAGCGCCTGCCATCACGGTTGCGTAGCCGGCTTTCTCAAGTCGAATGCACAGGTCCACGTCACCGCCGCAAATGATGAATCTCTCGTCGAATCCGCCCACGGAGGCAAACTTGTCCCGTTGCACGACGGTTACTGCGCCGGTCACCGCACTCAGGCCAACCTCGCGGCGAATGTCCGGATGTAGTGATCCACTAGCGCAGCGATTGACAACATCTGACAAGCGTTGGCCGACAAAAAGATGATCGGCTAGCCCACCGGAAACCAGATATACCCCGCCATGCTGGATCGTCTTGGCATCACCGTACAGCAATACACAGCCTACGGCACCCACCGCCGGGTCATGGGATCGCGTTACCATGGCCTCCAATAGCCCCGCGGATCGCTCTACCAGCTCGGTATCGTTATTCAGGAAGAGCAGATCACTGCCGCGCGAATGTTCGACTGCCCAATTGTTCAGCTTCTGGTAATTGAACGGCTCATCGTATACAAGTACGCTGGCATTGTCGTACTTTGCCAACCCTGCCCTGACTGCGTCGAGCTCAGCCTTGCAAGAATTGTTACTGACCAGTAGAACTTCCCGGCATCCCGGGCCAAACCTGTACAGCGAGTCGACACACTGCAGTGTCATTTCTGCCTTGTCTTTGAACGGAATCAGAACAGATAGATCGCACTGCATATGCACTCCTGAAAGACCTTTCACTAACCTGCCACCCCCTTCTCTCAGTCACGTGCTTCAAGGGAACACTTCAGCTTGGTTCAACAGACTCGCGGCCTGGTCCTTCGATGCAAGCAACGGGGTGAGGTCAAGCGGCCACTGGATGCCGATGTCCGGATCATTCCAGAACACGCTCCGCTCGAATTCCGGTGCATAGTAGTCAGTCGTCTTATAGAGAAACTCTGCCGAGTCTGAAACCACAAGAAAACCGTGTGCGAATCCCTCCGGGATCCAAAGCTGACGCTTGTTCTCTGCTGACAGACTGACACCGACCCATTTTCCGAAATTGGGGGAGCTGCGGCGGATATCTACAGCCACATCAAAAACCTCGCCAGCTGTCACCCGCACCAGCTTGCCCTGTGGATTCTGGATCTGATAATGCAGCCCACGTAGTACGTTACGCGCCGAACGCGAGTGGTTATCCTGAACGAACCTGCGTTTGATTCCAGTCGCCTCTTCGAAAGCTCGCTCGTTGTAGCTCTCGAAGAAAAAGCCTCGCGTATCACCAAAGACTTTCGGCTCGATAATCAAGACTTCCGGCAGTGCCGTAGGAATAACAGTGAGGCTCATTTGATTGCTTCCGAAATAATCTGCTGCAGATACTTCCCATAGGCATTCTTGCACAGCGGCGCCGCTAGCTTCTCGACCTGCTCAGCTGTGATCCAGTGGCTACGAAACGCAATCTCTTCGGGACATGCGACCATAAGCCTTGCCGATTCTGCAGCGTTGCAATAAAGCTAGCTGCTTCAAGCAGCGAGTCATGCGTACCGGTGTCGAGCCAGGCGTAGCCTCGACCCATAATCTCGACATCCAATTGTTCCTGCGACAGGTACTGCTTGTTCACGTCCGTGATCTCAAGTTCACCACGGGCCGATGGCTTGATATCTGCCGCGATATCACAAACCTGGTTGTCATAGAAATAGAGCCCAGTCACGGCATAATTCGAGCGGGGCTGGAGCGGCTTTTCTTCCAGCGACAGTGCGCGGAAGTTTTCGTCGAACTCGACGACGCCGTATCGCTCCGGATCGTGGACGTGATAGGCGAAGACAGTGGCGCCTTCGCTGGCGGCAGCGGCACGCGTCAACTGGCTGACGAGGTCGTGGCCGTGAAAGATGTTGTCGCCAAGGATAAGCGTCGACGGATCATTGCCGATGAAGTCACGGCCAATGATGAACGCCTGCGCCAAACCGTCAGGAGACGGCTGTACTGCGTATTGCAGATTGAGGCCCCACTTACTCCCATCGCCGAGCATGTCGCTGAAACGCGGCGTATCTTCCGGCGTGGAAATGATCAGAATGTCCCGAATCCCTGCCAGCATCAGCGTGGAAAGCGGATAGTAGATCATCGGCTTGTCATATACCGGCAGCAGTTGCTTCGAAACAGACCGCGTGATGGGATAGAGCCGCGTGCCGGAACCTCCGGCCAGGATAATGCCTTTGCGCATATTGACCACTATTACGAAAGGATCTGATCCAGCAGGAAATGCACGCCCTGCTTCCAGTCCGGTAGATGAATGCCGAAGGTCTCCCGCAGGCGCGTGGTGTCCAGCCGCGAATTCGACGGCCGCGGCGCCGGCAGCGGATAGGCCGTAGCAGGAATGGCTTCGATTTTTCGGGATCGGCCTTGAGTTCCACGCCATGTGCCTTCGCATAGCGAAGCACTTCGGTAGCGTAGGCATGCCAAGTCGTTTCGCCTGCCGCCGCAAGGTGGTAGACGCCGCCAGCAAACGCCTGACGGTCCCCCGCCAGCCAGTGACGGGCAACGATCTGAGCGGTGACATCCGCAATCAGTGCTGCCGTGGTCGGTGCGCCAAACTGGTCCGCAATGACACGAAGGCTGTCGCGTTCCTTGCCCAGGCGCAGCATGGTCTTGGCAAAATTGCCGCCATGGGCGCCGGCCACCCAGCAGGTCCGCAACACCAATGCCTGCGCGCCCGTGGCGGCAATGGCCTGCTCTCCGGCCAGCTTGCTCTTGCCGTAGACAGACTGCGGATTGACCGCATCCGTTTCGACATAGGCGACGTCTTTGGTGCCGTCGAACACGTAGTCCGTCGAATAGTGCACCAGCAGACTACCCAGCGCCTTCACCTCTTCGGCCAGGATGCCAGCGGCAGTGCCATTGATGGCAAATGCAAGCTCGGCTTCTGTCTCCGCCTTATCCACCGCCGTGAATGCCGCAGGGTTGACGATTACGTCGGGGCGATGCTCGCGCACCACGCTACGCAGCGTTTCCGGACGGGCTAGGTCACAGCCGGAACGATCCAGCGCCACCACATTGCCAAGCGGCGCCAGGCTGCGACGCAGTTCGAATCCAAGCTGGCCGTTGCAACCTGTTACGAGAATTGTTGGCACTGCGGGGTTACGCTGCATATTGCTTCGCCACCCAGTTCCGATACTCGCCGGACATCACGTCCTGCACCCACGCCTGGTTATCGAGATACCACTGCACCGTCTTGCGCAGCCCCGTCTCAAACGTTTCTGCCGGCTTCCAGCCGAGTTCGCGTTCCAGTTTGCGGGCGTCGATCGCGTAGCGGCGATCGTGTCCGGGGCGATCCTTCACGAAGGTGATCTGGTCGCGATAGGAGCCCGCAGCCTTGGGCTTGAGCTCATCAAGCAGATCGCAGAGCGTGTGGACCACATCGAGATTGGTCTTCTCGTTCCAGCCACCAACGTTATAGGTTTCACCAAGCCGGCCGCGGGACAGCACCTCGCGGATTGCAGAACAGTGGTCGCCCACATACAACCAATCGCGGACATTGAGACCATCTCCATAGACCGGCAGCGGCTTGCCGCCCAGGGCGTTGGCAATGATCAGCGGAATCAGCTTTTCCGGGAAATGGAAGGGCCCGTAATTGTTCGAGCAGTTGGTCGTCACGACCGGCAGGCCGTACGTGTGATGATAGGCGCGGACCAAGTGGTCCGACGCTGCCTTTGAGGCCGAGTACGGGCTGTTAGGCGCGTACGGGGTGGTTTCCGAGAATTGCGGATCGTCTTCGGTGAGCGAGCCAAAGACTTCGTCCGTGGAAACGTGGAGGAAGCGGAATGCCGACTTGGCCGGCTCTTCCAGCGAACCCCAATAGGCGCGGACGGCCTCGAGCAGCGTGAACGTGCCGACGATATTGGTCTGGATGAACTCACCAGGGCCGTGGATGGACCGATCAACGTGGCTTTCGGCAGCGAAATGCACTACAGCGCGCGGCTTGTAAGTCGCGAAAAGCTCGTCCAGCGCGGCACGATCACAGATATCCGTCTGCGAAAAAAACGTGGCGGCTGTCATCATCCAGCGATGCCAGCGTCTTGCGATTGCCCGCATACGTCAGCTTGTCGACGTTGACGACGCCGTCGGCGGTCTTATCCCGCAGCCATGCCAGAACGAAGTTGGCACCAATGAAACCGGCACCGCCTGTGACCAAAATATGCGACAAAACTAGCTCCCTGCTCTCGATATGTTCCGATTACCCGACAAAAGCCGAGCGCCGCCTTGTCCTCGTGGATGGACGGCGGGACGTTAAGTACCTGCAGAAGTGGCGGTATTCTATCCGACTGTATGTCTCACCCGACCAATCGCCGGCGGCATTTTGTAGCCTGTTGTAACGATTCGGCAAATTGGCGGTCACTTCTCTACAAATAGCGACGATTTTTTTGCGCTGCTTCGCGAATCCAAACGTAACGTGCCTCTTTATCCACATTTTGCGATCGGCGACCTCCAAGGTTGCGCTGGATCCTTCGAACTTCTTCTGACCCGGCTTCCACCCGATGGCAGACTGCGCCTCGTCGGCGACCTGATCAACCGCGGCCCTGCCTCCCTCCAAACCCTTCGTACAGTCCGCGCCCTTGGGTCCCGGGCAGAGACCGTCCTAGGCAACCACGACATCCACGCCCTGGCCGCCGCAGCCGGCGTCCGTAAGAACGGCAAGTCCGACACCTTGCAGGACATCCTCTCCGCCCCCGACCGTGAGGATTTGCTCACCTGGCTGCGCCACCGCCCTCTTGCCCTGCTTGAGGATGGCTTCCTCCTCGTCCACGCCGCGTCCTGCCCCAATGGTCGGCCGAACAAGTCATCGACCTGGCCCACGAAGTCGAAGAGCAACTTCAAGGCCCGAATTGGCAAGGCTTCCTGGCCGACATCTTCGGCAATGCCGCAGACCACTGGCACGACGGCCTGCGGGGCGTCGAGCGTCACCGGGTGGTCATCAACGCCTTGACGCGGCTGCGCTATTGCACGACCGATGGCGTGATGGACTTCAAGACCAAGGAAGGGCTGGGCAATGCCCCGGCCGGCTTCATGCCGTGGTTCGACGTGCCGGGCCGCCGCACGGAGAATGTCACCGTGGTGTGCGGGCACTGGTCGACACTCGGCCTGGTGATGCGGCCAAACCTGATGGCCCTCGATACCGGCTGTGTCTGGGGCGGCAAGCTGACCGCTGCACGGCTCGCGCCGGATCCGGCCGCGCGGACGGTCATCCAGGTGGAGTGCCCGCAATATTGTGATCCGCTCGCCTGATTCTGTCGTCCCCGCCTCGGCGGGGACGACAGTGTCATTCAGCTTGTGGCAGTGGAAGCCTCGGCGCCGGCCATGTCCGGATTGACCTGGCTGCGCCGGACTGCGGCGGCCGCAGCTGCTTCGTGTGCGCCCCGCGCCAGGTGAACGACCACCTCTCGCGCTGACTCCGCCAACTCCCGGCGGCTTGCCGTGCTGGCGTGCAGCATCGGCCCGATCGCCAGCCGTGCCTTGATGCGCGGTGCCCGCAGGACGGCATTCAGACAGTCGAGCAAGCTCAGGTCGTCAATGTAAGCAGGCGCCAATGTGGGCTTGCCGGTCACCGCATCCACATAACTGAGCCCAAGCGGCAACACCGGCAGGCCGCCCGAAATCGGCGCCTGCATCAGGTTGGCATGGAAAGGCAGCACATCGCTGCCATCGGTAGTCGTGCCCTCGGGAAACACGCCGACCAGATCCCCCTGCAGCATCACATCGGTAATGTCGTGCAGCACACGATGGGCGTCCCGCTTGCGTGCGCGCTCGATGAACAGCGTGCCCGTCTTCTCGCACAGCCAGCCGATCACCGGCCAACCGCGGATCTCGGACTTGGCGACAAAACGCACCGGCCGCCAGCTATGGATGACGTAGATGTCCAGCCATGAGACGTGGTTAGATACCACGAGCGCACCCTGACAGCCACCATGAGACGGCAGGTCTCCGACAACCTCAAGCTCGATCCCGCAGATCCGCAACAGCCGGTGCGACCAGCGCCGGATGTGCCATTCCCGCGACTGCACGCCCAGCCATGGAAACAGCACCGCGCAGGTCAGAATCCCGCGCAGCAGGTGCAGCACCAGCGCCGTCTTGCGCAACCAGACCATGCTTGTCAGTGATGGTTGTTGTTGCTGCTGTAGACAATTTGGCCGCCGACCAGCGTCATGCGGACCTTTCCTTCCATCTCATAACCAAGCCATGGCGAGTTCTTGCCCTGACTCTTGATGGATTGCCGGTCGACCTTCCAGGTTTCCTTCGGATCGACACGCAGATGTCGGCCACGGCACCCGAGGCCAGCGTGCCCGCCTTGAGGCCAGCCACGCGTGCCGGCTCGGAGGTGATGCGAGCGAGCGCCGTCTGCAACGGCACCTTGTGCTCGGCGGCCCAGCGCAGCGTCAGCGGCAGCAGCACTTCCAGCCCGATGCGCCCGGCGTCGCTTCGGCAAACGGCAGCAGCTTCTCGTCGTCGTCCACCGGCGTGTGATCCGAGCACAGCGCGTCGATGGTGCCATCGGCCAGTGCCGCGACAATGGCATCGCGGTCACGCGCGCTGCGCAGCGGTGGCGAGAAACGCATCTGGGAGTTGAAGTAGCCGATGTCCATGTCGGTCAGCGAGACATGGTGGACATTGACGTCGCAGGTCACCGGCAAGCCTTCGCGCTTGGCCTGGCGCATCAGCTCCAGCCCGGCGGCCGATGACAAGCGGCAGATGTGCACGCGCGCGCCCGTGGAGCGAATCAGCTCGAAGATCGTATGCAGGCGCACCGTCTCGGCAATCACGGAACGCCCGACAGCCCCAGCCGCGATGCCACGGGGCCGCTCGCGGCCACGCCGCCGCCGAGGAACGGGTCTTCCGGGCGCAGCCACACGGTGAAGCCGAAGGTCTGCGCGTACTGCAGCGCGCGCAGCAGCACCTGGGTGTTGCGCACCGGCGCCTCGGCCTGGCTGAAGCCGACGCAGCCGGCTTCGGTCAGCTGGTTCATCTCGGTCAGCACTTCGCCCTTCAGGCCCAGCGTCAGCGCACCGAGCGGGTAGACATGGGTCTGGTTCACGTGCGGGCGCGGAACTTGAGCATCTCGACCAGGCCGGGCTCGTCGAGCACGGGGTCGGTGTCAGGGGGACAGAGCAGGCTGGTCACGCCACCGGCGGCTGCAGCGGCCACTTCGGATTCGAGCGTGGCCCTGTATTCGGAGCCGGGCTCGCGCAGCCGGGCCGACAGGTCGACCAGACCCGGGCACACGATCAGGCCGCGGGCATCGATGGTCTTGTTGGCGGTGAAATCCGCCGGCGCACTACCCACGCCGACGATCTTGCCGGCGGCGATATAGAGGTCCTGCTGGGCGTCGGTCTTCGCGGCCGGGTCGATCAGGCGGCCGCCCTGGATGTGAATCTTCATAGCTTGGCTTGTCGTGTCGCTGGGCGTGTTCGGAGTGTTCTGGCTCGGGCTTGGCATCGATGGCGGTCAGTCGCTCGGTTAGTCGCTGTTCCCGGCCACGATCCCCATCACCGCCATGCGCACGGCGATGCCGAACGTCACCTGGTTCAGGATCACCGATTGCGGGCCATCCGCCACCGCGGAATCGATCTCCACGCCGCGGTTCATCGGCCCCGGGTGCATGACGATGGCGTTGGGTGCGGCCAGCGCCAGCCGTTCGGGCGTGAGGCCAAAGGCCTTGAAGTATTCCTGTGCCGACGGCAGCAGCGCGCCGCTCATGCGCTCGTTCTGCAGACGCAGCATGATGACCACGTCCACGCCCTTCAGGCCCTCTTCCATGTTGTGGAAGACGCGCACACCCATCTGCTCGAGTCCCGACGGCAGCAGCGTGCGCGGGCCGATTGCGCGCACTTCGGGCACGCCCAGCGTGGTCAGCGCATGGATGTCGGAACGCGCCACGCGCGAGTGCAGGATGTCGCCGACGATTGCCACGCGAAGCTGCGTGAAGTCCTTCTTGAAGTGCCGGATCGTGTACATGTCCAGCAGGCCTTGCGTCGGATGCGCATGGCGGCCGTCGCCCGCGTTGATCACGTGCACGTGCGGTGCGACGTGCTCGGCGATCAGGTATGGCGCGCCGGAACTGGCGTGGCGCACCACGAACATGTCCGCGGACATGGCGGACAGGTTGTTGATCGTGTCCAGCAGCGATTCGCCCTGCTGGTCGACGACGCATTGATGTTCAGGTTCAGCACGTCCGCCGACAGGCGCTTGGCGGCGATCTCGAAGGTGGTGCGCGTGCGCGTGGAGTTCTCGAAGAACAGGTTGAACACGCTCTTGCCGCGCAGCAGCGGCACCTTCTTCACATCGCGGTCGGAGTCGGACAGCGACACGAACTGGCTGGCGGTATCGAGGATGTGCGTGATCATGTCACGCGACAATCCCTCGATCGACAGCAGGTGCTTCAGTTCGCCGTTCTTGGTCAGCTGCGGGTTGCGGAACGTCTTGGTCATGGGTGGTCAGGCGCGGGCAAAATCGGGGGTGGTCTGGTCTCGGGGCCGGTGAACGAAAAATTGGCCGGTTCAACCGGCCGAGGATTCGGTGGTAAAGGCAAAGGTCGCCTTGGCGCCCTCTCCCTGGCGCGCAAGCACGAGCGTGGCCTCGCGCGGGAGTTCGGTCTTGAGCGCGACCAGGTCCGCCGCGATCGGCAGTTCGCGCGCCGCGGTCCACCAGCACGCCCAGCGCGACGCGCGCCGGACGGCCATAGTCGAACAGTTCATTGACCGCCGCACGGATGGTGCGGCCGGTGGCCAGCACGTCGTCGATCAGCAGGATCTTGCGGTCCTGCACGTCGAACGGCAGCGTGCTCGGCTGGGCCTGGCTGTGCAGGCCCTTCTTGGCGTAGTCGTCGCGGTGGAAGGCCACGTTGATGACACCGTGATCGGGCAGCCCAGATCCGCCGCCAGCCGCGGCGCAATCCAGGCGCCACCGGAGTGGATGCCGGCCACGGACACTGCGCGCGCTCGGCTTGCGGAATCAGCGCCTGGGCCTGGTCGAGCAAGGCGCGGTAGAGCGCCTCGCGTCGGGATTGGTATGTCGGGTCATAGCGGAAGCTGGTCGAAATACTGTTGCAGGATGATGCGTGCGGCCTCGGCGTCGAGTTCGCCGCGGCGGGCGCCGGCCATGGCGGCCATGCGCGAGGAATAGCGTTCGTCGACCCACTCCACCGGCAGGCTGAAGCGTCCGTTGAGTTGGTTGCCAAAGCGGCGCGCAAGGCGCATCGAGGGCTGTTCGCCACCTTCCGGGTTGACCGGCATGCCGACCACGAGCTGCACGGGCGTCCACTCGCGGATCAGCTTGCTCACCGCCTCAAAACGGCCTTCAACAGATTGGTTCGGAAGGATGGTCAGGGCGCTCGCGTGGCGCGTGACAAAATTGCCCAGGGCAACGCCGATCTTTTTCTCGCCGTAGTCGAATGCCAGGACCGTGCCGTCGCGGGGCAATTCGCGCCCCACGCCGTCAGGCATGCCCGGCCTCGCCGGAAAGCATGGTGATGTCGATGCCCAGCAGGCGGATAGCCGCGGCAAAGCGCTCTTCGGGCGGCACGCTGAAGATGATTTCGGGATCGGCCTGGACGGTGAGCCAGCCGTTGCGGGAAAGCTCTTCTTCCAACTGGCCGGCACCCCAGCCGGAGTAGCCCAGCGTCAGCAGGAAGCGGTGCGGGCCGCTGCCGTTGGCCACGGCTTCCAGGACATCCTTGGAAGTGGTCATCTCAAGCCCGCCGGGCACTGCCAGCGACGACACATAGATGCCAACGGGATCATGCAGCACGAAACCGCGCTCGGTCTGCACCGGGCCGCCGAAATAGACCGGCTGATGCGCGACCGGCTGAATTTCCAGCTTGAGATCGATCTTGTCGAACAGCGTGGCCATGTCGATGTCGATCGGGCGGTTGATCACCAGCCCGAGCGCGCCGCGCTCATTGTGTTCGCAAAGATAGATGACGGAGCCCGAAAACGTCGGATCGGCCATGCCGGGCATGGCAATCAGGAACTGATTGGTCAGATTGATGGGGGCTTCGGACTTGGCCATGCCTAGCATTTTATCAAATCACCGCGAGGCGGCCGGAAAGAATTGGCTGCGCTGCAGCGCAGCACAGCGCGTCAGTCCTTGCTGGTCAAGGCCGCCAGATCCTCGGCGGTCAGCCAGCGCCACTCACCTTCCGCGAGTGCCGGATCGAGCTTCAGGCCGCCGACGGCACTGCGATGAAGGGCGTTCACATGATTGCCGGCCGCGACCACCATGCGCTTGACCTGGTGGTATTTCCCCTGGAGCAAGGTCAGACGCAGGCTGTGTTCCCCGGTGATCTCGCACGCTTCTGCCGCGATCGGCGCCGGTTCGTCGTCGAGCTGCACGCCGGCGCACAGTGCTTCGACCTGTTCGGGCGTCACCGGCTCGGCCGTGGTGACCTCATAGACCTTTGGCACCTTGCGCTTGGGCGATGTGTGCGCGTGGATGAACTGGCCATCATCTGTCAGCAACAGCAGGCCGGTGGTGTCGTGATCCAGCCGGCCCACGGCTTGTACCTCGCGCTGGCGCAGCGGCACCGGCAGCAGGTTGTACACGCTGGGGTGATGGCGCGGGCGCTGCGAGCATTCGTAGCCTGCCGGCTTGTTCAGCATCACGTAGGCCTTGGTGCAGGCGACCCACTCCTCGCCATCAATGGTCAGGCGCAGGCCGTCGACTTCGAACTGGCGCGCGGGTCTTCGCAGAGCTCGCCATTGACCTCGACCAGCCCGGCGGCGATCAGGTCGCCACAGTAGCGGCGCGTGCCAAAGCCTGGGATTGGAGGATACGGTCTAGGGTCATGGAAATGAAATTTTCAGGGATCAGGTGGCCGGCGCCGGGGCGCCGTATCGTCATGGTAGGGTATCGCCCGGACTCTCCATCACTCCAAACGCAATGCGTGTTGCAGACATAGCGGCCGGCGCGCGTCCGCCCTACCGCATCGGCCAGGATTTTGAGCGCGGGCTGGTGTGGTTCCGGCGCGACCTTCGAGCGACCGATCACGCGGCGCTGCATTATGCCCTCAAGCACTGCCGTCGGGTATGGTGCGTGTTCGTGTTCGATCGCGACATCCTCGATCCGCTGCTGGCCCGCGGCCTGAGGACGGACCGGCGTGTCGAGTTCATCCGCGAATCGCTGTCCGAGCTCGATGCCATGTTGCGCCGCGCCGGCGGAGGCCTGATCGTGCTGCACGACGCCGCCGCCCGCGCGATCCCCACACTGGCCCGAGAATTGGATGTGCAGGCCGTGTTTGCCAATCACGACTATGAACCGGCCGCGAGCGCGCGCGACGCTACTGTACGCGAGTCACTGGCTGATGATTCGCGCGCGCTCTTCACTTTCAAGGATCAGGTCATCTTCGAGCGTGACGAGATCCTGACGGGCCAGGGCAAGCCGTTCGCGGTCTTCACGCCGTACAGGAACGCCTGGCTCAAGGCGCTCCGTCCATTCGACCTGCGCCCCTACCCGATCGAGCCATACCTGCATGCCCTGGCGCCGGTTCCGGCTAACCGACGGGTACCGCCTTTGCTTGGCACCCTTGGCTTTGCTGCAAGTAACCTCTCAGATATCGCCATGCCGACGGGCGCCTCCGGCGGGCAGGCATTGTTCGAGGAATTCACGTCGCGCATGGGCGACTACGGCCGCCGGCGCGACTACCCTGCCCTGCGCGGGCCGAGCTACCTGTCCGTGCATCTGCGGTTCGGCACGGTTTCGATCCGTACGTTGGCCCGCGCCGCGCATGAGGCGGTGCTGCGCGGCGGCGCGGACAGCGCCGGGGCGGCGACCTGGCTGTCGGAACTGGTCTGGCGCGATTTCTACTTCATGATCCTGCACCATCATCCGCGCGTGGCTGCAGGAAAGGCCTTTAACCCCGCCTACGACGCATTCGCTGGCGCGATGGCGAGACAGCCGAGCGCTATTTCCAGGCATGGCGTGATGCGGCCACCGGCTATCCGCTCGTGGACGCCGCAATGCTGCAGATCCGCCAGAGCGGCTATATGCATAACCGCCTGCGCATGGTCACGGCCAGCTTCCTGGTCAAGGACCTTGGCGTGGACTGGCGCCGCGGCGAACAGTACTTTGCGACCAGCTCAACGATTTCGATCTCGCGGCCAACAATGGCGGCTGGCAATGGGCCGCTTCCACGGGATGCGATGCGCAGCCGTGGTTCCGCATCTTCAATCCTGTCACGCAATCCGAGAAATTCGACCCGCAGGCCGCTTCATCCGCAAGTATCTGCCCCAGCTTGCCGCGCTGCCGGACAAATACGTGCACGCTCCATGGACTGCGCCCCACGACGTGCTTTCGGACGCCGGCGTGCGGCTGGGCGACAATTACCCACGTCCGCTGGTCCAGCACGACGTGGCACGCAAGGAAACGCTGGAGCGCTATACGGTGGTGAAGACAGCGGCCGGAAAAAGCACGGCCGCAGAGGACTGACGCGAAGCCTCAGGCGGCCAGCATCGCGCTTTCACGATAGTGACGCTGCGCTTCCTCGGGCCGCTCGGTTTCTTCGAACAGCCGTGCCAGCGCCAGGTGGGTGCGCACGCGCAGGCGGCTCTGCTGCTCCCGGTCGGCATACTTCAGTGCGCGCTCGAAGCTGGACTGGGCCTTGCCCCAAAGCCGCTCTCCGAGGCAAAGCACACCGAGCGTGTAGTAGAGGTCGGCATCCGCCGGATGCTCGTTGATCCATCTTTCCGCCTGCTGGATTTGCGGCAGTGCCTGGCCGGGCCTGGCGCAGTCCGGGTAACGCAGCACGAGGCGGCTGTCCCAGTTGACCTTGAGCGCATCCTCGATGATGCGGCGCGCTTCTTCCTGGCGGCCAAGCGCGGCGAAGTAGCGGGCCGCCGGTTCGGCGATGCGCGCGGCGCGCCGCTCATCGGCCGACAGGGTGCGCCAGAACGCGGACAGCGCTTCGGGGTCGTGGCGGCGCTCTTCGAGCATGGCCTCGCAGGCCATCTGCTTGAGCCGCAGCGCCAGCACCGGATGCAGGGCGTTGCGCTTTTCCAGCGAGCGCGCCAGGCGCAGCACTTCGGACCAGTTTTTCAGGTGCTGGTGCGCGCGCAGCGCAATGCGCTGCACGTGGATCTGGCGTGCGCCCTGCGCCTGCAGTTGCGCGATGGTTTCGAGCGCGCCGTCGGCATCGCGTGCATCGACCAGCAGTTCAGCCATCGATACCAGCCGGGCCTGTTCGCGCTCGGGGTCGGTGACCTGCGCCATCCAGGCATCGCGGCGCTCGGTTTCCTGCATGCGGTGCGCGGCGCGGGCGCGAGACCAGCGCTGCCGTCTGTGCCTGGGCGTCCCAGATCTGGGCCTCGCGCGCGGCGCGCTCGGCGCGTGCGAAACGGCCCGCAAACAGGTTCTCGATCGATTCGCGCAGCGCGGCCTGGGCCTTGTTCATGCGGCTGCGCTCGCGGTAGGCGGCAGCGCGGCGCGGCATCTCGGAAAGATGGCGCACCGTGGACAGAATCGTCCACACCACGAAGAACACCAGCAGCAGCAACGCCAGCGCCAGGTTCAGCGACAGCTCGACCCGGTACGGCGGATAGAACAGCACCACGTTGCTGTGGTTGAACTGCGTGAACAGCGCCAGCCCCACGGCGCCACCGAACAGGATCGCCACCCAGAAAAGAAGGCGCATGGTTACTCCTTCTTCAGCGCGTGCAGCGCGCCCAGGCTTTCCGCCATGGTCGGCAACTGCACCGTCACCGCGCCAGCCTGCGCCTGCTTGAGCAGCGTGAGCACGGTCTGCACGCGTCGCGACCTGGTATCGAAGTATTTGCCGATCATGGCCTGTGCCGCGGCCAGGTCGTTGCGGAAGACCGGCTCGTTGCGCGACAGCAGCGCCAGCCGCGCATTGAGCAGGCGCAGCTTGACGTTCTCGCGCAGGAACCAGCCCTGGTCGCCCGACAGCAGCAGCGCCTCGGCGTCGTCAACCTTGCGGATGCGGATGACCTGCGCCAGTTCCTCGCGCATGAAGTTCCACACGCGGCCAAACCAGGCGCCGATGCCAGCGGTTGCGGGCGCGGGCACATCGCGTGCCCCCTTTGCGGCGCCACGGCTTGCATCCTTGCGGTCTTCCGCCTCGGTGCGCTCGAGCATGCGTTCGCTCGACAGCAGCGGCAGCGCGTCGATCTGGTTGATCGCTTCGTCGAGCTTGATGGCGGCGCCGGTCAGGTCGGTGTCGGGCACGGCCTTCATGCGCGCGATATCGCGCGCGAGCGCCCGGCGCAGCAGGTTGTACTGCGGCTTGTCGGTGCGGGCCAGGCGCGCGTCGGCGCTTTGCAGCGCGGCCAGCGCGACCTGCACGTTGCCGGTGAGCTGGAGCTGCTGGCCGGCATTGGTCAGCAACTGCTGGATCTCGGCGATTTCCCAGTCGTCGCGGTTGCGCATCAGGTCCTGGTAGACCTGCTCCAGCGCGACCTGCTTGTCGCGGGTTCGCCGACCTGTCCGTCCAGCGCGCCGACCTTGGCCTGCAGTTCCTTGACGGTGTCCTGCGCGTCGCGCGACAGCACGCGGGTCTCCTGCACCAGCGCGTCGTTGCTTTGCTGGCGCCGGGCCAGCTCCTCGGTCAGGTGGTCGACCCGCTGCTGCAGCCACCAGAAGCCGCCACCGGTCGCCAGCACCAGCACGGCCACCAGCGCCCAGACGCCGGCGTTGCGGCGCGGCACGGCGAATGACGATGCGGATGCGGCCGAAGCCGTGGCCGCAGGAGGAATGGTGGCTGAGGAGGACGTAGTTTCTTGCGTCACGCGTTCGACCTGTTTGTCATGGCAGGCGGCGGCTCGGGCGGCGGCTCCGGCCGTGGCGCCGGCGATGCCGCGGGAATCGCTGCACTCGCGGTACTGGCGGCACTGGCAGGCACCGGCCCGGCATAGGCGCCCGCCCACTGTTTGCACGCCGCGAGCAGCCCTGCATCGCCCGGCGCCGCGCGCAGGATGCGCGTGAAGCCGAGTGCCTGCGCCTGTTCGGCGATTCTCGCATGCGGCGCGATGCACTGCACCTGTTTCAGGATGGCCGCTTCCTGCGGCGACAGGTTCTGCCGTGCCAGCGTATCGAGGTTGCGCACGGCTTCCGAGCTGGTCAGCAGCCACGCCTGCGGGGCGCCGCCGGGGCTCAGGCCGTCGCGCACGGCCTGCCATTGCATGCCGCCGGGCTCCGGCACGGTACGCTGGTAGGCCTCGACTGCCGTGACCTCGCGCCCGCTTCCCTGAGCCGGTCGCCGAGCCAGTCGCGGCCGCCATTGCCGCGTACGATCAGTACGGCGCGCCCGTTCAGCGCGGCAGGCTCGAGCTGCGCCCACAGGGCTTCGGAATCGAATCGCGCGTCTTCACCGTTGGCACCGCCGTCCGTACCGTTGCCGTCGGCGCCGGCCGGCGCGATCACGCGATGGTCGGGCGCGGCAATGCCACGCTCGGCCAGCGCCGCGACGCTCGCGGGCCCGACCACGGCCACCGGACGCCCGGCGGCCACTGCGCCACGGCATTGCCCTGCACCGCTGCCAGCGCGTCAAGCGCGTACTGGATGGCATTGGGACTGACAAAGACGACCAGCGCGAAATCCGCCAGCGCGCCAACGCGGCGCGCAGCGGCGCGTCATCGGCGGCGGGACCGATCGCGAGCAGCGGGAATCCGAGCACGTCCAGCCCTGCGGACTGGAGCGCCTCCGTCAGTTGCCGGGACTGCCCGGCGGGTCGTGTGACAACGACAGTCGGGCGGGGCATGGGCCAGCCTCAGGCGGGATCTTGGGGAGCCGGTGTCTCGGCCAGCGTGGCGAGAATATCCGCCGCGCCCTGCGCGAGCAGGTCGCGCGCGGCGGACTCGCCGAGTGCTTCAGCCGCCGCGGCATCGGTCACGGGACCGGCAGCCGTGGCGCGCGTCTGGCGCGTGCCATCGGGCATGGCCACGAAGGCTTCGAGCCGCAGTTGACCACCGTCCCAGCGCGCATGCGCGGCCAGCGGAACCTGGCACGAGCCGCCCAGCATGCGCGACACGGTCCGTTCGGCCGTGACTGCAAGCGCGGTCGGCTGATGGTTCAGCGGCGCGAGCCATCCGGCGATATCCGGACGCGTCGACAGGATCTCGATGCCGAGCGCGCCCTGCCCTGCCGCCGGCAGCGACGCTTCCGGCGCGATCAGCGCGCGGATGCGGTCGCCGAGGCCCAGGCGCTTGAGCCCGGCCGCAGCCAGGATGATCGCGCCGTATTCGCCGCGATCCAGCTTGCCCAGGCGGGTATCGAGATTGCCGCGCAGCGGCTTGATGACCAGATGCGGGTAGCGTGCTCGCAGCGCGGCCTCGCGGCGCAGGCTGGACGTGCCCACCACCGTGCCGGCCGGCATCTCGTCGAGCGAAGCAAAGGTGGACGACACCAGCGCATCGCGCGGATCTTCGCGCTCCATCACCGCGGCCAGCGCAAAGCCGTCGGGCAGCTCCATGGGCACATCCTTGAGCGAATGCACCGCCAGATCGGCCCGGCCTTCGGCCATCGCGAATTCCAGTTCTTTGACAAACAAACCCTTTCCGCCGACTTTCGACAAAGTCCGGTCTAGAATCTGGTCTCCGCGCGTGGTCATGCCCAGAATGGACACATCGCACGCGGGATAGTATTGTTGCAGTGCAGCACGCACATGTTCAGCCTGCCACATGGCCAGACGGCTCTCGCGGGAGGCAATGACAAGCTTGTGTGGAAGGCTGCTGGACACGGCGGTAGAAGAAGTCGGAAAGGCGGATGCTTGCATTCGTCAATGGTAGCACGCGACCCAATCGCCGCTCCGCACCATCGGCACCATCGGACATAAGTAGAGCAAGAGGAGATTGCATGACGCAGCACGCTGCGCGCCCCGGCCGACGCTCGGCCAATCGAGAAGTCCCCTCCCAGGCCTCAGGCCAGAGTGACGCAATCGGCGCCCCCACCCGCAAGACCGCTTCCAAGACCACCGCCCCCAAACCGATTTCGAAGGCAAACCTGATGGTCGTGCCCACCAACGGCGCCATGGCCGCGGGCCCCGCCCGCCGCTCCGCCGCCGACAAGGACCTGCCGCTGCGCGAGGACATCCGCTTCCTGGGCCGCCTGCTCGGCGAATGCCTGCGCGAGCAGGAAGGCGACGCCGCGTTCGAGGTGGTCGAGACCATCCGCCAGACCGCCGTGCGTTTCCGCCGCGAGAACGACCGCGCCGCGGGCGCCGAGCTCGACCGTCTGCTCAAGCGCCTGTCGCGCGACCAGACCAACCAGGTCGTGCGCGCGTTCAGCTATTTCTCGCACCTGGCCAATATTGCCGAGGACCAGCACCACAACCGCCGCCGCCGCATCCATGCGCTGGCCGGCTCGCCGCCGCAAGACGGCAGCCTGCAGCACGCGCTGGAGAAGATCGACGCCGCCGGCGTGACCGGCAAGCAGTTGCGCAAGTTCCTGGACGAGGCGCTGATCGTGCCGGTGCTGACCGCGCACCCGACCGAAGTCCAGCGCAAGAGCATCCTGGACGCGGAGCGCGAGATCGCCCGCCTGCTGGCCGAGCGCGACCTGCCGATGACCGCGCGCGAACGCGACCGCAACACCGCGCAGCTGCGCGCCAAGGTCACCACGCTGTGGCAGACCCGCATGCTGCGCGACTCGCGCCTGACGGTGGCCGACGAGATCGACAACGCGCTGTCGTACTACCGCACCACCTTCCTGCACGGCATCCCGCAACTGATGAGCGAGCTGGAAGAGGACATCGCCGCGATCTTCCCGGCCTCGCGCAAGACCAAGGGCGCCGCGGCCGAAGCCGCGCCGCTGGCGCCGTTCATGCAGATGGGCTCGTGGATCGGCGGTGACCGCGATGGCAATCCGAACGTGACGGCCGAAACGCTCGCGCATGCCGCCGGCCAGCAGTCGCAGATGATCCTGGGCTGGTACCTCGACGAAGTCCATGCGCTTGGTGCCGAACTGTCGATGTCGACGCTGATGGTCGACGCCAGTCCCGAGTTGCTGGCGCTGGCCGAAGCGTCCCCCGATCATTCCGCCCACCGCGCCGACGAGCCCTACCGCCGCGCGCTGATCGGCATCTACGCGCGCCTGGCCGCGACCAGCGTGGCGCTGACCGGCCACGCCGCGCCGCGCCACCCTGTGGCCGACGCCGAGCCGGTACAGCAGCGCCGAAGCGTTCGCCGCCGACGTGCAGATCGTGATCGACTCGCTGCGCGCCCACCACGGCCGCGCGCTGGCGAGCACGCGCATCGATGCGCTCGTGCGGGCCATCGCTGTATTCGGCTTCCACCTGGCATCGGTCGATATGCGCCAGGTGTCGGACGTGCACGAGGCTGTCGTTGCCGAGCTGTTCGCCGCTGCGGCGTCGAGAAGGACTACGCCGCGCTGCCGGAATCGCGCAAGCTCGAACTGCTGCTGGCCGAACTGCGCCAGCCGCGCCTGCTGACGCTGCCCTGGCACGAGTACTCGGAACAGACCCGCAACGAACTGGCCATCCTGGCGACCGCGCGCGAACTGCGCGCGCGCTACGGCAAGCGCGTGGCGCGCAACTACATCATCTCGCACACGGAAACGCTGTCCGACCTGGTCGAGGTCATGCTGCTGCAGAAGGAATCCGGCATGCTGCAGGGCACGCTGGGCAGCAAGACCGACCCGGCGCGCATGGAGCTGATGGTCATTCCGCTGTTCGAGACCATCGAGGACTTGCAGAACGCCGCCGGCATCATGCAGTCGCTGCTTGACCTGCCTGGCTTCGATTCGGTGATCGAGCACCACGGCGTCGAGCAGGAGGTGATGCTGGGTTATTCCGACTCCAACAAGGACGGCGGCTTCCTGACCTCCACATGGGAACTGTACAAGGCCGAGCTGGCCCTGGTGCAGCTGTTCGAGCAGCGCAAGGTCAAGCTGCGCCTGTTCCACGGGCGCGGCGGCACGGTTGGCCGTGGCGGCGGCCCGACCTACCAGGCCATCCTGTCGCAGCCGCCGGGCACGGTGAACGGGCAGATCCGCCTGACCGAGCAGGGCGAGATCATCAACAGCAAGTTCGCCAATGGCGAGATCGGCCGGCGCAACCTGGAGACGGTGATCGCCGCCACGCTCGAAGCCTCGCTGCTGCCGCAGCAGAATGCACCGAAGGAGCTGACTACCTTCGAAGGCATCATGCAGCAGCTGTCCGACCGCGCCTTCGGCGCCTACCGGAACCTGGTGTACGACACCCCGGGCTTCAAGGACTACTTCTTCGCCACCACGCCGATCACCGAGATCGCCGACCTGAACCTTGGGTCGCGCCCGGCATCGCGCAAGCTGATGGACAAAAAGAACCGCCGCATCGAAGACCTGCGCGCGATTCCGTGGGGCTTCTCGTGGGGCCAGTGCCGGCTGCTGCTGCCGGGCTGGTACGGCTTCGGCAGCGCGGTCAAGTCGCTGCTGGACACCGCGCCCGACGAAAAGGCGCGCAAGGTGGCCGTGGCGACGCTGCGCAAGATGGTCAAGACCTGGCCGTTCTTCTCCACGCTGCTGTCCAATATGGACATGGTGCTGGCCAAGACCGACCTCGCAGTGGCCTCGCGCTATGCGCAACTTTGCGACGATGCTGCCCTGCGCAAGAACGTGTTCGCGCGCATCAGCAAGGAATGGCACCTGACCTGCGAGATGCTGGCGCTGGTCACCGGCCATCAGGAGCGTCTGGCTGACAACCCGCTGCTCGCGCGTTCGATCAAGAACCGCTTCGCCTACCTGGACCCGCTCAACCACATGCAGGTCGAACTGCTCAAGCGCTTCCGCTCGGGCAAGGACGGGGACGATATCCGCATTCGCCGCGGTATCCACCTGACCATCAACGGGGTGGCGGCGGGGTTGCGCAATACGGGTTGAGTATCTTCCGCTAGCGTCGTCGCCTCACCGGTGGCGTGCTCCCCTCTCCCGCGTAGTGGGAGAGGGGTTGGGGGAGAGGGCCGGCGTTGGCAATTGCAAAGGCGGTGACTTCGTGGAAGCTCTGGCCCTCTCCCCCGGCCCCTCTCCCGCCCAGCGGGAGAGGGGAGCAAACCCACTGCAAGTGGGCAGCGCCGTCGTTCAGCCGACAAACGCCCCCGGCACCGGGTCTTCCCCCAATGCCTGCAGCAGCACCGCCCAGTGCATGGCCTCGTCGCCGAGGATGCTGCCCGCCGCCTTGGTGAGATCCCGGTTATAGAAATTCGGCAGCACGCCAAGGTACGCGGCGGTAGCGCCCTTCTCCAGCCCCGCGGCAAAGCGCAGCACATCCGCCTGTGTCTTGAGCTGGCCGGTCGGGAACGCATACTCGGACGGCTTCTTCGCCATCACCGGCGAGCCGCCCAGCTTCGATACCGTGCTGGCCAGCACCTGCGCATGGGCCTTGTGGTGAGTCTGGAACTTCACCGCCGTATCAAGCACGGGCTTCTGCAGCAGGCCGCTTTCCGCCCCCACCTGGTAGGCAGCAATCGCCTGGTACTCCAGGCCGAGCGCCACATTGAGGATGCCGATGTCGTCTTTCGTGCTGCCTGACTGCGTCTGCGCCCAGGCCGGCATCGACTCGCCCAGGCTCAGCACGGCAAGCGAACCGAGCGCGAACAGGCCCGGCACCTTGAGCAGGCCGCGCCGGCGTTCGTCGGGCAAGGCGGCAATGGAATCGTCTGCGGGTAGAACCAGCCGGCGTACCGGCGTCGTGGGCATGCGGTCCATGATTTTCTCCTTTGAGAATGCGGGGACGGCGTCCGCCGCGCGGATCGCCTGATCCTTTTACGCAACCGCCCGGCAATCGGATGCAGCCACGCTGCCTATAATCGGGCAGAGCCTTCCGCAAGGAACCACCACGTGCCCCCTGCTCCCGAACCGTCCTTTGCCCCGTCGGCCGACAACGACCGGATGGCGGCGTGGCTGCAGGCGGTGGCGCTTGGCGACCGTCAGGCACTGCGCGAACTCTATGAGCACACTGCGACGAAACTGTTCGGCCTTGCGCTGCGTATTACTGGCAGACGCGACTGGGCGGAGGATGCCGTGCAGGAAAGCTTTGTCAGTATCTGGCACCACGCCGGCGACTACCGGCCGCATGTGGCCGCGCCAATGACCTGGATGACCACCATCGTTCGCAACCGCGCGCTCGACTGCCTGCGCCGCGCGGCCGCCGCCCGCCTGCCCCAGACCGTGGAGCTCGATGAATCCCTTGGCGAATGGCTGGCCGACGACGCCGCCGGCCCGGCGGAACTCGCGCTGGCCAGCCAACAGCGCGCGCGCTGAACCGCTGCCTGCAGCGGCTGGAGCAGGCCCAGCGCCAGGCCATCGTCCTGGCCTACCTGCAGGACCTGAGCCACGCCGAGCTCGCCCAGCGGCTGCGCGCGCCGCTGGGCACCGTCAAGTCGTGGATCCGACGCGGCCTGGAGCGCCTGCGCACCTGCCTGGAAGGTGCGCCATGAGACTGAATCGCCACCCCGCGCTGCTCGATCGCATGGCGGCCCAGTACGCGCTCGGCGTGCTGCGCGGTGGCGCGCGGCGACGGATGGAGCAGCTTGCGCGCGAGGAGCCGGCGGTGCGTGCCGCGATCGGTCACTGGCAGGTCAGGCTGTCCGGCATGGCCGAGCTGCAGCCGGCTTCGGAGCCGGTGGAAGCGGTATGGTGCGGCATCGAGCAGCGACTCGGCTGGAAGCCGGTGCCGCCGCATGAGCCGGCGGCCTCGCCATGGTGGCAGAAGCTGTGGGAGGCTCCGACTTTCTGGCGCGGCGCCGCGGCGGCCATGACCGTCGTCGCGGTGCTCGCCGCCGGAATTGGCGCGCAGATGGCGCAGCGCCAGCCCGCCGAGGCCACTGTCCTGGCCGTGCTGAACAACGCACAATCCAGACCCGCCTTGCTGGTGTCCTGGGATGCCGCGGCGCGCCGGTTGCTGGTGCAAAGGCTCGACGATACGGTCCTGCCCGGCGGGCAGGTGCTGCAATTGTGGGCGCTGCCCGAGGGCGGCAAGCCGCAATCGCTTGGCGTGATCGGCCGCGAGCGGGCGGCGCGCCTTGCGCTGGACCGGTTCCCCGCAGCCGCCCCGGCCCTTGCGGTCAGCGTGGAGCCGCCGGGCGGATCGACAAACCCCGACGGTCCGAGCGGTCCCGTCGTCTTCAAGGGACCGCTGATCCACTCGCCGCTGTGAAGCGATCCCTCACCGGCCCGGCAACCGCCGTCGCGGCCCGCGCGGGCGATATAATCACCGTTTCCCCGAAATCCGCTCGCGCCCGCCCCGCATGGTCATGCACCGGCCGCACGCCGCGCGAGCCACAGCCCTGACGTCCATGACGACCTCCCAACTTGCCAAGAAAGGCGAAGCCTGGTCCGCCCGCTTCTCCGAACCGATGTCCGACCTGGTGAAGCGCTACACCGCCTCGGTGTTCTTCGACAAGCGCCTGGCCCTGTTCGACATCCAGGGGTCGCTGGCGCATGCGGCCATGCTGGCCAAGCAAGGCATCATCGCCGAGGCCGACCGCGCCGAGATCGCGCGCGGCATGGCGCAGATCCAGGGCGAAATCGAGGCCGGCAGCTTCGAATGGAAGCTGGACCTGGAAGACGTCCACCTGAACATCGAGGCGCGCCTGACGGCGCTGGTCGGCGATGCCGGCAAGCGCCTGCACACGGGCCGCTCGCGCAATGACCAGGTCGCGACCGACATCCGCCTGTGGCTGCGCAGCGAGATCGACAACATCGTCGCGCTGCTCGGCGCGCTGCGCGTGTCGCTGCTGGACCTGGCCGACCAGAACGCCGACACCATCCTGCCGGGCTTCACCCACCTGCAGGTGGCGCAGCCCGTGACCTTCGGCCACCACCTGCTGGCCTACGTCGAAATGTTCACGCGCGATGCCGAGCGCATGGCCGATTGCCGCAAGCGCGTCAACCGCCTGCCGCTGGGCGCCGCGGCCCTGGCCGGCACGAGCTACCCGATCGACCGCGAATTCGTCGCGCAGCAGCTTGGCTTTGACGGCGTGTGCCGCAACTCGCTGGACGCCGTCTCCGACCGCGACTTCGCCATCGAATTCTGCGCCGCCGCCGCGCTGGTGATGACGCACGTCTCGCGCTTCTCGGAAGAGCTGGTACTGTGGATGAGCCCGCGCGTCGCTTCATCGACATCGCCGACCGCTTCTGCACCGGCAGCTCGATCATGCCGCAGAAGAAGAACCCCGACGTGCCCGAACTCGCCCGCGGCAAGACCGGCCGCGTCAACGGCCACCTGATCGGCCTGCTGACCCTGATGAAGGGCCAGCCGCTGGCCTACAACAAGGACAACCAGGAAGACAAGGAACCGCTGTTCGACACCGTCGATACCGTGGTCGACACGCTGCGCATCTTCGCCGACATGGTGCCGGGCATTACGGTCAAGCCGGAAGCCATGCGCGCCGCCGCGCTGCAGGCTACGCCACCGCCACCGACCTGGCCGACTACCTGGTCAAGAAGGGCCTGCCGTTCCGCGACGCGCACGAAGCCGTGGCCCACGCCGTGCGCGCCTGCGACAGCCGCAACTGCGACCTGGCCGACCTGAGCGTGGCCGAGCTGCGCGAAGTCTCGGGCCTCGGCGACAAGGCCGCTCTAATCGGCGACGATGTGCATGGCGTGCTGACGCTCGAAGGCTCGGTTGCCGCGCGCAACCATATCGGCGGCACAGCACCGGACCAGGTGCGTGCAGCCATTGCCGCGGCACGCAAGCGCTCGGCAACTGATCCAACCATACCCGCCGGCGCCTTGCGACGGCAGAACCCAAACGGGGAGAGCACTGGCTCTCCCCGTTTTTTATCGGCCGACAATCGCCAGAAAATCGGAAATATGCACCATACCGGTGCCAACGCATCGCTAAATGTGACTTACTGGGGAATTACCCTAGCGATAGTGATGCATGACGCCGTAGACTATTGCGCCACCCCCGTATCCGAAAATTAGGACGATCACATGTCTTTCCTCATGAGGCTGTCACGGCTTATCGATGCCGTGAATGCGTTCATCGGGCAGTGGGCGAAATGGCTGATCCTGCTGGCCGTACTGGTCTGCGCAGGCAACGCCATCGTCCGCTACTCATTCAGCGTCAGTTCCAATGCCTGGCTCGAACTGCAGTGGTATATGTTCGCCGCGGTGTTCCTGCTCGGCGCGCCCTATACGCTGCGATCCGACGAGCATGTGCGCATCGATGTCATTGCGGGCCGGTTTTCGGAACGGACCCAGGTCTGGATCGACATCTTCGGCATTCTCTTCTTCCTGCTGCCGATCAGCATCATCATCCTCTGGCTCTCCATTCCCTATTTCTGGCTGTCTTACGCCGGCCATGAAATGTCTGGCACGCCGGCGGCTTGATCCGCTGGCCCGCCAAGTTCCTGATCGTGGCAGGGTTCCTGCTGATGATCCTGCAGGGACTGTCGGAGCTCATCAAGCGCTTCGCCTACCTGAAGGGCGAACTGCCCTTCTCCGCATTCCGCAAGCACGCCCACGAGCCGTCGGAAGACATGGTGGCGATCATTCAGGCCAATCAGTCCGGTCCGACTACAAAACAATAAGAGGCGCGCGAAATGACGCAATTCCTGATCGCGAACATGGCGCCAATCATGTTCGCCTCTCTCGTTGTCTTCCTGCTGTCCGGCTTTCCGATCGCCTTCGCGCTGGCGGCAAACGGCCTGTTGTTCGCCTTTGTCGGCATCGAGCTTGGCCTGCTTCCGTCCGCACTGCTGCAGGCGCTCCCAAGCCGCCTGTTCGGCATCATCGAGAACGACACGCTGCTGGCCATCCCGTTCTTCACCTTCATGGGGCTGATACTGGAGCGCTCGGGCATGGCTGAAGACCTGCTCGACACCATCGGGCAGTTGTTCGGCCCGATCCGCGGCGGCCTGGCCTATGCGGTGATCTTTGTCGGTGCCCTGCTGGCCGCGACCACGGGCGTGGTGGCTGCATCGGTCATTTCGATGGGCCTGATCTCGCTGCCGCTGATGCTGAAGTACAAGTACGACAAGCGGCTTGCCTCGGGCGTGATCGCGCTTCCGGCACGCTTGCCCAGATCATCCCGCCGTCGCTGGTGCTGATCGTGCTGGCTGACCAGCTCGGGCGCTCGGTCGGCGACATGTACAAGGGTGCGTTCCTGCCTGGCCTGATCCTGACCGGCATGTACATGGCCTATGTGCTGCTGCTGACCGTGATCAAGCCCGCGGCCGCGCCGGCCCTGCCGCCCGAAGCCCGCGTATTCCGCGAATCGAGCGGCAAGAGCGGAGCCGCCTCGGTCCTGGTGCTGACCGCGCTTTCGGTAGCCGTGGGCGTCGTGGCGGACAAGTACTACAAGCCCGAAGCCCCGCTCGATGAACGCCTCGTGATCTCGGTCGCGCTGCCATCGTGTTCGCCTTCGTGGTGGCCGTCATCAACCGCGGGCTCAAGCTCGGGCTGCTGTCGAAGATGGCCGAGAAGGTCACCTTCGTGCTGATTCCGCCGCTGGCCCTGATCTTCCTCGTGCTGGGCACGATCTTCATCGGCGTGGCAACGCCGACCGAAGGCGGCGGCATGGGTGCGCTGGGCGCGCTCATCCTGGCCATGATCAAGCGGCGCCTCAACCTCGGCCTGACCAAACAGGCCATGGAATCCACGCTCAAGCTGTCTGCGTTCGTGATCTTCATCCTGATCGGCGCACGCGTGTTCTCGCTGACCTTCTATGGCGTGGATGGCCATATCTGGGTGGAACACCTGCTGACTGCCCTGCCCGGCGGCAGACCGGCTTCCTGATCGCGGTGAACATCCTGTTCTTCGTGCTGGCGTTCTTCCTCGACTTCTTCGAACTGGCGTTCATTCTCGTGCCGCTGGTCGGCCCGGTGGCCGACAAGCTCGGCATCGACCTGATCTGGTTCGGGGTACTGCTGGCCGTCAACATGCAGACGTCGTTCATGCACCCGCCGTTCGGCTTCTCGCTGTTCTACCTGCGCTCGGTCGCCCCGCGCGAGGTGAAGACCTCCGACATCTACTGGGGATCGGTGCCGTTCGTGTTCATACAGTTGATCATGGTCGCCCTGATCATCGTCTTCCCCGGTGTCGTCAGCACGGGTACGGGGAAGGTACAGGACCGTCACACGACACGTGATCTGTCGATCGACCTGCAGGGAGAACGGCCTGCGGCAAGTGCACCCGCGCCTGGCGGCGGCACGCTGGAGCTTCCTGCGGCACCGGCGGACGGCGAGTCCACGGCGCCGACGTTCGAGTTCGAGAAGAAGAAGTAGTCCTGGTTCCGGGAAGGAACTCAAAGGCCCCGCCTGTTTGAACTGCACCCCAAGAGTTGGACACCGATCCAACCCTTGGGGTGTTTTTCATGGTGAGACACGACGAGCAACAGAAGCTCGGCATCGATCGACTAGTTCGTCGTCGTCACCAGCACATCCCCCCGCCGCTTGATCACATTCACCACCACACTGCTACCCGCACGCCGAAGCATGAGGTCGACTGAGGCATCCCCGATGGTCAGCCCTTGTAGCGCGACATCGTCCATGAAGGACGGCAGGGCCGGGTACCGGAAGGTGACCTGGCGCGCGTCAAGGTCGAAGTCGAGGTTCAGGCACGATTGCAGCAGCGACAGCGGTGCGGCAGCCGCCCAGGCTTGCGGGATGCACGCAACCGGATAAAGCGTCGGGCCGCGATTACGCCGGCGCTCGAAGCCGCAGAAAAGCTCGGGCAGGCGGCGCAGGTCAATGTGAGTGGACGCCGCAAACAGGCCGTCGAAGATGCGCAATGCCGCATCGCGCAACCCGTAGCGAACCATCCCTGCGGCGATGATGGCGTTGTCATGGGGCCAGACCGAACCATTGTGGTAGCTCATCGGGTTGTACCGGCTTTCGCTGGATGCGATGGTCCGCACTCCCCAACCGGAAAACGATGAGCTCCCCATCAGGCAGCCGCCACCGGCGCCGCGCGCTCCGGCAATGCAATGCCTGTATAGAGCGCATGGCCCGCATTGGAGGACAGCACGCGGCATGGCCGCTTGTCGCCATCGAGCGCGAGTACGTATGTTCCCAAGGCCTCGTCGAAGAACGCCTCGTCAAAGCGCTGCCGGAGCTGCGCAGCGCGTGCATCGAGTGCGGCGGCGCGCCCGGTGTGGCCCAGGCTGCGCGCGATGCGCGCGGCCGAGGTCCAGGCGCCGTACACATAGGCCTGCACCTCCGCCAGCGCGATCGGCCCTTCGGCCAGGGTACCGTCCGCATGGAAGATCGAATCGCGGCTGTCCTTCCAGCCCTGGTTCAGCAGCCCTTCGGCACTGCGCCGGCCGTACTCGACGAAGCCGTCGCCGTCGCGGTCGCCGTACTTGGCGATCCAGCGCAGCGCCGCCTGGATATGGGGCCACAGCGCGCGCGCCGTGGCCAAGTCATGCGTGCGGTCCAGGTAGGCGCCTGCCAGCATGACGAACAGCGGCGTGGAATCGATGCTGCCGTAGTAACGACGGAACGGCACCTCGCCTAGGTTCGCCATTTCGCCCTTGCGGCTTTCGTGCAGGATCTTGCCTGGCTCGGCATCGGCCGAAGGATCGGACGTCGTCGCCTGGTTCGCCGCCAGGTAACCGAGCACCCCGCGTGCGATGCCCGGATCCAGCCACAGCGTTTCCATCGCGGTGATCAGCGCGTCGCGGCCGAAGAAGGTGCTGAACCATGGTATGCCCGCGTAGGGATAGGGCCCATAAGGCGTATTCGTGGCCAGCATGTAGAGATCGGACATGCTGCGGCCCACGGCCTCGTTGAAGATCTCGTTGGAGGTGGTCACCGTTGCGCGCCCGCGGACAGCCCCCGCAGCGCGCGGCGGGAGGCTCGGAGGGCCGACGGGAAAGCGCCGCGCGGGCGGCGCCCGTCGTGCCGCAACTGATCGCAGCAGACCTCCACATAGAGCAGGTGGGTTTTCTGCGGTATCAGTTCGAGCTCGAATACCGCCAAGTCGTCACGCAGCCGGGTCGGGGCGGGATCAAACGTCAGGTGCGTGGTGCGCTCGCAATCATCAAGCCCGGTGTAGGCGAGCCTTGCGCCACTTTCCGTCAGCACCGGCGGATGAGAGCGGCCGCGATGCGCGCGCGGCGCCGCGCACCTCGAACAGGTCGCAAAGTCCGCCGCAAATGCCAGTTCCAGGCTGATGCGCCGCGGCGTGTCATCGAAATTGCGCACCGCCAGCCGCTCGTAGCAGGTGCCTTCCCAGAGAAAGCGTGAGCGGCGTATGTGGATCACGTCGTGAGGCATGGCCAGCTGTCCCTGCGTGTCGAACAGGTCCGGGTTGGTCAGATCACAGCTGAATGCGGCGTTGTCGTCGCGCAGCACCGAACTGAGCAGCACGGGACGCCACCCATAGATGGTCAGATGGAAGTGCGACAGGTGACGCGTGTCGCAATGAAAGATGCCATCCGAGCCGCCCGAATCGGCAATGGCGTCGCCATGCTGGTCGAACACCGCAAAGGTGTCGCCGTGCTTGAGCGTGCGCGGCTGGGTCAGCCTCAGCGAGTGCGAGGCGGCAATGACGATGGGCGCGGCTGGCGTCGCGTCCGGCACCAGGCTGAGCCGGCCTTCGGGAGCATCAAGCATGGTTTCCCTCCAGGTTCAGGCCGCGATGTGCAGGCCCGCATCGGTCTGGGCGGACGGGTCTGGATCCGGACAGGCGCCGGACGATGGGTCGCTCAGGCGGCCATACAATGCCAGGTAGTCATGGGCCATGCGTTCGGCGCTAAAGCGGGCATCGAACGCATGGCGCACGGCGCGGCGGTCGAGTTCGCCGATGCGCCCTACCGCCGCCACGGCGTTGTCGATACTGTCGACGACAAAGCCTGTGACCCCGTCATCGACAACTTCCGGGACGGAGCCGCACCGGAACGCGATCACCGGCGTGCCGCAGGCCATGGCTTCAATCATCACGAGGCCAAAAGGCTCGGGCCAGTCGATCGGAAACAACAGCGCGCTGGCACCACCGAGAAACGCCACTTTTTCGCGTTCGCTGATCTCCCCAAGATACTCCACATTGGCGTACCTGCCGACCAGCGGTGCGATTTCAGCTTCCCAGTAGGCACGGTCGACACGGTCGATCTTGGCGGCAATCTTCAGCGGCATGCCGCTGCGCACCGCGATCTCGATGGCGCGGTCCGGGCGCTTCTCGGGAGAAATGCGCCCGAGAAACGCCAGGTAGCCGCCGCTCGCCTCGGCATGGAACGGCAGCAGCCGGTCTGGCAGGCCATGATAGACATTCCCCACCCAGCGCACCGGCGGCATGGGATCGCGCTGCCCCAGCGATACCGACACCAGCGGCACATCCGCGAACGCGGCATAGAACGGCCGCAGGTCCGGCAGGTCGAGCCTGCCGTGCAGTGTCGTGACGGTGCGATGCGCGAAGCTGCGCACCATCGGGAAATGCAGCAGGTCGGTATGAAAATGCAGTACGTCGAAGTCGTCCGCACGCCGGCGGACCTCATCGAGCATCATCACATGGTAAGGCAGGACATCGCGCACGGATGGGTCGCTACGCAGCGCCCGCGGCACGCAGCTCACCAGCCTGGCGGTGGTCCATGAGTCGCCGCTGGCAAACAGCGTCACCTCATGGCCCTGGCGGACCAGTTCATCGGTGAGATACGCAACGACGCGCTCGGTGCCACCGTAGTGTCGCGGCGGGCAGGATTCCTGAAGCGGAGCAATTTGGGCGATTTTCATCGGGAGTATCTGCGCGCTGCTGAAAAATTTGACCACGGGTTGCAGGACCGCTTTGACGGCCGCGCCGCGCGACTTGCGCTGGCTCGCCACTTCCAAAGGCAAGTCCCAAAGGGCCCACTCGACGGCCGCGAAGTTTGTGCGCTGCAACGAGCCGGCCCCCGTGCGCGCGACGCTCCGGCAATCGATCTCAGGCCTGAAGCCCACGCAGCAAACGCCATGCCCGCGGCTCGCGCGAATTGCTATGCTAGGAATCGTTCACATCGAATCATGATGCGCAGCCACCAAAGAGGAGCCCGTGCCCAGCCAACCCTCCAGCCCCCCGGCGCGCGAGCCAGCAGCCGCCCAGTCATCACCCGGCTGGCTGCACTGGCTGCCGGGCCTGCAGATGCTGCGCACGTACGAGCCCGGCTGGTTCCCGCGCGACCTGGCCGCGGGACTCGTGCTCACGACCATGCTGGTGCCGGTGGGCATCGCCTACGCCGAGGCATCGGGCGTGCCTGGCATCTATGGCTTGTACGCCACCATCATCCCGCTGCTCGCTTACGCGGTGTTCGGCCCGAGCCGCATCCTGGTGCTGGGCCCCGACTCCGCGCTGGCGGCGCCGATCCTGGCCGTGGTGGTACAGCTTTCCGCCGGCGACCCGGCGCGCGCATCACCATCGCGAGCATGATGGCGGTGGTTTCGGGGCTGTTCTGCATCCTGGCCGGGCTGCTGCGCCTGGGCTTCATCACCGAACTGCTGTCCAAGCCGATCCGCTACGGCTATATGAACGGCATTGCCTTCACCGTGCTGGTCAGCCAGCTTCCCAAGCTGTTCGGCATTTCCGTCGAGGACGCAGGGCCCTTGCGCGAGCTGTGGAGCCTGGTCAATGCGATCGGCGTCGGCAAGTCCAACTGGTACAGCCTGGCAATCGGAGGCGGCGCGCTGGTCTTGATCCTGCTGCTCAAGCGCTTCGAGCGCGTGCCGGGCATCCTCATCGCCGTGGTGCTGGCGACACTGTGCGTCGCCTGGCTCGGGCTGGAGCAGCATGGTGTCAAAGTGCTCGGCAAGATGCCGCAGGGTTTGCCCGCCTTCAGGCTCCCCTGGCTGAGCGGCGTGGATATCGCTACGGTCGTGCTGGGCGGCTGTGCCGTCGCGCTGGTGGCATTCGCCGATACGAGCGTACTGTCGCGGACCTACGCCGCGCGAACGAAGCGCCCGGTCGATCCGAACCAGGAAATGGTCGGCCTCGGTGCAGCCAACCTCGCGGCCGGACTGTTCCAGGGCTTCCCGATCAGCAGCAGTTCCTCACGCACGCCGGTAGCGGAAGCGGCCGGCGCCAAGACGCAGCTCACCGGCGTGATTGGTGCTCTGGCAGTCGCCGCCCTGCTGCTGTTCGCGCCGAACCTGATGCGCCACCTGCCCAACAGCGCGCTGGCGGCGGTGGTCATCGCCTCTGCGCTCGGACTGTTCGAATTCGCGGACCTGCGGCGCATCTTCCGTATCCAGCAATGGGAGTTCTGGCTGTCGATCGCCTGCTTTGCCGGCGTGGCCGTGTTCGGCGCGATTCCCGGCATCGGCCTGGCCGTGGCCCTTGCCGTCATCGAGTTCCTGTGGGACGGCTGGCGCCCGCACCACGCGGTGCTGGGCCGCGCCGATGGCGTGCGCGGCTATCACGACGTCGAGCGCTATCCGACGCGCGCCGCGTGCCGGGCCTGGTGCTGTTCCGCTGGGATGCGCCGCTCTTCTTTGCGAATGCGGAGCTGTTCCAGGAGTGCGTGCTCCGGGCCGTCGATGAATCTCCCACGGCGGTGCAGCGCGTGGTCGTGGCGGCCGAGCCGGTGACCAGCGTCGACGTGACCTCGGCGGACATGCTGCGCGACCTTGACAAGACGCTCGATGAACGCGGGATCGAGCTGCATTTCGCCGAAATGAAGGATCCGGTCAAGGACAAGCTCAAGCGCTTTGAGCTGTTCGACAAACTCGGCCAGGACGCTTTCCACCCGACGGTCGGCGCGGCGGTAGATGATTACCTGAGTGACTTTGGGGTGGATTGGACGGCGTGAAGGCGCAAGAGAAAACGCCCATACCGGTCTTTCGCTCCCCTCTCCCGCTTGCGGGAGAGGGGCTGGGGGAGAGGGCAGGCGCTTGGCAAGTAACGTAGCGCCAGACTTCGTGGTAACTCCTGCCCTCTCCCCGCCCTCTCCCACACATGGGAGAGGGGAGACAACACTCGCGGTCTTGGCCCCGTCAGTCGTCTTTCATGTCGGCGTCCATCGTGAAAATCAGCTTGCCTGCTTCACGCAATCCACAAAGTACGCCGTCTGGCCATCGATCTCTTCCTCGACCAGCCCGTGCACGTCGGTCTCGAAGCCCGGGAAGAGCTTGTTGAATTCGCGCGCGAACTTCAGGTACTGGACGATGATGCGGTTGAAGCGTTCGCCGGGGATCAGCAGCGGGATGCCCGGCGGATACGGCGTCAGCAGGATGGCGGTGACGCGGCCTTCGAGCTCGTCCACCGGCACGCGCTCGATCTCGCGGTGCGCCATCATGGCCCATGCGTCCGACGGCTTCATTGCCGGTTCCATGTCCGACAGGTACATCTCCGTCGTCACGCGCGCCACGTCGTTGGCCTTGTAGACGCTGTGCACGGCGTCGCACAGGTCTCGCAGGCCCATGCGCTCGTACTGCGGATGCTTGCCGACGAATTCAGGCAGTACGCGCCACAGCGGCTGGTTCTGGTCGTAGTCGTCCTTGAACTGCTGCAGCTCGGTCACGAGCGAGTTCCAGCGGCCCTTGGTGATGCCGATCGTGAACATGATGAAGAACGAGTACAGGCCCGTCTTCTCGATGATGATGCCGTGCTCGGCCAGGTACTTGGTGACGATGGCGGCCGGGATGCCGCGCTCGCTGAATTCGCCGTCCACGTCGAGGCCCGGCGTGATGATGGTCGCCTTGATCGGGTCGAGCAGGTTGAAGCCGTCGGCCAGGTCGCCAAAGCCGTGCCAGCGCTCGTTGGCCTTGAGCATCCACGCTTCGCGATCGCCGATGCCATCTTCGATCAGCGCGTTGGGCCCCACACCTTGAACCACCAGTCGCCGTTGTTGCCGGCGTCGTACTCGCCCTCGACCTTGCGCATGGCACGGCGGAAGTCCATCGCCTCCTGGATGCTCTCTTCCACCAGCGCGGTGCCGCCCGGCGCTTCCATCATCGCCGCGGCCACGTCGCACGAGGCGATGATCGAGTACTGCGGGCTGGTCGAGGTGTGCATCAGGTACGCCTCGTTGAAACGGTAGCGGTCCAGCTTGCGCGTCTCGGAATCCTGCACCAGGATCTGCGAGGCCTGCGACAGGCCGGCCAGCAGCTTGTGCGTGGACTGCGTGGCGAACACCAGCGCGTCCTTGCTGCGCGGGCGGTCGCGGCCGATCGCGTGCATGTTGTGATAGAACTCGTGGAACGCCGCGTGCGGCAGCCACGCTTCATCGAAGTGCAGCGTGTCGATCTCCGACGCGAGCATCTCCTTGATCTGCTCGGCGTTGTACAGCACGCCGTCATACGTGCCCTGCGTGATGGTCAGGATGCGCGGCTTCTGGTTCTTCGCCTTGCTCGCAAATGGGTGGTTGGCGATCTTGCGGCGAATGGTCTCTGGATCGAACTCGCTCTTCGGGATCGGGCCGATGATGCCGTAGTGGTTGCGCGTCGGCATCAGGAACACCGGGATCGCGCCCGTCATCATGATCGCGTGCAGGATCGACTTGTGGCAGTTGCGGTCCACCACGACGATGTCGCCGGGCGCACGTTGGCGTGCCACACCATCTTGTTCGACGTCGACGTGCCGTTGGTCACGAAGAACATGTGGTCCGAGTTGAAGATGCGCGCGGCATTGCGCTCGGACGCCGCCACCGGGCCGGTGTGGTCCAGCAGCTGGCCGAGTTCGTCGACGGCATTGCAGACGTCGGCGCGCAGCATGTTCTCGCCAAAAAACTGGTGGAACACCTGGCCGACCGGGCTCTTCAGGAACGCCACGCCGCCCGAGTGGCCCGGGCAGTGCCACGAATACGAACTGTCCTGTGCGTAGTCGATCAGCGCCTTGAAGAACGGCGGCGCCAGCGTGTCGAGGTAGACCTTGGCTTCGCGGATGATATGGCGCGCCACGAATTCGGGGGTGTCCTCGAACATGTGGATGAAGCCGTGCAGCTCGCGCAGGATATCGTTCGGGATATGGCGCGAGGTGCGGGTCTCGCCGTACAGGAAGATCGGCAGGTCCGAATTGCGGCGGCGCACTTCGGCAACGAACGCGCGCAGCTTTTCGATGGCGGCCGCCTCGGGCTGGTCGTCGGCGCGCACGAATTCGTCGTCGTCGATCGACACGATGAAGGTCGAGGCGCGGCTGGACTGCTGCGCGAACGAGGTCAGGTCGCCATAGCTGGTGAGCCCCATGACCTCCATCCCTTCTTTCTCGATCGCCTCGGCCAGCGCGCGGATGCCCGAGCCGGAGATGTTCTCGGAGCGGAAGTCTTCGTCAATGATGATGACGGGGAAGCGGAATTTCATCGGGCATCTTGATGGAAAAGCAGGACATAAAGGACTGAGCCACATGGCCGGCAGGGGTTCCCCCGCGACGGCGACATGTGGCTCTCACGTCAGGTCTTGCCGTTCGCACTGCTATGGCGAACCGGCGGTTCCGGCAAACGCCGGCATTGTAATGCGCTCAGGTCTTCGGCAGTGTGACACCGTGCTGGCCCTGGTACTTGCCGCCGCGGTCGGCGTACGAGGTCTCGCAGACTTCGTCGCTTTCAAAGAACAGCACCTGGGCGCAACCCTCGCCCGCGTAGATCTTGGCGGGCAGCGGCGTGGTGTTGGAGAACTCCAGCGTCACATAGCCTTCCCACTCGGGCTCGAACGGCGTCACGTTGACGATGATGCCGCAGCGTGCGTACGTGCTCTTGCCCAGGCAGATGGTCAGCACGCTGCGCGGAATGCGGAAATACTCCATCGTGCGGGCCAGCGCGAACGAGTTCGGCGGGATGATGCAGACGTCACCCTTGAAGTCGACAAAGGACTTCTCGTCGAAATTCTTCGGGTCGACGATGGTGCTGTTGATGTTCGTGAAGATCTTGAATTCGTCGGCGCAGCGGATGTCGTAGCCGTAGCTCGAGGTGCCGTACGACACGATCTTGCGCCCGTCAGACTCCCGCACCTGGCCGGGCGCGAACGGTTCGATCATGCGGTGCTGTTCCGCCATGCGGCGGATCCACTTGTCGGATTTGATGCTCATAGGGTCGGGCGGGTAAACGCTGAGGCGCTGAGGCGGAGTGCGCCGCATTGTACAACCAATCCGCCTGCGCGCCGGGGGATCCGTTGAAGTGATGATTAGGCGACTACTTCCTCGGGCAGCCGATGGTGGAAACGCTCCTTGCCCGTGTACAGCAGGAAATGCTTGCCCGTACACCTCGCGAACAGCGTCAGGTTGACCCGCTGCGCCATCTGGTAGCCCATCTGCGTCACGCCCGAGCGCGACAACAGGAACGGGATGCCCATCTGCGCGCCCTTGATCACCATTTCCGAGGTCAGCCGGCCGGTGGTGTAGAACACCTTGTCGTCGCCGCGCATGTCTTCCAGCCACATGCGCCCGGCAATCGCGTCCACAGCATTGTGCGGCCCACGTCCTCCACGAACATCAGCAGCTCGCTGCCGCGGAACAAGGCGCAACCGTGCACCGAGCCGGCCTGCTTGTACACCGACTGCTGCAGGCGGATGGTGTCGATGATGGCGTACAGGGTGTCCTGGTCGAGCGTGGCCCCGGCGGGCAGCTGGATATTGTCGATCTCGTCCAGCAATGAGCCGAATACCGTACCCTGCCCGCAACCGGTGGTCACCACGCGGCGCGCGGTGCGCTCCTCGATGCGGTCGACCCCGGTCCGGGTGGTCACCGCTGCGGATTCGGTTTCCCAGTCCACCTGCACGGCGGCGATGTCCTCGACCGATTCCACCAGCCGCTGGTTGCGCAGGTAGCCAAGCACAAGGTGCTCGGGCGCGCCGCCCAGCGTCATCAGCGTGACCAGCTCGCGCTTGTCGAGATAGACCGTCAGGGGGCGCTCGCCGGGCAGGTAGGCCGGGCGCGCGCGCCGAGCTCGTCGACGACCTCGACTTCTTCGATCAGGGGAACGGCCGCGTGGGTAAGTTCGGGACGCAAGGGCATGAGTGGCGGAGTCGGGGCTGCTCAGGTTTGCCCCACGCAGTCGCCAAGCGATGGGGCCGTGTTTAGGGCGTCTTTGCGGTCGATTGTACTGCCGCAGCGGCCGCCGGTGCGGCGGGCGGCGCGAAGGAACCCGGGTCGCGCACGCGGCCATCTGCGCAGCTTCCCCCGGCGCTTGCCGTGCGCCTCATGTCGCTGTAGTAGTGCGCCGCGGTCTTGTCCTGCGCCTTGCACAGCTGGAACGCGGCCACCTTGTCGGCCCACGCCGCGCGCGCTGGTCTCTTCGGCCTTGGCCTTCTGCGCTTCGGTCGGCGGCGGCAGCTTGGCCAGTGCGCCCTGGGCACCGGCGGCCAGGGCAATCAGCATCAGGATGCGTTTCATGGTCGTGATCCGTGAAAGCGGGTCGGCAACAATGTTTCAGGCCTCGCCCGGGCTGCGCCGGCCGGCGGTGCCTGGTTCCGGCGTTGCCGAGCGTTGGGCCGGGATCTTGCCGGCCTTGATGTCGTCGTACCAGAGCTCGTGGTGTTCCTTGGCCCAGCCTCGTCGACCCAGCCGTCGCGCATCGCGCGGTAGGCCCCTTCCATGCCGATGGTGCCCATGTAGATGTGGCCCAGCGACATGGCGATCATCAGCACGGCAGCAATGCCATGGATCACGTTGGCGATCTGCATCGTCGCGCGGTAGTAGTCGAGACCCGGCACGATCATGTCGAGCACCCAGCCTGACGCGGACAGGATCAGCCCGAAGATCACCAGCCCGCCCCAGAACCACATCTTCTCGCCGAAATTGAACCGGCGCTCGGCACATGCTTGCCGCTGGCCAGTCCGCCCAGGCTAGTCACCCAGCGGACATCATCGCGGCTCGGAATGTTGTCGCGCACGAAGATCGCGAAGGCGACGATGATCGACAGTGTGAACACCGGGCCGGCCAGGTTATGGATGTTCTTCAGCAGGTACGTCAGCCAGCCGAACAGCGTGTGCCCCATGACCGGCAGCATGAAATGCTTGCCGAACAGCATCACGATGCCCGAGATCGCCAGCAGCACGAACGAGATCGCCATGGTCCAGTGGACGATGCGCTCGAACGGCGTGAAGCGCTCGATCATGCGGCCGGTGCGCGGCTCGCGCAGCGGGATCATGCCGCGCCAGGCGAAGAAGCCGAGGATCGCGAGCGGCACGATGACGAGAAGCCAGCCGCCCCACACCGTGATCACGCCATTGCGGAACAGCCGCCATTGCTGCCCGGTGCGCTGGATCAGCACGCCGGCTTCCTTGGCCGGCAGGCTGCTGTAGTGGGCCTGGTCGGAATTGATCTCGCGCCAGACCGGCGCGTTATTGCCGGGCTGTGTCACGGAACGGTCCTGCTGCGACCGTGCCTCGGCGGCAATATCGCGGCGCGGCACGTTGAAGATGTTTTCCGAGGCAATGCCGGCGAACGGCTGCACCGGATGCGTGGCCGGATTGTTCGCGTCCGCTGCCTGCGCGGCCTGAGTGGGCTGCGTGGCTGCGCGCCTGCGGCGCGAGGCCGGCGCCTGGGCGCGG
>LRMT01000040.1 GCA_001725945.1 Cupriavidus sp. UYMMa02A | reverse complement strand
TTCCGCGCAGCCCGCGCCTGGAGTTCGACGAGGCATGCAAATTGCTCTGAAGAGGTCATATCGTAAGCTTGGCGCGCGAACGCACCACCGCGGTTGAGTCGGTTCACCAAAAGCATCAACGCCCTTGGCCGGGTGATGCGCCGTGCGCGGGTTGACCTATGGCTCTTCCCGGCCCATCTACGGACGTTGGCCAGGCCGACCAGCGCGCCAACGGCCAGCGCTACGCCGGCCTCGGAGCCGCCGCCATGGTAGCGGCCATGCGCCGACGCAGGCCCGGCGGCCAGCAGGGCAAGCGACACGGCGGCAGCGGAAGCGATACGGATAGAGGGGCGCATGTCTGACTCCTGTTCGGGGACATCGGGTACTGATGTCGTGATGTCATCATGCACAAGAACCCGGCGATCAGGTGTTTCGGCCGGCGCCGCAGTTGTTAGCCTTGTAACGCGCGCTTCCCCCGGTAACGGACAATTACAACTGCCAGGGGATGCATAAGCCGCATGCGACCCTGTGTGATCTGAACGCTTCCCTATAATCACGGGTCCGGCGGACAGCCCGCGTGGCCCGCCCTTCATCCAGCCGGCTTGCCGCATGTAGCCGGTCAATTTCGTGGAAGCAGCCGGGTCACCCTGTGACGGCCGCTTCCTGTGTCGTCATCCGCGCCCCCGGACCTATCCGTACCCTAGAGGCATTCGCTCCCTGCCATGCGGCGCAGGGCACTTGCCCAGGTGTCGGCAGCAATGTCCGGGCGGCCACGTCCCAACGTGAATCCGCCATGCGCAGACTATCGTGGCTCACCCTGAGCCTTGTGCTGACAGCACTGTTCCACCTGATGCCGGCTGCGATGGCCGCCGCCCCTGCATCCGCCCCCGAGGCGGACCAGCCCCCGGCCCTCACGCACGCCGAGGCCATGGCCGAGCTCAAGCGCTGCAGACCGAGCAGGACCGCATCAAGCAGTCTGCCTCCAGCGTTAACGGCAACATGCGGCTGGGCGACCTGGACGAATCCCTGCACCAGCTCGCGAGCGACGTCGACAAGCTGAGCGCCACCCTGACGCCCCAGCGCGCGCAGTTGCAGGCGCAGCTCGACGTGCTGGGACCGCCGCCCGCACCGGGCACCACGCCGGAAACGAAGGCGGTGGCACGGCAGCGCGCCGAGCTCAATGCGCGCAAGGTCCAGCTCGACAACGCGCTGAAGCAGGCCGCCGAAGGCAAGGAGAACATCGAGAACCTGAATGCCCAGCTCGCCAAGCTGCAGCGCAGCAAGATGAAGGACCAGTTCGCGCTGCGCTCGGAGAGCATCCTGAACCCGCAGTTCTGGGCGCCACTGTTTAAGCCGTCCGAGGACGACAGCGCACGCATGGCAGCGTTCGCCGACGAAGTCGTGCCGCTGCTGGAGACTGCCTGGGAGCCTGGAAACCGCGCCGCCACGGCCCTGCTGCTCGCGCTGGCGCTTGCCGTGTGGTCGCTGGGCCGGCGCCTGGCCGAACGCGCCGCCGCATGGTTCTGCCTGACGCGCCTGCCCGAAAGCCGGTTGCGGCGCAGTGCCCTGGCCCTGGCAACCACGCTCACCACGTTGGCCACGACGGCGCTGGCGGTGCAGCTGGCCTATTACGCCTTCACGCGCCACTACGAGCCGCCCGCCGACCTGCAGGACCTGCTGAACCAGATGGCCAGGCTGATGCTGACCAGCGCGCTGATCGCAGGACTCGGCCGCGCGCTGTTGTGCACGCGTCATCCGTCGTGGCGGCTGCCGGCGCTGGCAGATCCGGTGGCGCTGGCGCTCAAACCATTTCCGCGCGCGCTGGCCGGGCTGTTGCTGCTGGCGGGCACGCTCGAACTGCTGAACCATATTGCCGATACCAGCGTGCCGTTCACGGTGCTGGGCCGCGGCCTGGTGTCGCTGGTGGTGGTGTTCACGATCGGCGCGGCGCTGCTGCGCGCGAACCGCGTACGCAGCGGGCTGGCCGCGGCCGGCGAGCGCGCCGAGGCACGTGCCACGCTGGCGGGCATGATCCACGCGGGCGTCACGCTTGCGGTGATCGTCGCGCTCATGGCGCTGCTCGCGGGCTATGTCAGCTTTGCCCGCTTCGTCACCTACGAGCTGGTCTGGTTCGACATCGTGCTGTGCACGCTGTACCTGCTGACGCAGCTCACGCGCGATACCTGCGAAAGCCTGTTCTCGACGCAACACACGAGCGGCCGGGTGATCCGGCAGCTCTTCGGCGTGGACGACATCCGGCTCGGACAGACGTCGACACTGCTGGCAGGCCTCGGCACCAGCGTGCTGACGGTCATTGCCGTCATTGCGCTGCTGACCGGCGGCTTCGGCACCACGCCGGCGGAACTACTCGATAGCCTGCTGACGGTGCTTGGCGGCGACAAGCTGCGCAGCTACAACATCATGCCCGAGCGCATCGTCAATGCCGTGATCGCGCTGTCGGTCGGTATCTGGCTGCTGCGCTCGGTGCGGCGCTGGCTGGATGCGGAACTGCTGCCGCGCATGTGCATGGAGCCGGGCCTGCGCGCGTCGCTGATCACGCTGTTCAGCAATGTCGGCTATGTGCTGATCGTGCTGCTGACGCTGTCGCTGCTCGGCGTGAAGTGGGAGAACCTGGCCTGGATCGTCAGCGCGTTGTCCGTCGGGATCGGCTTCGGCCTGCAGGAGATCGTCAAGAACTTCGTGTCCGGCCTGATCCTGCTGACCGAGCGTCCGGTGAAGGTCGGCGACATGGTCAGCATCGGCGGGGTGGAAGGCGATATCCGCCGCATCAACGTACGCGCCACCGAGATCCAGCTTGGCGACCGCTCCACCATGATCGTGCCGAACTCGCAGCTCATCTCGCAGAACGTGCGCAATGTGACCATGAGCAACAGCACCCAAGGCGTAGCCACGCTGCAGCTCACCTTTCCGCTCAACACCGACCCGGAACAGGTGCGCGACCTGCTGCTCGACGCCTATCTCGACAACGAGACGATCCTGGACCACCCGGTGCCTTCGGTCACCTTCAGCCAGCTTGCGCCCAACGGCATCACCCTGAGCGTGACCGGCTACGTGGCCAACCCGCGCATTGCCGCCTCGACCAAGAGCGATCTGCTGTTCGAGATCCTGAAGCGACTGCGCGGCGCCGGCATTTCACTGACCATGCCGCAGACGCTGCGCGTGGAGAACCTGCCGGGCGTGAAGGCCGAAGCGCTGCTGCCGGCGCCTAGTCTTGCGCACCGGCTTGCGGCCGGACGGGTACCGTGAAGTGAGCCATGGCGCCGCGGGGCTGATTCCCGTTCGCCCACCATCGGCCGCCAGGCGCGTCGATGAGGGAACGGCAGATCGAAGGAAAAGCAGATGCTTCCCGTAGTCGCGCAAGGCGCATTCACCGCCATCCCCACGTTGATCGCGCTCCGGCCAATGCTTGCAGGTCTCCTGCAAGGCTGAGTGGCGCGGCCTGCCAAAGGCCGCGCCTCGCGCCGCGATGTAAACTCGGCAGTGTCGAGTCAAACTGATCAACAGGACCCCTCACGCATGACGAAGCCACCGCTTCAGGCTACGTCTCATGCTGCGCCGCTGCATGAGCAGATCTACGCCCGGATTCGTGCCCTGATCCAGCAAGGACAACTGAAACCCGGCCAGCGGGTGCCATCCTTGCGTGCGTTTGCCGTCGAGCTGGGAGTGGCCCGCGGCACCGTCCAGGTCGCCTACGACAGGCTCTTGGGCGAAGGTTACCTGATCGCCAAGGGCCCTGCGGGCACCTACGTTTCCGAACAGGTGACGTCACGGCGACCCCGGCAGTTGGAGACCGCCACGGATTCCGGCCGCGCGCCGCCAGCCCGCGAATCCGCCGATATTGCCATCGAGATGGATGGCGGACGCCCGCGTCCTTGCAACTGGGGCTTCCCGCGCTGGATGAATTCCCGCGAAAACTCTGGACAAGGCTGATGGCACGGCAGGTTCGCCGGGCCGGCTCGCTGACCAAGCCGCCCCCGGCCGGATTGGCTCCGCTACGGGAAGCGCTGGCCACCTATCTGCAACGCTCGCGCGGCATCGACGCCCGGCCGCACCAGGTGTTTGTCGTACCGGCCTATACCGCGAGCCTCGCGCTGATCGTGGATGCACTCAGCCTGGCGGGCGAAGGCGCGTGGGTCGAGCATCCGGGCTACCCGCCGACAGCCCAGTGGCTCAGGCAGTTGGGCATGCACGTACGCCCCGTGCCAGTCGATGAGCATGGCATCGACGTCGAATTCGGCGCCGGCACTTCCCGGATGCGCGCCTTGCCGTGGTGACGCCATCGCACCAGAGCCCGACTGGCGTCGCTTTGACATTGCAGCGCCGCATCGAGCTGCTCGACTGGGCCGTCAACCGAGGGGCGTGGATCATCGAGGACGATTATGACGGCGAGTATCGCTACCGCGGCCACCCGTTGCCGGCATTGAAGAGCCTGGACACCGCTGGCCGGGTCATCTATTGCGGCACGCTCAGCAAGGTTCTTTACCCGGGCCTGCGGCTCTCATACGTGGTTGTGCCGGAAGGCCTGGTACCTGACGTGGACGTCGCCTGCAGGCGCACGGTGCATGGCGGCTGCCCCGAGCTCTTGCAAGCCGTCGCAGCGGAGTTCATTGCCGAGGGGCACTTCGCCCGGCATATCAAACGCATGCGCACGATTTACGCTCGACGGCGCGCAATGCTGGCCGAGGCACTGGCTCCCTACGAAGCGGACGGCTTCACGGTTTGCCTGCGGGACGGAGGCATGCACCTGCTGGTCGACGTCCGGGACGACCTTGACGATATGGCCATGGCCCGGCGCGCCCGCGCGGCAGGGTTCGCCGTTCATTCGCTGACCGCGTGGCGACATGGTGAACCCGGGCGGCGCGGCCTGATGATGGGCTTCACCAATCTCCGTAGCCAGGCCGAGGCCACTCGCCTGGTTGAGGCGCTGATGCAGACGCTGAAAGCATAGGACGCCTCATCGATCGAACTTTCGCTCGGGGGGCATGGCCTAGTCGAAAGCGGAAAACATGTGCCTGTTGGCTGTGTCATGGCTCGCCTAAATTGGAGGCTATACCAACCAGCACAGATCGGCACCATGACAGACAACCTGATTCTCAGGCATGCAGAGACGGAGGCAGACATTCGTGCCTGCTTCCAGGTCATGCGGCAACTGCGCCCCAGGCTGAAGACACCGGAAGACCTTCTGGCCTGTGTCACCCTGCAACGGGGGCAAGGGTACAGATTGCTCGGGCTGTGGCACGACGACCAGCCCGTGTCATTGGCGGGATATCGTCGCCTCGACAACATGATCCACGGCAGCTTCCTCTATGTCGACGATCTGATCACCGATGTCGAGGGCCGCGGGCAAGGCCACGGAGAGCGTCTGCTGGACGCGCTGCGCAGCTCGGCCTCGCCGAAGGCTGCCAGAAGCTTGTCCTGGATACCGCCCTGTCGAACGCGCTGGCCCAACGCTTCTACTTCCATTCGGGCCTGCTCGCCCAGGGCCTCCACTTCAGCGTGGAGCTGTAATGAAAACCCTCGACATGCTGCTGCTCGATTGCAGCCCGCGCCGCGACTATTCCACGAGCCGGCACCTGTCGCAGCAACTGCTTCCGGCGCTGTCCGCACACTGCGGACGGGAGGTGCGTGTCACGAGACGCAACCTTGGCACCGAACCGCTGCCGGCCATCACCGCCGAGTATGCGGAATCACTGCTCCTGCCCGTCGCTGAGGCCCGGGAACGTTTTGGCGAAGCGCTTGCCGTGTCGGACGAGCTGATCCGTGAACTCGAGCAAGCCGATCTGCTGTGGATTTCCACCCCGGTGTACAACTTCACGCTGCCGGCCGTGCTCAAGAACTGGATCGACCTTGTGGTTCGGCGCGACGTGACATTCGCGTCCACGGCCAAAGGAAAGATCGGCCTGTTGCCTGATCGCCCGACGTTCGTGGCGGTCACATCCGGCGGTGCCATGTTCCGCGATCCCCCAGTGCAGCCCGACTTCTTTCGCCCGTATCTTTCCGCCGCGCTCGGTGTCATCGGCATCCGGGACATCCGGTTCACGCATGCCACGGATCTGGCCTTTGCAGAGGTACCGCAATCCGCCGTCGAAGCCCAGGCGGCGCAATGGCTGCGCGATGACGCGCTGGTTTAGCCCCGACCGTGGAAAGCGCGCATGTCACGCTATTCCGAACCGTTCTATCCATTCACTCAAAGGAAATCATCATGCATGCACCCCGTCTTCCGTGGAACACTCTTGCCCCGGCCCCCTACAAGTCCCTCTACGGTGTCAACCAGGCGCTGGCAAAGTCTTCCGCAGGCAGCCTGCTTCTCGAGCTCGTGCAGACACGCGTGTCGCAAATCAACGGCTGCGCGTACTGCCTTGATATGCACGTACGGGATCTGCGCAAGGGCGGTGAATCGTGGAAACGCCTGAACGTCCTGTCTGCCTGGCGAGAGACCGATCTCTTCACCCCCAGGGAGCAGGCGGCCCTGGCATGGGCCGAGACGCTGACGCGGCTCCCCGATGGCCACGCGGACCGCGACGCGGAATACCAGGCCATGCTGGCACACTTCACCGAACAGGAAGTCGTGGAAGTGACGTGGGCGGTGGCGGCGATCAATGCCTGGAATCGCATGGCGATCAGCATGCATCAGCCGGTCGACGCTTCGCCGCTGGAATAAAGACGATGGCGGGCTGTTCCGTGAATCGACGGCGAACAGCCTGTGCCTACTGGTAGGTCTGCAGGTAGGCAATCAGATCGTCGATCTGTCTGTCGTTGCCGATTCCCCAGAAGCGCATGCGCGTGCCCGGCACGACCTTGCCGGCGCCTTGACGAAGGCACGCAGCGTATCGGGCGTCCACACCACGCCCGACGCGGTCATCTCCGGTGAATACCGATAGTCTGCAGTGCTGCCCGCCCGCCTGCCGACAATGGCGTTGAGCTGCGGCCCGAAGCCGCCGCGCGCGGAAGGCCCCACGCTATGGCAGGACGCGCAGCGGGTAGAGAACACTTCCTTGCCGGCCTGGACATCTGCGGCGAAAGCGGATTGAGAGAGGACAAAACAGCTCAGCGCCAGCGAAGCGCGCAGTACAACGTGATGCATGAGTCGTGCGTGGAAATTGCCTGGTTGGGCAGGACCGCATGATAGCGCAGCGCGGACACGACCTGCCAAGCGATTCGCCCGCCCTCTTGTACGCGGCGATCAGCGTGCGCGCCCGGGTCACCGGGCGCAGTCACTACCCCGCCACGGCTGTCCCCATCGCACGGTACATTGCCACGCGCAGCGCATCACCCTGGATCGGCTTGTGCGGTACCGGGAAGCCGCTGTCATGCAGCACCCGCAGCCTAGTTGCCCTTCATGAGAATACATGGTTCCGAATTCCCTAAAATTCGACGTCTCCAGCCGCTCCCCACTTCCAGCTTTGGGCGCATTGCTTGGCCAGCCGCGAACCAAGTCAATAACATCACACCCCAAGCGCTGTCCGATGATACCGAGTGGAGCACGATTCCGCTCGTAGGACTCTAGAGTTTTGGCAGCAAATTCCCTACGCCTATCGAGTTGCTTACGAAGCAAATCCATATTTAGGGAGCCATCCTCTTCTTCCGGCAGCGATACAGCCGTAATATATGATGGGTTAATCGCCGTATGAATACTCTCGTAGCAGCTGCGGCATTTTCAAGCAAGGGCAAGCGCGCCCCCGAAGTGTGAAAGCTCATCGCACCGCGGACGGGGACCTCTTTTCACCTTCGCAGTCCCCGGTCGCTGCGCCGGCTGCGGCATCCTAATAAGGGGGCGAGAAATGCAAGCGACGCCCGAAGCATTCAAGGACGCACAATCATGAAAATGAAGGCAAGTAGCAAAGAGACTTCGCCTGAGAAGAGCGCCCTCTCTCACGAGGAGTATGAGGAGAATCTACGCTTGCTTCAGATCGAACTCGTTAAGCTGCAAAAGCACTTCATCAGCTGCGACGACAGGATTCTGGTGATTTTTGAGGGCAGAGATGCTGCCGGCAAGGATGGAACCATTAAGCGCATCGTTGAGCATCTCAGTCCCCGAGAAACTCGAGTAGTTGCGCTCGGTAAGCCATCCGACCGCGACCGAGGCTCCTGGTACTTCCGGCGCTATGCGGCCGAACTGCCTGCCGCAGGTGAATTTACGCTTTTCAATCGCAGTTGGTACAACCGGGCAGGCGTCGAGCACGTGATGGGATTCTGCACAGATGCCGAGCACGAGGAGTTTATGTCGAGCGTCCCAGAGTTCGAAGGAATGCTGGTGCGTTCTGGCATTCGACTCATCAAGTACTACCTGGACATCACGAAAGCCGAACAGAAGAGGCGCATCAAGGACCGCCAGCAAGACCCCCTAAAGCAGTGGAAAGTCAGCCCCATCGACGAGCAGGCTGTCTCGTTGTGGAAAAAATACAGCAAGGCACGAAACGACATGTTCGAGCGAACAAGTGGAGTCGTTCCATGGAACGTCGTGAGGGCCGACGACAAGCGCGTCGCGCGCCTCAGTGTCATTAAGGACTTGCTATCGCGTCTGCACTACGCGAACAAGGACACGGAACTGATACGCCCGAATTCGGAATTCGTGTTTCCGTATGCAGAGGAGCATCTGAAGAGCGGAGCCATTGCCAAGTAGCATTCGTTAGATTGCGGCGCGTCTCAGGCGAAAAGCCTGGACGCGACAATTAGTTGAAAAGGCCGTGGCTAGCGCTGTACTGGACCATTTCACTATTTTCAGGCTCTCACCGGCTACAACCGGACCCTTACCGTTTGTTACGCAGGTCCAAGCCACATTAAGATATATTGGAGGCGAACGAGGCTTTGCCTCGATACCTCCAGGGGGACGTCATGATGAAGAAGACATTGGTAGTTGCGGTCGGAAGTTTGCTGATTGGTCTGAGTTTTGGTGCCTCTGCGCGTGGCGGTGGCGGAGGGGGTGGCAATGGTGGCAACTTCGGCGGCCCAACGTCCGGTCACGCCAGCAATGAGGCTGCGATAAATTCCAATGGCTCATTTTCTAGCGACCGCGACAAGGGCTTGCAGCGTGCTGAGGACCGAAGGAGTTCGGAGGGGTCAAATCACGAAAAGGCCCAAGACAATCGCATGCATCGCAACACCACCAAACACACCCACAAGCACTGAGGCTGGGTAAAATTGGTCGAATCCACCAAGGTTGCGCGAGCGTACCGGCCTGATCGGGTACGGGTGCATCGCGCAATCCCTTGGGTCCGTGCTTTCTAAGCTCACACTTGAACACGGCCATTGAGCACCCGGTGCTCGTCAGTGCGTTCCGTCGTAGCTGAAGTCGTCGAACGCCGTTACGCTGTCGGCTTTCGTCCAAACCCCGACGGCTCCCGGCCCGGCAATATGGTGGTCGTCGGCTTCGATGTAAGGCTTGCCGTTGAAAAACACGCGGACGTGCGTTCCGCTGAATTCGGCGCGGAGCGTTTGCCAGGCATCACGACGGACTTTTACGTCGACAGCTTTGAGTTCTCTTCGCCTTCCACGCTCGACGTAGTAGAAGGCGATGTTGTTTTCCAGAGCGTTTACGCGCGCCAGATAGTAGCTCTCGCCGCTTGTCCAGCGCCACACAACGCCACCGGCCTGGTCCTCTTTTCCGCTGAGCGGCTTGAGCTTGACCTCGACGAAGCCGTCTGCGATGGCGATGTCCTTCTTCACACACCAGGGAAACGTTCCGATTCCCAGCTGCTTCAGAACGTTTGGTGGGCTGGGGGCCGTCGAGTCTCCTTGCACGGACCATTTCGGAGAGCCACCGCCAGTTGAGCCAATAGTCCAGCCAGGAGGTGGCGCTCCAACGACATCGCTGTCAAAATCGACTATCGTGGCAGCGAACGCAAAGGCCGGCAGCGCAGCAAGTAATGTAGCGAATATACGTTTCACGTCAGCCTCCCGGTGCCCACGCGCCGAATCAGTTCCTTGCCCTCATTCTCCGTTTTCCCGACTGCCAAGCCGACCTCCCACCACTGGAATGCCTCGATAGGAAGGCAGTGGTGGTGCATCAACACTGACGCTCCCCGGGGTGTTAGCTCCGGGTCCATCCATGCCAGGGCATCGACGCCTGAAAGAACTATTGGCCGGCTGTCATGAATATCGGTCAAACCTCCCCTTGCATCGTCGGTAATGATGACAAAGCCCGCCCCCTCAGGCTGAACCATGACGCCAGTTTCCCAATATGCCAAGGCCGCAAGGAAACACGCTCCATCCTTTCGACTAATAAATTGAGGCCGCTTAATGCCTTGTATCACTGGCCATTCGTACCAGCCATCAACGGGCACAATCACTCTTTGCCGCCTCCGCCACAGCGGTTTGAAGTAGTCGCTCGTCGCCACCCTGTCGACCCGAACGTTGATGACAAAGTAGGTAGGATAAGGTCGATTCGGCTTGCAACCCCATCGGACGCACTCGGCGCTAGGTGCGTCCCCCTCGCCCAGCCTATGCAGCACCAAGGGACTGTGGCTCGGTGCGATGTTGTAGCTCGGCGGAATTGACCCCGGAGGGACGCATCGCAAGCCCACTCCTGCTTCCCATACGTCAAGTCGGCTATATTGTGCAATGCGTCCACACATGGTTATCTCTTGTATTTTTCGGCACAGAATATCCGCCTTGTGCGCACCGTGGGAAGCGGCTATGTGAGCTAGCAGACATGCGGGTCTCTATTGCGCTCCGCCCTTGCCCTTATCCGGTGAAACCGGCGTGATAGTCCTCCGGCGCCGATACCGGCGCCATGACTCTGCGTCAGAGAGGAGAATCTATCGGCTGGGCTGCGAAGCTTGGCCTTTGGCCGCAAGGACTTGTGTGGCTGGGCCAGTTCATTTCCTCCGTTGGTCATGGAGCCAACGCCCGAACTTGCTCCTCTGCACGATGAGTTCACCCTGCGGGGCAGGGTACGACAGGAAGAAGCCAAGGCCGATGAGACGCGGACGAACGGGCATCCTCCACATCCATCAGGGGAAGTCTTGTTCTATCGCGGCGCAGTGTTCACGCCTGGCGAACGGCCGTGCCCTCGCCGTCGCGTAGCACAATGACAGCCGCGGCCTTTCTTTTCGGCTTAATAGCCATCTCCGTAGCGTCCGTGGTATCCGTGGTGTCCATGGCCTCCGTACCGATACGGACCATAGTACCCGCCATCGTACGGAACCACGACGCAACCGCCAAGCAGCGTAGATACGGCAATCAGCAATGCGAGAAGTGTTTTCACGGCGCGTCCCTCATTTTAAAAATGCGGAGAGGCCAAGCTGGCCTCCCGGCTTCCCGGCACTCTCCGTAAGGCTCCTACACTCGAGCTTCGTCGCAATGGCCTTCGCCATTAGCAGCGTATCCCAGTCTGCTCGATGGGAGCGGCTGATTGCTTCTTCGTGTTGTCTACGTTTGCGGTAGCTACCGACTTCGATGTGCCCGACTGAACTTAGGGCTTGGTGACGTCCGCCTTGGCCTTGGCCTGGGCGGCATCACTCTTCACATCAGCCTTCGACTTAACGGCCTCGGTATTGGCTGCCCCCATCTTGCTCGCCTTGTGTTGAGCCCCCTTGGCGGCAGACTTATTGGATTTGGCTGTAACGTCTGGCTTCGCCTGGTGAGCCCTGGGTTGAGCCTTCGCTACGCCCTCCTGCGCACCGACACTTTTCTTGTTCTTGTCGGCTTTTTCCTGAGTGGCGCTCTTATCCTTGACGACATTTACCTGCGCCTTCGTCGCCTCGGCTTGCGATTGAGTCGCGGAAGCCGGGACGCCCGTCTGCGCGAAAACGGTGCCGACGAGGGCTGCAGAGGCGAGAGCAGCGAACAGCTTCTTCATGACGTGAACTCCTGAGGAATTTTGGAAGCTCGGCAATGCGCCGTGCTTACCGGGAAAGAACGGCGCTGTTCCGAGCCGAGTTGACGCAGACCTCGTGACATTCGGTAACTTCTGAAACAAGCAAGCGCAGGGGCGAGCTTGGCCGAATCCGCCTCCACGCACAGCACGAGGTTTCGTCCGTCCCCAAGTACTCCGGCCTCGGTCTGTAATGAAGATTGTCGATTTCCTCCTTGTTGCCCATGAAGTCCGGCTGGATACCTGGTGCCTCGACGTCGCGTTACACAAAGTCACCGCTATGCAAGTCCGCTAATACACCGTCGAGCCATGTTGACCTAGAGTCTCTGCAAGAGAAGAAAGGAGGACATCATGCGAAAGGCAGCAGCGCTCTTGCTTTTAGTCGGCGTTACTGCGCTCGGCTCCAACATAGCTGAGGCGCGGGTGGATGTCGGTATCGGTATCGGCATCCCCGCGCCAGTAATTGTCGCCCCGCCGCCCGTCTATTACGAGCCGGCTCCGGTGGTCGTCCAGCCAGCTCCCGTGGTAGCGGCTCCGGCCTACTATGGCGACTGGCGGGCGCGCGCCTGGAGAGAGCGAGAATGGCGCGAACAGCGATGGAGGGAGCATGAATGGCGGGAGCGCCGGCGCGAATGGCGACGCTGGCATGACGACTACGATGACTAGAAGGCGCGAGCGACACACTCGGGGGCCATGGTCAGAACCCAGAGGCATTCATTCAGACTTTCAGTCAAGACTATGAGGCCGCGTCATGCGACCACGGCAGACCTGCTCGATGTCGAAGCATTGCTTCGGTCGTGTTCACTGCCCGTTGGCGGGATACGCAATAAGGCGGTGCAATTTCATGTCAGCCGGGATAGGACCGGCCTCCTCGCCTGCGCCGGCATTGAGATGTTTGGTGGCAGCATTGGCCTGTTGCGAGGGGTCGCTGTGGAACAGCGCGCGAGACGGGCGGGGCTGGCGGCTTTGCTGGTTTCTGCACTGGTCGCTGATGTCCGGCTGCGTGGCATCGATGCCTTGGTCGTGGGGACCAAAGCTGCAGCCGGCTATTTCTCCCGCCTTGGCTTCACGCTCGCTGACCCTGCTGCCATCCCTCTGGAATTATTGGCTTCTCGCGAATTCGCTCACAGCGTTATCAGCGAGACAACCCTATTGAAAGCTGAACTCTAGCTACGGCTTCATAAGGGACGAACCGAGCGTGCTGTAGATGCTGGCCAGTCTTGGTGTGCGAGAAGCATCAGGAGCGATGAGATTCGCACTCCCACTTCCGCGGTGACAATGGTAGTCACCCGTCTTTCGATTGGTGTGACACCAGTTGTAGCAGAGGCCGTTATGATGCGAAGCATGAGTTTGAAGATTGCACACGCAGAGCACGACGCACCATGGAAAATGACTCGTATGTCCCCTTTGATGTCCTGCAATCCCTGGCCCGCAGGACCGATGCGATAACCGCTGATTGTGCCTGCAGCGCCCCGGCGCTCGACGCATGGACAAGCGTTCCCATATCCTTTCCCGAGCAGCAGCTCACAGCGATTGGCTCGCTCGTCATGGACGTGTATAGCGAGCCACGTTTGAGGAGTTCCATCCCGAGAACACTAACATTTGGTCAGCCGACGCACCGATTTCACCTCTCTACTACCCCTACAATCGGTGCACTGTTCTGGAGTGCGGCTCGTGCCAGCGGGTGTACCTGCGGTACGTCGAAGGCGGGGGCTACTTCGTTGACCCTCGCATTCGTCGGCTGAGGTCAAAGTTGCTTGTCGACGCGCCGCTTTCCAAATAGTCGAAGGGGAACTGCGGCCTGGTGCTTTCGATTGAAACCTTTGCCTGGGCTTGCCGGGCCGGAAAGCACAGGTGCCGCTCAGCGTTCTCCCACCATATAGGCGCGTACCTCGGTTCTGTGTGTCTAGCCGAACCCGTCCCGCATATCACCTTGGTGCGTTCGCACAGGTAGCGACGGTGCTCCGATGTTGCTGACGCTGTGCCTAGACGAAACAACGTGGAGCTTGGAAGTCGATTGCGCCACGAATAATCTCGCGCATCGCCAGAATCAAAGGCCGAGTGTCATCACGGCGCCATTGAACCGCATAGTGAAGCGGCTCCAGTGCGTCGCTATCCGGCAGAATCTGCATTGCGCCGCGTTCGACAAGCGCGTCGGCCCACAACCTCGGAACGAATCCGAAACCGAGCCCTTCAACTATCATACCGACGACAGCGCCCCAGCTATTGCACATCAGGCGCCGGCCGACCATGAGTCCACTGCGAGCGAGCCATTGGTCGAGTACCCGTGTCCCCCCCGCACCAACGGGCAGCGTCAGTAACGTCTGCTCGCCCATTAGCACCCGTGGATTGTCTGTGCCGGCCAACTCGAGGAACGACTGGCTAGCGGCCCACGCAAAATCCACCTGGCCAATGCGCTCGGCTGCCAGGCTGCTCCGGGTGGACGGCCCAGCCAACACGCCGATATCCAGCTCACCATCATGGAGGCGTTGCTCCAGGACCTGCCCGATATTGAGATGGGGCTCCAGCAACAGGCCCGGGTGGCGTGACGACACGTCACGCACGAGCCTGGGCAGCCAGGTTAGTCCGCTCAGCTCTCCCAAACCGATACGGCACCGCCCAATCAAGCCGTGACGCTGCCCTGCCGATTGCTGCAGCTCGGCGGCGGCGTGCAGCATCGCGCGAATCTGCGGCAGCATTTGCTCGCCCTGCGCGGTCAGTTCAGCGCTTCGCCCGCTCCGGTCGAACAGCTCAACACCCAACGATGCCTCCAGTTCAGCAATCCGTTTCGATAGAGATGAAACCGACAGGTGCACGCGTTCCGCAGCCACTGTGAAGTTGACGCAGGTTGCCGCCCAGTAGAAAGCCTCGAGCTGCTTGAGAGTCATGGCATGCCTCATTGGTCGATGACCGACACTTTCCAAAAAGCGAAATTATATCTTCGTTATTTTTCGCTTTTGTCGTTGCAACAGGGTTGCTAGATTGGCCCCAACCCATAGCAATCTCTCCCATGCCAGCCGCTCCCATCGACGACACCGTCCAGACCTCAGCACTTCAATCCCGTGACAAGGTCGTGGGTGAAGCGGCATCAAAAGCACCTGGCGGTGGAGAGGCAGCCTGGCTCAAGCAGCGGGTGTTGTCGCTGAAGGACTTCGAGCCTTTGGCTCGCAAGCGTTTGCCCAAGCCGCTATACGCCTACGTAAGCGGCGCGGTCGAGGACAACGTCTCCCTGAGCCAAAACCGCCGGTCCTTCGAGGAAATCGCGCTACGACCACGCGTACTGATGGGAGTCTCGACTCGCGACTTGAGTTTTAGCTTGTTCGGTCGACAATACGCCGCGCCGTTCGGTCTGGCCCCAATGGGCATCTCTGCCCTATTCACCTACCGCGGTGATGTCGTGATGGCACAGGCGGCCTGGCAGGCGGCCGTACCGGCAATCATGAGCGGCTCATCGCTGATTCGGCTCGAAGAGGTCATCGAAGCCGCTCCTGGGACTTGGTTCCAGGCCTACCTTCCTGGTGACATGCACCACATCGAAGGCCTGCTGGCGCGCGTTGAAGCGGCCAGGGTCGAGACGCTCGTCATCACCGTGGACACGCCGGTCGCGGGCAATCGCGAAAACAACGTGCGCGCTGGGTTTTCCACGCCTCTGCGGCCAAGCGCCGCTCTTGCGTGGCAAGGCATCACCCATCCCCGCTGGCTGCTCGGCACCTTTGCCCGGACCCTGCTGCGCCACGGCGTGCCGCACTTCGAGAACGCCTACGCCCATCGCGGCACCCCCATCGTCTCGCGCAACCTGGAGCGGGATTTCTCGGACCGTGCGCATTTCACATGGGACCACCTGGCCACTATCCGTCGTCGCTGGCGCGGGCAGCTTGTCGTCAAGGGCATTCTGACTTCAGAAGATGCACGTCTCGCTCATCAGCACGGCGTCGACGGAATCATCGTCTCAAACCACGGTGGCCGGCAACTTGATGGAGCCATTGCTCCCATGCGCGCCCTGCCCGAAGTCGTTGAAGCCGTCCCGCAATTGCCTGTGATGCTCGACAGCGGCGTACGCCGCGGCACCGACGTCATCAAGGCGCTTGCCTTGGGTGCCCGATGTGTGTTTGTGGGTCGACCGTTCGCCTACGCGGCGGCAGTCGGTTCCCGCCAGGGAGTCGCGCACGGCATCAGTTTGATGCAAGCCGAGATTTCTCGCGACCTCGCTATGTTGGGCATCACCCGCGTGGTGGATGTGGATGCGCATTGCATTCGTCGCCCCCTCCGAATTGAGTAGCAGCCTTCAAATCGTTCCAACAGAACCCCTCACGGTCGACACAGGAGACAGAACAATGACCTCGCCGCACGGCTTTCGCATTCATCCCCGTCCCGCACACCTTGTCAGTTCGTCGCTGATGGAGCGATATCGTCATTTCCCGGTCGCCAATGTCAGCGATGCGATGAGCCGCACGACGGGAACCAGTCAACTGCGTGCGTTCCACCGTCGCGACGGTAACCTGGTCGGACGAGCACTTACCGTTCGTACGCGTCCTGGTGACAATCTCATGGTCCACAAGGCCATCGACCTCTCGGGCCCCGGTGACGTCATCGTTGTCGACGCCGGTGGCGTTGGGCCCAATGCCATCATCGGGGAGATTATGCTGGCGCTTGCCATCTCCCGCGGGGCCGCCGGCTTTGTCATCGATGGTTTGATTCGCGACAGCGACACGATTGGCAAGGAGCCCCTGCCTGTCTATGCACGCGGTGTCTCGCACCGTGGACCCTACAAGGATGGCCCGGGTGAACTCCACGTTCCGGTCTCCATCGACGGCATGGTGGTCCGGCCTGGCGACCTGATTATTGGCGATGGTGACGGTCTCCTGGTCGTTCCCTCCGAGGAAGCCGAAGCGATTGCTGTCCGCGTGGAAGAGGTACAGCGCACGGAAGCCGGAATTCTGGAATCCATTGCACATGGCCGTGCAGACCGTACCTGGGTGGACCGCTCGCTGGCTGACAAGGGGGTACTGTGAGTCAGTCCCTGCCAGCAAAGCGCCAGGTCGTTCGATTCGACTACTGGCTCGACCCTGCTTTCAATCGCATCGTGGGCGATGCCTGCGACGTGAGCCTGCACACATGCCAGCGCGAAGGTGCCGACGAGGAAGCATGGGCACGCCTATCCGAAGCGCACGTGTACCAGATTACGGCCGCCAAGGACGAGCTGCCCCGACGCTGGTTCGTCACCGCAGAGCTGCTTGCACGTTGCCCGAATCTCCTGGCGGTGTCATCGAGCGGCTCCGGGTGCGACACGATTGATATCGATGCCTGCACTGCAGCTGGCGTGGCCGTGATGAATCAGGCTGGCGGCAACGCAGATTCCGTAGCTGAGCTGGCGGTCGGATTGATACTGTCCGTGATGCGGCGCATTCCTGAGTCGGACCGTCGCATGAAAACACATACCACCGGCAGCCGAGAAGACCTGATGGGCCACGAACTCCGTGGTCGCACGCTGGGTCTGGTCGCGTCGGACATGCAGGGAGTCGCGCTGCGGCGCTTGGCCGTGCCTTCGGCATGCGCGTGATTGGCTACGACCCCTATCTCGATAGTGCCGAGATGGCCAGGCGAGATGCCGAGCTTGTCTCGTTCGACGAACTGCTGCGCACGGCCGACATTGTTTCGCTGCACTGCCCGCGCGACGCCAGCACTCTGGGAATGATGAATGCCGAAGCGTTCGCGGCAATGCGCCGTGGCAGCATCTTCGTCAGCACCGCCCGCGGTGGCATTCACGATGAGGCGGCCCTGTATGAATCGTTGGCCGGTGGACACCTCGCTGGCGCCGGCCTGGACGTCTGGGACCAGGAGCCACCTCCGCCAGGCCATCCGCTGTTGACGCTTGAGAACGTCGTCGCGACTTTTCACACAGCAGGCGTGACGCATGACGCCCGTCGCAGGAACGCGACGCTGGCTGCCACGCAAATCCTGAAGTTGCTCGCTACTGGCGACAAGCCCGAACGCCTGGTGAATCCCGAGGTCTGGCCCAGAGCGAGGCAACGTCTGGAGTCAGCATTGCTCGTTGCTGCGAGCTGAGCACCTAGTAATCACGACAATACGCCGGCCCCCTGAGGTCGGTAAGGAGACAAAAGCATGCATCACAATCCCGACTTCCGTCGTCGGCGTATTTCCCTCGGCCTGGCCGCGTGTTCGCTCGCCAGCGTGTTTGGCGCCATGGCGCCCGTCGCCGCCAAGGCTGAGACCGCCGCATGGCCCAGTCGCCCAATCGAGATGATTGTGGCGTACGCCCCCGGCGGCGGCACTGACCTGGTGGCCCGCTTGCTCGCCCGGCATCTGGAGAAAGAACTTGGCGCGACCATTGTCGTCCAGAACAAGCCAGGCGCTGGTGGCGCCATTGGCTTTGCCGAGCTGGCGCGCGCCGCGCCAGACGGCTACACAATCGGCTTCATCAACACGCCGAACCTGCTGACGATTCCGATTGAGCGCAAGACGGCGTTCACCTGGAAGAGCTACGACCTCATTGGCAATCTGGTGGACGACCCGGGCGCTTCACCGTCAATCAGTCCAGCAACATCGATTCCTTGGCTGCCCTTGTGAAATACGCCAGGGCGAACCCGGGCGCGGTCACCGTGGGCACGACGGGCGTGGGCTCGGATGACCATCTCGCGATGCTGCTGTTCGAGAAGGCGGCGGGCGTGAAGATGACGCACGTAGGCTACAAGGCGCCGGCGAAGTCCGCGGCGCGCTGGCGGGTCAACAGATCACGATTGGCGCCATTAACGTCGGAGAGGCGCTGGCTTATCAGAAGGGTGGCACGCCGCTGAAATTCCTGGGGCAGATGGGACTTTCGCGCGCGGTACTGGCCCCGAACGTCTCAACGTTCCGCGAGCAGGGCTACAACATCGAGCTGGCATCCTTGCGCGGTCTGGCCGCGCCCAAGGGGCTGCCGGAGCCAGTAAAGAAGAAGCTCGTCGACGCTATGGCGAAAGTCGCCGCGGACCCGCAGTTCAAACAACAAGCCGATGCCATGTTTGCGCCGCTGCGCTACCTCGCCCCGGCTGCGTACGCCGCTGAACTTGAACGCGGCGAGGCAAGCTTCCGTCAACTTTGGAAGGAGATGCCATGGCAGGAAAAGTGAGCCAGCAGCACCATCCTGCTTGTCACGGCTTACTTCGCACGGGCTCAATTCCGCGCTGTATAGCCGGCTCAACTACGACCCGATAAAGGACTTTGCACCGGGCCTAGTTTGTGAGCAACGATGCACAAATGCCGAAAAAGTAAAAAGGGCAACCCTAGGGGTTGCCCTTCCGCAAAACACTCAAATCCTTACAGCGTCACGCTATCCGCCACTTCCTTGAAGTCCTCGATCTGGTCGAAGTTCATGTACTTGTAGATCTTGTCGCCATTCTGGTTGATGACGCCAATATCGGTCATGTACTCATCCTTGGTCGGGATACGACCCAGGCGCGAGCAGATCGCGGCCAGTTCGGCGGAACCCAGGTACACGTTGGTGTTCTTGCCCAGACGGTTCGGGAAGTTGCGGGTCGAGGTCGACATCACCGTCGCGCCTTCGCGCACCTGTGCCTGGTTACCCATGCACAGCGAGCAGCCCGGCATTTCGGTACGCGCACCAGCCGTGCCGAACACGCCGTAGTGGCCTTCCTCGGTCAGCTGCTTCTGGTCCATCTTGGTCGGCGGGGCGACCCACAGCTTGACCGGGATGTCGCGCTTGCCTTCCAGCAGCTTGGAGGCTGCACGGAAGTGGCCGATGTTGGTCATGCACGAACCGATGAACACTTCGTCGATCTTGGCGCCGGCGACTTCCGACAGCGTCTTCACGTCGTCCGGATCGTTCGGGCAGGCCACGATCGGCTCGTGCACGTCGGCCAGGTCGATCTCGATCACGGCGGCGTATTCGGCGTCGGCGTCCGGGGCCAGCAGTTCCGGCTTGGCCAGCCAGGCTTGCATGGCCTCGATGCGGCGCTGCAGGCTGCGCGGATCCTGGTAGCCTGGGCGATCATCCACTTCAGCAGCGTGATGTTGCTGTTGATGTATTCGATGATCGGTTCCTTGTTCAGGTGCACCGAGCAACCGGCGGCCGAACGCTCGGCGGAGGCATCCGACAGTTCGAACGCTTGCTCGACCTTCAGGTCAGGCAGGCCTTCGATTTCGAGGATACGGCCCGAGAAGATGTTCTGCTTGCCTTGCTTGGCCACGGTCAGCAGGCCTTGCTTGATGGCGTACAGCGGAATCGCGTTGACCAGGTCGCGCAGGGTCACCCCCGGCTGCATCTTGCCCTTGAAGCGGACCAGCACCGATTCCGGCATGTCCAGCGGCATCACGCCGGTGGCAGCGGCAAAGGCGACCAGGCCCGAACCGGCCGGGAAGCTGATGCCGATCGGGAAGCGGGTGTGCGAATCGCCGCCGGTGCGACGGTGTCGGGCAGCAGCATGCGGTTCAGCCACGAGTGGATCACGCCGTCACCCGGGCGCAGCGAGATGCCGCCGCGGGTCGAGATGAACTCGGGCAGCGTGTGGTGGGTCTTGACGTCGACCGGCTTCGGATAGGCGGCGGTGTGGCAGAACGACTGCATCACAAGGTCGGCCGAGAAGCCCAGGCAGGCCAGGTCCTTCAGCTCGTCGCGGGTCATCGGGCCGGTGGTGTCCTGCGAGCCCACCGAGGTCATCTTCGGTTCGCAGTACGTGCCCGGGCGGATGCCCTGCCTTCGGCCAGGCCGCACGCGCGGCCGACCATCTTCTGGGCCAGCGTGAAGCCCTTGCCGGTATCGGCCGGGTTCTGCGGCAGGCGGAACAGCGTCGACGGGGCCAGGCCCAGCGCTTCGCGCGCCTTGGCGGTCAGGCCACGGCCGACGATCAGCGGAATACGGCCACCGGCGCGGACTTCGTCGAACAGCACGTCGGACTTGACCTTGAACTCGGCGATCACTGCGCCGTTCTTCAGGGCCTTGCTTCGTACGGGCGCAGCTCGACCACGTCGCCCATTTCCATCTGCGACACGTCCAGCTCGATCGGCAGCGCGCCGGCGTCTTCCATGGTGTTGTAGAAGATCGGGGCAATCTTGCTGCCCAGGCACACGCCACCGAAGCGCTTGTTCGGGATGAAGGGAATGTCTTCACCGGTGAACCACAGCACCGAGTTGGTAGCGGACTTGCGCGAGGAGCCAGTACCGACCACGTCGCGACGTAGGCAACCAGGTTGCCCTTCTCGGCCAGCGACTGGATGAACTTGATCGGGCCGCGCTTGCCGTCTTCTTCGGGCTGGAACGCAGCGCCTTCGCGCTTGTTCTTCAGCATCGCCAGCGCGTGCATCGGGATATCCGGGCGCGTGGTGGCGTCCGGAGCCGGCGACAGGTCGTCGGTGTTGGTTTCGCCCGGCACCTTGAACACGGTGATGGTCAGGCTTTGCGGCACTTCCGGGCGGCTCGTGAACCACTCGGCGTCGGCCCAGCTTTGCAGCACGGCCTTGGCATTGGCGTTGCCCTTGTCCGCCAGTTCCTTGACGTCATGGAAGGCGTCGAACATCAGCAGGGTCTTCTTCAGCGCTTCAGCGGCAACGGTGCCAACTTCCGCGTCCTGGAGCAGGCCGATCAGCGGGGCGATGTTGTAGCCGCCAAGCATCGTGCCCAGCAGTTCGGTCGCTTGGCGCGCGAGATCAGCTTGCAGCTTTCCTTGCCCTGCGCAACCGCGGCCAGGAAGGCGGCCTTGACCTTGGCGGCGTCGTCCACGCCGGCGGGCACGCGGTGGGTGATCAGTTCGACCAGGACCTGCTCTTCGCCGGCCGGCGGGTTCTTCAGCAGCTCGACCAGCTCGGCGGTCTGCTTTGCCGACAGCGGCAGCGGAGGAATGCCGAGCGCAGCGCGTTCGGCGACATGGGCGCGATAGTTTTCAAGCATGGGAACCTGCTGAGTAATTGGTTGTAGAAATTCCGTTGACGTCGCGATTGTAGTCCGAAGCACCGGCTCGGTCAAATGTCTTATATCTTATATAAGAGTACAAATTGAAAAATCGTTTCATAACAGCGACTTGCAAATAGAAGAGTCCCCGCAACCCGCATATTCGACTACCCGAGTAGCCTAGTAGGGAATGACGGCACCGGCTTCAGGAACCCGCCGGGGCCCGCGTTCCGCCACGGCCAATAACGACTGCACGGCGGTAACTCAAGTTCCGCGACCAACACACGTTAACCATGCAGCCGGCGCGCACCGCACGCCGGCTGGCGCAGCCATGCTTGCTCCCTTTCCGCTCAAACGGCCAAGCTGAAAGGGTTTCCCCCTTTTTTTCGGCCCTTTGCTGGCCTGCGATTCCGCAAGAATGGCAGGCATTCCGATACAGGCTTCTCATGGCGAACACGGCTTCTCCTTCCCAGGTTGGCGGCACCTCAAGCAAGCGCGGCCGCATGCTGCTCATTGGTGGCGGCGTGCTTGTCCTGGTTCTGGGCGTCGGAGGCTTCGCGCTGGGCAGCATCCTGGGCAACCGGCAGCCGGCGGTCCCCGCCGCACCGGCCGCACCCGTGATCCCGCCGCCCATCTTTGTGCCGCTCGATGCCTTCACCGTCAATCTCAAGGGCGAGGACGGCGACCGGTTCCTGCATACCGGCCTGTCGCTGAAGGTTGCCGATGCCGAGACGCAGGCGCGCATGATGCAGTACCTGCCCGAAGCACGCAGCCGCATCCTGCTGCTGCTGTCGGCACGTCAGCCGGCCGATCTGGCCTCCCTCGAGGGCAAGCGCAAGCTGGCCGAAGACATCCGCAATGCAGTCAACCAGCCGTTCGCGGCCGGACTGCGCCGCAGCGCGTGCTCGATGTGTTGTTCACCTCTTTCGTGGTGCAGTAAGCGCTTGCCCTGCCCCCGACAGCCAACCGATATGAAACTGCCATCCGGATTCCTGCATTGCCACCCACGCACCCGCTTGCTCGCGGGTTGCCGTGCAGGCTGACGCGGGATGGACAGTTCGATTCACACCGCAGCATAAGGGGCAGGACATCAGATGGCCTATGACAAGTTCCTCTCGCAGGACGAGGTAGACGAGCTGCTCAAGGGCGTTTCGGGCGAGACCGACGCGCCTGCCGCGAGCGAGCCCGCCGCGCTCGACGAGGGCGGCGTGCGCCCGTACAACCTGGCCACGCAGGAACGCGTCATCCGCGGGCGCTGCACACGCTCGAAATCATCAACGAGCGCTTTGCGCGTTCGCTGCGCACAGCGCTGTTCAACTTCATCCGCCGCGGCGCCGACATCACCGTGGGCAGCGTGCGCATCGAAAAGTTCGGCGATTTCGCGCGCAACCTGCCGATGCCGACCAACCTGAACCTGGTCCACATGAAGCCGCTGCGCGGCACGGCCCTGTTCGTGTACGACCCGAACCTGGTGTTCCTGGTGGTCGACAACCTGTTCGGCGGCGACGGCCGCTTCCACACCCGCGTGGAAGGCCGCGACTTCACCCAGACCGAACAACGCATCATCCAGCGCATGCTGGAGATGACGCTGACCAGCTACGGCAACGCCTGGCGCACCGTGCATCCGATCGAGACCGAATACGTCCGCTCCGAGATGCACACCAATTTGCAAACGTCGCCACGGTCAACGAGGCCGTGATCACCACCGCCTTCCACATCGAACTCGGCGCCGTGGGCGGACAGCTCCATGTCTGCCTGCCCTACGCCATGATCGAGCCGCTCAAGGACCTGCTGATGAATCCGCTGCAGGACGAGAAGGAGGTCGACAAGAGCTGGCTCGCGCAACTGTCAACGCAGTTGCGCGCGGCCGATGTGGAAGTGGTGGCCGAGTTCACGCATGTGCAGAGCACCGTGGCCGAAGTCCTGGCGCTGCGCGCCGGCGACGTGCTGCCGATCGACTTGCCGGAACATGTGTTCGGCAAGGTGAACGGCGTGCCCGTCATGCAATGCGGCTTCGGCACGACCAATGGCCAGTACGCGCTGCGGGTAGAGCGAATGATCAATCACCAAGACAGCGATTCCAACAAGGAAACCGATCATGACTGACGGCATCGAGGACAAGCCGGTCGATCCGATGGACGACTGGGCCAGCGCACTGGCTGAACAGACCAGCGCCACTGCGGCCGAAGCCCCCGTAGCGGCCAACACCCCGGCCGCCACCCCGGCCACCGCCACCGTCTTCCCGCCGCTGACCAAGGAAGCACCGAGCGGCTTCCACAACGATATCGAGATGATCCTCGATATCCCGGTACAGCTCACGGTCGAGCTGGGCCGCACCAAGGTGCCCATCAAGAACCTGCTGCAGCTTGCGCAGGGATCGGTGGTGGAACTGGACGGGCTGGCCGGCGAGCCGATGGACGTGCTGGTCAACGGCTACCTGATCGCGCAGGGCGAGGTGGTGGTGGTGAACGACAAGTTCGGCATCCGCCTGACGGACATCATCACGCCGTCCGAACGCATCCGCAAGCTCAACAGATGAACACCCTCGCCCGCCTGTGGCGTGCCGTCCTGCCGCTCGCGGCAATCGGCGCGCCGAGCCTGGCACATGCAGCCGAAGGCGGTACCCCCGCCATCAGCGGCGCGGCCAGCCTGGCACAGGCCGGGCTCGGGCTGTTCGGCGTCATCGCGCTGATCCTCGGCCTGGCCTGGGCGGCGCGCCGCGCGGGCCTGGTTCGCCATGGTCCGCAAGGCATGATGAAGGTGATCGGCAGCACCATGCTCGGCGCGCGCCAGCGGCTGGTCCTGGTCGAGGTGGGCGACACCTGGCTGGTGCTCGGCGTGAGCGCGGGCGAGATCCGCACCTTGCACAGCATGCCGGCTGGACAGGCCACGCCATCGGCGCCGACCGGGCCTGGCGGCCCGACTTCCGGCGGCAGCTTTGCAGAAAAGCTGCTGCGCTCGATGCAGGAAAACTTCAAGTCATGAACACGCAGCGCGCCGCTTCGTCGCGGCGCAAGACGCAATTCCACGCGCTGACCACAGGCGGCGCCCTGCTGCTGGCCGCGCTGGCGCTGGCGCTTGCCCCGGCTCCGGTGCTTGCGCAGGCGCTGCCCGGCCTGACCAGCAAGACCGCTCCGGGCGGCGGCCAGATCTGGTCGCTGTCGATCCAGACGCTGGTGCTGCTGACCTCGCTCAGCTTCCTGCCCGCGGCCATGCTGATGATGACGGGCTTCACCCGCATCATCATCGTGCTGGGCCTGCTGCGCAACGCGCTCGGCACGGCCTCGTCGCCGCCGAACCAGGTGCTGGTGGGCCTGTCGCTGTTCCTGACGTTCTTCGTGATGGGGCCGGTGCTCGACCGCGTCTACAACGACGCCTACAAGCCGCTGTCCGAGAACAAGATCAGCCTCGAGACCGCGATGGCGAAGGCGGCAGAGCCGCTCAAGGGGTTCATGCTCAAGCAGACCCGCGAGAAGGACCTGGCCATGTTCGCGCAGATGGCCAAGGCGCCGGAAATGCAGGGCCCGGAAGAGGTGCCGATGAGCATTCTGGTTCCGGCCTTCGTCACCAGCGAACTGAAGACCGCGTTCCAGATCGGCTTCACGATCTTCATCCCGTTCCTGATCATCGACCTGCTGGTCGCCAGCGTACTGATGGCCATGGGCATGATGATGGTGCCGCCGGCCACCATCTCGCTGCCATTCAAGCTGATGCTGTTCGTGCTGGTGGACGGCTGGCAACTGCTGCTGGGCTCGCTCGCGCAGAGCTTCATGAACTGACTCGCACTGACCGACCCTGGCCATGACTCCCGAAACCGTAATGACCATCGCGACCCACGCGATGAAGATAACGCTGATACTCGCGGCGCCGCCGCTGCTGGTGGCGCTTGCCGCCGGCCTGGTGGTGAGCCTGTTCCAGGCGGCAACGCAGATCAACGAAATGACGCTGACCTTCATCCCGAAGCTGGTCGCGCTGTTCGCCACGCTGGTGCTGGCCGGCCCGTGGATGATCAACACCATGGTCGACTACATGCGTGAAGTCCTCCAGAGCATTCCTGCGATGGCGCACTGACGCCCTCCTCGCCGCGACCAGCATCTTGCAGTGATCGAAGTCACCAACGCGCAGCTCTATGGCTGGATCGCGGCCTTCCTGTGGCCGTTCTTCCGGCTGCTCGCGCTGATCGGCACGGCACCGCTGTTCGGTGAATCGACTATCCCGGGTCGGGTCAAGGTGGGCCTTGCCGCGCTTATCGCAATGGTGGTCTCGCCCACCCTCGGCAACCTGCCCGTGGTGCCGGTCTATTCCTGGGAAGGCCTGATCATCATCCTCAATGAGGTCGGCATCGGACTGGCCACGGGGTTCACCATGCGTCTGGTATTCGCCGTCGTGCAGCAGGCGGCGAAATCATCGGTCTCCAGATGGGCCTGAGCTTCGCATCATTCTTCGATCGCGCCGCGGGCGGACAGACCATGGTGCTGGCGCGTTTTCTCAACATCATCGCCATGCTGCTGTTCCTGGCCATGGACGGGCACCTGCTCATGCTGGGCGCGCTCATCGACAGCTTCCAGGGCCTGCCCATCGGTGGCACGCCGGTATCGGCCGAAGGCTGGCACGCCGTCGCGCAGGCAGGCGGCATGGTGTTCTCGTCGGGGCTGCTGCTCGCGCTGCCGATGATCGCCGCGCTGCTGACACTGAACCTTGCCATGGGGATTCTCAACCGCGCATCGCCGCAGTTGTCGATCTTCGCGGTGGGCTTTCCGGTCACGCTGTCGGGCGGCCTGCTGGTGCTGGCACTGGTGATGCCGCAGATGGGCAGCTATATGCAGCACATGATCGAATCGGGACTGGAGGCGGTGAACTCGGTGCTGGGCCAGTTCGTGCGCTGACGCGCGCAGCGGTTGCCGCCTGCTCCTTTACGCAACCCAACTGCCTGCGCGTGTGCACGGATCTGGCACAGAGGATTGTCCCGCCGGCCATGGCGGGACGCGGTTTCCTGACGGTGACCGATTGGCGCGGGGTCATCTCAATGCGCCAGCCATTGCACAGCATCGTGGCAGTCATGGCCGAGGTCGTGCGCAACCTCCTTGCAGGTCACCTTGCCGAACGCGGTGGCGCTGCCGTCTTACCAGGGCAGCGAGTAGGTCTTGGTATTGCAGAAGCTCTTCATGGCTTCGAGCACGCCCTCCTTGTAGCCCAGGCCGGAGTCCTTGATGCCGCCGAACGGCGTCATCTCGAGCCGGTAGCCCGGGACTTCGCGCACGTTGACCGTCCCCACGTGCAGTTCGCGGATAAAGCGCGTGATGTAGTCGAGCCGGTTGGTGCAGACCGACGACGACAGGCCGTAGGCCGTGCCGTTGGAAATCCGGATGGCGTCGTCGATATCCTTGAAGCGGATGACCGGCGAGACAGGGCCAAAGGTCTCGTGCCTGACCACGGCCATTTCCGGGTCCACGTGGTCGAGCACGGTAGGCGCGTAAAGTGCGCCGTCGCGCTTATGGCCAGCCAGCAGGCGCGCGCCACCGGCGATGGCGGCTTCCACCACCGATTCGAACTGAATGGCTGCGGCCTCGTCGATCACCGTGCCCATGTCGGTAGCGGGATCCAGCGGGTCGCCATACTTCACTTCCTGCGTCTTGGCTACCAGCAATTCGACAAAGCGGTCAGCCACGGATTCGTGCACCAGCATCCGTTTCACTGCCGTGCAGCGCTGGCCGGAGTTCTTGTACGAGCCGCCCGCGGCCAGCGTGGCGGCTTCCTCCACGTCGCGTCTTCCATCACGATGATCGGATCGTTGCCGCCCAGCTCCAGTACCTGGCGCTTGTAGGCGCCTTGGCCGCGATGTACTTGCCGATCGACACGCCGCCGGTGAAGGTCACCAGATCGACGTACTGGCTGGTCAACAGCTCGTCGGCAATCTCGCGCGGGTCGCCGGTGACGACCGACAGCATCTGTGGCGGCAGGCCGGCCTCATAGAGGATGTCGGCCAGCGCGAAGGCGGCCAGCGGCGTCTTCTCGCTCGGCTTGAGGACCATGCGGTTGTTGGTGGCCACGACGGCGCCACCTTGTGGATCACCTGGTTGAGCGGGTGATTGAATGGCGTGATGGCCGAGATGGCACCCAGCAGCGGTTCCTTGAGCGTATAGACCTTGCGGCTCTTGCATGGGGCGTGAGATCGCACGAAAAACTGGCCGTCGTCCACGAGCGCCTGGTTGGCGGTCGAACAGCAGCACGTCGGAGGCGCGGCCGACCTCGTAGAGCGTGTCCTTGAGCGACAGTCCGGATTCCAGGGTGATCAGCGTCGCGATCTCTTCCTTGCGCTGCGCGATGATCTCGCCCGCGCGCATCAGGATGCGGTAGCGGTCGTAGCGGGTCAGGGTCGAGCGGTATTGGTGCGCGATGCGCAGGGCGCGGCGCACGTCTTCGATATTGGCCTTCGGCACAGTGGCGATGACTTCCCCGGTGTTAGGATAGTCACCTCGATCACGCGATCGCGATAAACCTTTTCGCCGGCAATGCGCAGCGCTTCATGGCGAATGTTGGAAGTGGCTGGCGTGCTCATGGTTGTCTCCTTTTGATCTCGGTCGCAGGCGCGACTGTCCCCCGCCCCTGCGCAAGGGGCTTGTCAGTACGGCAGGCCGGTAGGCTGGAAGGTGCCGTCAGGCGGCGTGATTCAACGCGAGGTCGAGTGCGTCGAAGTTGCGCAGGCGGCGGCCGGGCTGCAGCCGACCATGGAACGATTGCAAAGCAGCGGCACGACCTGCTCGGACACCCCGCCGTGGGAGCGCAGCGGCGCGTCAAGTCCGGACAGGTCGTGCCTGGACTTCGACGTGCCGATCACGACGTTCTGGCGCGAGACCGCGACGATGTCGCCGATACGGTCAGGCGGCAGCCCGAAGCGCTCGGCGGCTTCCTGGCGCGTGAGCACGCTTTCCATGCCCTCGATGTCCGCGATCCGCGAAATCCAGCGGGCGGCGCTCTCGGCGTCCGGCGTATAGATGGTCGCGAACGAGCCCAGCGCGCCGTGGTGGACCACATAGGGATCGGTAATCGGCAAGATCACGCGGGCCGCGCCCTCGCCGTACCAGCTGTCGAGCTGGTCCTGCAGGTAGATGACGTTGGGCTCTCCGGTCGCGCCGTGCTTGTCGTTCATGCCGTGGTCGGCGGTCAGCACGATGATGGCGCCCAGCGCGTCGAGCTGGCTCAGGTAGCCGTCCATCATCTGGTAGAAGGCATTGGCCGCCTGGCTGCCCGGGGCCGCCTTGTGTTGCACGTAGTCCGTGGTGGAGAGATACATCAGGTCAGGCCGCTCGCGCTCCATCAGTTTGACGCCGGCCGCAAACACGAATTCGGACAGCTCCGCGCTGTAGACCGACGGCACCGGCATGCCCACCATCTCCACGACGCCGGTGATCCCGTTTTCCTCTTGCGTGACCTGGTCGGCCTTTTCCGACGAGAAACAGATGCCGCGCATGCCATGGCCGAGCAGCTTGCGCAGCTTGTCCTTGGCAGTGACCACTGCCACTTTCGCCCCGGCGTTCGCGAAGGCCGCGAGCACGGTGCCCGCTCGCAGATACTTCGGATCGTTCATCATCACTTCGGCGCCCAGTTCCCGATCGAAGAAATAGTTGCCGCAGATGCCGTGGACCGACGGCGGCGCACCGGTGACGATGGACAAGTTGTTGGGGTTGGTGAACGAGGGAATCACGCAGTCGCCCAGCAGGCTCGTACCGTGCTGCATGACGGTCCGCAGGAAAGGTGCCACGCCCGCTTCGGTGGCAGCGTGCAGGTATTCCGGCGCGCAACCGTCGACGCATACCACGACCACCGGGCGATTCATCCAGCGGTAGGTCCTGCCATTGACTTCAATGCTTTCAGCCTTGGTCGTTCCCATTTCCAATCCCCTTGGTGATGAGCGTCAGCTCATGGTTCGTTGTTGCTCTCCGGATGCACCTTGCGGTGCGCCTTGAGCATGCGCACGCGGCTCGCGGCCACGTGTGCGCGCAGCGCGGCGCCCGCATGCCGGGCATTGCCCGCCACAATGGCGTCCACGATCGCGCGGTGTTCGTCGGCGGACACATCGAGCCCGCCACCCTGGGTCAGCGCCTGCATGCGGAACAGGTGCAGTTCCTTCACCAGGCGGCGGTAGGTCTCGGTCAGCTTGTTGCTGCCCGCGTGTTCCAGCAGCAGTTCATGGAACCGCAGGTTCAGCGAGGCGTACTCGGCCGCTTCCTTCTTGTTGGCGACCTCCTCCATGGCGGCCAACAGCTGGTTCAGTTCGCTCACCAGCGTGGCGTTGACGCGCTGCGCCACACGCTTGCCGATGATTTCTTCCAGGGCCTCGCGCAGTTCATAGATCTCGTCGGCCTCTTCGACCGAGATCTCGCGCACGAAGACCCCGCGGTTCTTCTCATTGCGGACCAGCCCCGCTTCCTCCAGCGCGCGCAGTGCTTCGCGGATCGGACCCCGGCTCGTGCCAAAGCGGGCCGCGATATCGCTCTCATTGATGCGCGTGCCCGGCGGCAGCTCGCCGGTCATGATCAGGCGTTCGATCTCCTCCTGCACCAGCATTGGCAGCGAGCTTGAACGCAACAGTTGGATGGCGTCGGTCATTCCCATGGCTCCATTAGAGTTTGCCAACTGTAAATTGTCAACAGTTTTCAATCTTACGTTGACAGTCTACAGACTACGTTCTACATTGGGTTCATCTTACCGCAGGGTGCGACACGACACACCGCGGAAGGCCGCAGGGCAGACAACAGATCTGGCTAACAGGAGACAAGCATGAGAAATTCCCTCGCCATGGCGCTTTGCGCCTCCGCAGTCGCACTCACCACGGGCATCGCATCGGCGCAGCAAAAGACCACGCTTACGGTCTACACCGCGCTGGAAACGGACGCGATGAAGCTCTACAAGGACGGCTTCGAGAAAGCCAACCCCGATATCGAAGTACGCTGGGTACGTGACTCCACCGGCATCGTGACCGCGCGCCTGCTCGCCGAAAAGGCAAACCCGCAGGCTGACGTGGTAGCAGGGCTGGCGGCCAGCAGCCTCGTGCTGCTGTCACAGGAAGGCATGCTGCAGGGCTACGAGCCCAAGGGCTTCCAGCAACTGAGCGCCAGCTATTCCGATACCGCCCGGCCGCCGCAGTGGGTCGGCATGGACGTCTGGGCGGCCACGATCTGCTTCAACCGCGTCGAGGCGCAGAAGCTGGGCTTGCCCAAGCCGGAGAGCTGGAAGGATCTGGCCAAGCCGGTCTACAAGGGCCGCATCACCATGCCGCACCCGGCTTCGAGCGGCACCGGCTATCTCGACGTGGCGGCCTGGTTGCAGATGTGGGGAGAGCCGATGGCTGGAAGTACATGGACGGCTTGCACGAGAACATCGCCCAGTATGTGCACTCCGGTTCCAAGCCCTGCAAGCAGGCGGCGGCCGGCGAATTCCCGATCGGCATCTCGTTCGAGTTCCGGGGCCACCAAGTGCGCAAGTCCGGTGCCCCCGTCGACCTGATCTTCCCGACCGAGGGCCTGGGCTGGGACATCGAGGCCACGAGCATTATGAAGACGACCAAGAAGCTGGCAGAGGCGAAGCGTTTCGCCGACTGGATGGCCAGCCGCGACGCGAACCAGATCAGCGCCAACTGGTGGGCCGTGGTGGCCTACCCCGGGGTAGCCAAGCCACTGGACGGGATTCCCCCGAACTATGAGAGCCGCTTCGCCCGCAACGACTTCCAGTGGGCCGCCAAGAACCGCTCGCGCATCCTGGCCGAGTGGAGCAAGCGCTACGACAGCAAAGCCGAAGCCAAATAAGCCACGCCCCGGGGCGCCCGCCGCCCCGCTGCGCCCATTACCGCTATCGCCATCCCAGACATCACCACATAGTGGGGACACCTATGGAAATGACCAGCGCCAAGTTCGTCGCCACGCGCGCCGGCAGCGTGCCCGCCCTCGATATCCGGGGCGTGCGCAAGGAGTTCGAAACTTTCTGCGCCCTGCGGCATATCGACCTGACCGTCTACCAGGGCGAGATGCTGTGCTTCCTCGGCCCGTCGGGCTGCGGCAAAACCACGCTGTTGCGCATCATCGCCGGCCTGGAGAAGCAGACCGCCGGCACCATCCTCCAGCTGGGGCGCGACATCTCCGCGCTGCCTCCCGCCAGGCGCGACTACGGCATCGTGTTCCAGTCGTATGCGCTGTTCCCGAACCTCACGATCGCCGATAACGTGGCCTACGGCCTCGTGAACCGTCGCACCAGCCGGGCCGAGATCGCGCAGCGGGTGCAGGAACTGCTCGACCTGGTGGGCCTGCCGACCTCCGGGCGCAAGTATCCGAGCCAGCTTTCGGGCGGCCAGCAGCAGCGCGTCGCGCTAGCGCGGGCGCTGGCGACGCGGCCCGGACTGCTGCTGCTCGACGAACCGCTGTCCGCGCTTGATGCCCTCGAACGCGTGCGCCTGCGCGGCGAGATCCGGCGCCTGCAGCAACAGGTCGGCGTGACCACCATCATGGTCACGCACGACCAGGAAGAGGCCCTGTCCATGGCCGACCGGATCGTCGTCATGAACCATGGCGTCATCGAGCAGGTCGGCACGCCGCTGGATGTCTACGAACGCCCGGCCACGCCCTTCGTGGCGGACTTTGTCGGGCGCGTGAACGTGCTGGCCGGCACTGCGCTGGGTGGCCGGCGCTTTCGCGTGGGCACGCTGGAGCTGACCTGCGAGGCTGCAGCCGCGAGTTCGAGCCCGGCACGCAGTCAACCTCTATCTTCGTCCCGAAGACCGTCACATCGGCCAGTTCAGCGGCGATACGCCCAACCAGCTGACGGTCGACATCGAAAAGGTCGAGTTCCTGGGTGACACCTGCATGGCCGAGGCGAGCTGCGAGCACCTCGGGGGACAGACGCTGTGCCTGCAATTCACCCTCGACCAGTTCCACGATCACGGCATCCGCGCCGGCCAGCCCCTGCGCATTGCGCTGCGTGCGAGCCGTATCCAGGCCTTCGCAGCGACTGGAGCAAAACGATGAAAGAGATCGCGCTTCCCCCGATGCCGTCCCGGACGCCCGAAACCACCACGACAAGCTGGCTGGCCCGCTGGAACTGGGACGAAATCATCGCCCGCGCGGTGCTGGCTTGTGTGCTGGTGGCGCTGTTCCTCTTCCTGCTGGCACCGATGTGCGCGATCCTCGGCAATGCCGTGCTCGATCGTGATGGCCATTTTGTCGGGCTCGCCCACTTCGCCGCCTACATCAGGACGCCGTCTCTGATGCAGTCGGCACGCAACTCAGTGGTGCTGGCCGCGAGCGTGGTTGGCATCTCGGTGCCGCTGGCCTTTGTGTTTGCCTATGCGCTGACACGCAGCACTCTGCCGGCGCCGCTCAAGGCGGTCTTCCGGCTGGTAGCGCTCATCCCACTGCTGGCGCCGTCGCTGCTTTCCGCCATCTCGTTCGTGCAGTGGTTCGGCAACCAGGGCGTGCTCAAGCCGCTGCTCGGCGGGGCATCGATCTACGGCGCGCGCGGCATCATCATCGCGGAGGTCTACAACACCTTCCCCCACGCGCTGATGATCCTTGTCACGGCGCTCTCGCTTGCCGACGGCCGCCTCTACGAAGCCGCCAGCGCGCTCGGCGCGAGCACCCGGCGCAAGTTCTTCAGCGTGACCCTGCCCTCCAGCAAGTACGGCCTGATCAGCGCGGCGACGGTGACGTTCACCTATGTCATCTCGGACTTCGGCGCGCCCAAGGTGATCGGCGGCGACTTCAACGTGCTTTCCATCGACGTCTTCAAGCAGGTGATCGGGCAGCAGAATTTTTCGATGGGCGCGGTAGTGGGTGTGCTCCTGGTGGTGCCATCGATACTCTCGTTCATGATCGACACCGTCGTGCGCCGCAAGCTGCGCGCGCAGCTCACCGCCCGTTCGGTGCCCTACGTGCCCAAGCCCAATGCCTGGGCCAACGCGCTGCTCGGTGGCTATTGCACGCTGGTTTGCGCACTGTTGCTCGCAGTGGTCGGCATGGCGATCTATACCTCGCTGATCAAGCTGTGGCCGTACGACCTGACGCTGAGCCTGCAGAACTACCGCATCGTGCTGTTCGAGAGCGACATGGCCGGCGCCTACAAGAACAGCCTCGTGCTTGCAACCGCCACGGCGCTGTCGGGCTCGCTCATCGTCTTCACCGGCGCTACCTGATCGAGAAGACCCGCAACCTCGGCCTGATGCGGCCGGTCATGCATTTCCTGGCGGTGCTGTCGATGGCCGTGCCGGGACTGGTGCTTGGACTGGGCTATGTGATCTTCTTCAACCACCCGGCGAACCCGTTCAACTTCCTCTATAACACGATGATCCTGGTGATCCAGTCGACCATCATCCACTACTACACGTCGAGCCACCTGACGGCCATCACCGCGCTCAAGCAGATCGATAACGAGTTCGAAGCGGTCTCGGCCTCGCTCAAGGTGCCGCAATGGCGCACGTTCCTGCGCGTGACGCTGCCGGTATGCCTGCCGGCGGTGCTGGATATCGCCAGGTATTACTTCGTGGTGTCGATGGCCACGCTGTCGTGCGTGATCTTCCTCTACACGCCGGAAACCATCCTGGCCTCCGTCGCCATCATGCACATGGACGATGCCGGCGACATCGGCCCCGCATCCGCCCTTGCCAGCCTGATTGTGCTGACGTCCACAGCCATCTGCCTGGTCTATGCGCTTTGCACCCGCGTGCTGTTGCGACGCACGCAAGGCTGGCGCGACCTGGCCCGCCACTGAGCGCCTCTATCCGACAGACCAGAACCCAACGTCAGGAGACACCCATGACCGCCACGCCCTATCCCATCCTGCTCACTCCCGGCCCCCTCACCACCTCGGACCGCACGCGCCAGGCCATGCTGCGCGACTGGGGCTCGTGGGACACTGACTTCAACGCCATTACCGCCCGCATTCGCCAGCAGGTGCTGGCGATCGTCCACGGCGAAGGCACGCACGAATGCGTGCCCCTGCAAGGCAGCGGCACCTTTTCCGTGGAGGCCGCCATCGGCACGCTGGTGCCGCGCGACGGCCATGTACTGGTGCCTGTGAACGGCGCCTATTGCCAGCGCATCGCCAGGATCTGCAAGACCCTGGGCCGGCGCCTGTCGATCATCGAATATGCCGAGGACCGTCCGATGCGGGCAGCGGATATCGACCGCCTGCTGGCTGCGGACAGCACCATCACCCACGTTGCGGTCGTCCACTGCGAAACCGGCACCGGCGTGCTCAATCCGCTGGACGAAATCGCCCAGGTCGTGGCGCGGCATGGGCGCGGACTGATCGTCGATGCGATGAGCTCGTTCGGCGCGATCGACATCGACGCCCGCACGACCCCGTTCGATGCCGTCATTGCCGCCTCCGGCAAATGCCTGGAAGGCGTGCCGGGCATGGGCTTCGTGATCGCCCGGCGCACTGCGCTGGAGCGCTGCGAGAGCAATTGCCATTCCCTTTCGCTCGACCTCTATGACCAGTGGAAATACATGGAAAGAACCACGCAGTGGCGCTTCACGCCGCCGACGCATGTGGTCGCGGCGCTTGACCAGGCGCTCCAGCAATATATGGAAGAAGGTGGACTCCCGGCACGCGGCGCGCGCTATGCCCGCAATTGCCAGTTGCTGGTCGACGGCATGGAAGCGCTTGGACTGAAGCCCTACCTCGAGCGCGAGGTGCAGGCCCCGATCATCGTCACGTTCCATGCACCGGCCGATCCCAACTACGACTTCAAGACCTTTTACCAGGCCGTCAAGCAGCGCGGCTACATCCTGTACCCGGGCAAGCTGACCGAGATCGAGACCTTCCGCGTAGGATGCATCGGCCATTTCGGCGACGCCGGCATCCCGGGCGCTGTGAAAGCCATCGGCGAAGTCCTGGCCGCAATGGGCGTCGAGATCGGGCCGGCCGTCGCTGCGTGATGGTGGAGTCGGGACGATTGATTTGAGCTTTCGACATGGCCAGGACCGCACCGGCGAATCCGCCGATGCGGTCCTGGCCATTTCTGCGTCGTACCTGCGTCTCTGCGCGGTGCCTGTTCGAATGCGGTTCAGTTAAGGCATCAAGTGCCATTGTCATTCCCGCGCAGGCGGGAATCCAGCGTCTTTGGAAGTCCCCGGGTTCCCGCCCATGTGCCCTTCGGGTATGCGCGGGAACGACGGTGGCAAACTGAACGGCATTTCGCGCTCAGGCCACCTTATCGGCTTTACCGGCGGCCTGAGCGAAGCGGGCCAGGAACTTGTCGAGCAGGAATGGTTCCGTGTGACGATCTTCGGCGCTTTCCTTGCGGCGAATCGCGTTGCGTACCAGCAGCGAGCCCAGATAACGCACCGGTTCGGGAGGGAACTGGCCACGCGGGCCCTTCGCCAGACCGGAACGCGTCCACGCATTGTCCTCGCTCAATGCCAGCGACGACAGCAGTTGGCCGCCCATATAGCTCGGCGCCACGCCATTGCCGGAATAGCCGAAACCGTAGGAGACGGCCCGGTTTCCGTTCAGGTAGCCGAAGAAAGGGAATCCGGTCGCCGACCGGTCCGAGGGGCCATTCCAGCTGGCGATCGCCGGCACCTCGCTCAGCGCCGGGAAGAACGCGCGCAGGCTGTGCGTGAGCATCGTCTCGTAGGGAGACGCCTGGTTGAAGACCGGCATGATGCGCCCGCGGAACGAAAACGTGTTGCCGCCCTTGCCAAGCATGAGCCGCCCGTCGCGGGTGGTGCGGTAATAGTAGACAAAGGTGCGCGAATCCAGCACCGACGCGCCATGATCCAGGCCGATGCTGGCCAGCAGGTCGGGACAACGATCCGTCATGATCATGTCGCTCGACACAATGGCCACCGAACGCTCGAACTGCGGGAACAGCGTCGGCATCCAGGCATTGAGCGCCAGCACCACGTGGCCGGCTTCCACGCGCCCGCTCGGCGTAACGACCGCGGGACGCGCGGCATCGACCAGGGAAATCATCGGCGAGCGCTCATGGATGTCGATTCCCTGGGTCAGCGCCACGCGACGCAGGCCGCGCACCAGCTTTCCCGGATGCACCGTGCCCGCCAACGGTGAGAAAAAACCAGAGCGGTTGCGGGCGGAGCCCGTTCGCGCGGCAACCTCGCCGTTGCTCAAGCGCTGCCAGCTATTGAGCCCGCAGTCCTCCAGCGCCTGCACGACCGGATCGAGCAACCCTTCCTGGGCAGGATTGGTGGCGGTATAGATGGTGCCATCCATCCGCAGATCGGCGTCGATACCGTGCTGGCGGCAGAAGTCCGCGATGGCGGGGATCGCGTCCTCGGACGCCCGGATCAGCCGCATGGCTTCGGCTTCACCGAACAGCCGCGTCAACGTAAAGAGTTTGGTGGACCACGTCAGCATGCAGCCGCCGTTGCGTCCGCTTGCCCCCGCCCCGCATATGTCGGCCTCGAGAATGGTAATTCTCGCGGAAGGACGCTTTTGCCTCAGTTGCAGCGCGGTCCAAAGCCCCGTAAACCCGCCACCTACGATGCAGATGTCGGCCTGCCGGGTTCCGCGCAATGCAGGAGCAAGATCGGTATCACCGAGAAGGGCCTGTTCTAGCCAGAAGGGGCGCATGGAGTCGTCCGAAGGTTGGGGTCCTCCTCAAATTACAACAATACGCCACAGAATGCAACAAAATGACACATTTCCAAGGTTCCAGCCAGCTACCCTTTCACGCACACCACCTGCCTGAGCGTGTGCACGATCTCCACGAGATCTGACTGAGCCGCCATTACCGCATCGATGTCCTTGTAGGCCATCGGGATCTCGTCGATCACGGCGGCATCCTTGCGGCATTCCACGCCTTCGGTCGCGCGCACCTGGTCGGCCACGCTGAAGCGGCGCTTCGCCTCCGTGCGGCTCATGGTGCGGCCCGCGCCGTGGCTGCACGAGCAGAACGACTCGGGGTTGCCCTTGCCGCGCACAATGAACGAGCGCGCGCCCATCGAGCCCGGAATGATGCCGAGTTCGCCAACGCGCGCGCTCACCGCACCCTTGCGCGTGACCAGCACGTCCTGGCCGAAGTGGTGCTCCCTCTGCACGTAGTTGTGATGGCAGTTCACGGCCTCGGCCTGCGCGCTGAACGGCTTGCGGATAACGCGGCGCGCGGCCACCAGCACGTTCGCCATCATCAGTTCGCGGTTGCGCCGCGCGAACTGCTGCGCCCATGACACGGCAAACACATAGTCGTCATAGTGCTCCGACCCTTCGGTCAGGTAGGCCAGGTCGCGGTCGGGCAGGTTGGCCAGGTGCCGGCGCATATCCTGCTGCGCCAGCGCGATGAACGTGGTGCCGATCGCGTTGCCGACGCCGCGCGAGCCGGAATGGAGCATGAACCACACGGTATCGGCCTCATCGAGGCAGACCTCGATGAAATGATTGCCGGTGCCAAGCGTGCCCAGGTGGTTGCGGTTGTTGGTGCGTGCGAGCTGTGGATACTTGTCGGTGATGCGGCGGAAGTCCGCGGCCATGTCGGCCCAGACGCTGTCGACCTGGTCCGGGATCTTTCCCCAGGCACCCTCGTCGCGCCGGCCGCCCTGGCCAGTGCGGCCATGCGGCACCGCGTGTTCGATCGCGCTGCGCAGCGGGCCAAGGCTGTCCGGCAGGTCGGACGCGCGCAGCGACGTCTGTACGGCCATCATCCCGCAGCCTATGTCCACGCCCACCGCCGCAGGAATCACCGCCCCGATGGTCGGAATCACCGAGCCGATGGTCGAGCCCTTGCCGAGGTGCACATCGGGCATCACGGCGAGATGATGGAAGATGAATGGCATCTGCGCGGTATTGACGAGTTGCCGGCGCGCTTCGTCTTCCACCGGTACGCCGTGCGTCCACATCTTGACCGGGCGGCCCTTGCCAGCCTGCAGCAATTCGTAGCGGGCCTCTTGTGTCATGAACGTCTCCGGGTTGAATCGGCTGCAGTTTAGACGGTTCGGCCCGCAGTCAAATCCCGAAGTGAAGACACCGGCATAGGAGGCGGCGTCAGGAAGAGGCGATTCAGCGACAGGCAGGAACCGCAATGCCGCTCAGTGATCGACGTCGTTCCCGCCCATGCCTAAAAGGGCACGGGCGGGAATGACAGTCGGCCAAGACGCCTTGACTAAATCACGCCATGGCGACGCGCCGCGAAGCTTGTGCCCCCGTGCCCGCCGGCGCATGCCTGCCTTGTGTTTCTCCCGGCAAGCGGAAGAACGACACCAGCTCGTTCAACTCACGTCCCTGGTCTTCCAGCGAGCGCGACGCAGACGCTGCCTCGCTGACGAGCGAGGCATTGTGCTGGGTCACCTCGTCGATCTGGACGATCGCCTGGTTCACCTGTTCGATGCCACGCCCCTGTTCGGACGACGCCGACGCAATCTCGTCGACGATGGCCGTCACCTGCGCCACAGCTTGCGTGACCGATGCCATGGTCTGCCCGGCCTCGCCGGCCAGGTCGGCACCGGCGGCAACCTGCCGGCCAGAGGTCTCGATCAGTTCCTTGATTTCCTTGGCCGCGCCGGACGAGCGCTGGGCCAGTGCGCGCACTTCGCTCGCCACCACCGCAAACCCGCGGCCCTGCTCGCCCGCGCGCGCCGCTTCCACGGCGGCATTGAGCGCAAGAATGTTGGTCTGGAATGCAATGCTCTCGATGATGCCGGTGATCTCGGCAATTTGGCCGAACTGGCACTGATGCCTTGCATGGTCTCCATCACACGGCCGACCGTGCTGCTTCCCTGCTGTGCGACGTTGGCGGCATTGCGTGCCAGTTCGCTGGCGTGGCGCGCGTTGTCGGTGTTCTGGCGGACGGTTTCGGTCAGCTCCTCCATGCTGGCGGCAGTTTCCTCCAGCGAAGCGGCCTGCTCTTCCGTACGGCTGCTCAGGTCGGCGTTGCCCTGCGCAATCTCGCGCGTGGCGCCGGCGATGCTAGCGCTGCCGGCACGCACGTGCGTGACCGTCTCCGTGAGGCGTTCGTTCATCTCGCGCAGCGCGGCGAGCAAGCGCCCGGTCTCGTCATGGCGCGTGACTTCGATGCGCGCGCCGAGATTGCCGCTGGCGACCGTGCGGGCCACGTCCACCGCCTGGCTGATCGGCCTCGTGATCGCGCGCGTGAGCAGCACGCCGCCGATCCATGCGAGCGCCACCGCTGCCAGCGAGATCGAGATCAGCAGGTTGCGCCGCTTGATGTAATCCTCGGCGAGCTGGGTTTCCATATCGCGCTGGCGGCGATGGGTCAGGTTGTCATAGGCATCGACGGCTTGCCGGAGCTTTGCCAGCAACGGCCGGCACTGTGTGTTGATGCGCGCAATCGCCTCGCTGGTCTGCTTGTCCGCGGCCAGCGTGACGATGGCGGTCGCCACCGGGCCGTACTGGGCTTCGATGCGGACCACGTCCGCGACACGCTGGCGTGCTTCATCGCTGGCGGACTTGTCCTGCACCATCTGGCTGAGCTTGCCGAGGCGGCTTGTCACCTCTTCATGCATGCGCAGCGCTTCGGCTTTTTCCTTCTCGATGTCAGCCTGCTCCGTGGCCAGCACGATATTGCGCGCGGCAATGGCGCGGCTCTCCACTGCGGCGCGCACCTGCGCGGACAGCTCGGCACGCGCACTGATCCCTCCCAGGTACTGCGTGAAACCATCCGTGGAGTCGCGAAGCGCAAGCAACGAGTAGCCGGATACGGCCAGCACGATGCAGGCCAGCGTGCCAAAGCCTGCCAGCAGCCTGGTCTTGATCGAAAGATCCCTGAAGTTCACGAATGTCTCTCCCCTTGCGTCCATGTGTTAGCGCATTGAATGGTTGCCAATCCTCCCAGCACGGCGGCTCGACCGCCGTACTACGCCTGCCAGCCGTCCACAAAGTTGCGCGGTCAATGCCATGCCGCGCTGGTGAAGGTCACGCTTGCCGCCGACAGAACGGGGGTTGCAATGCCTGCACTCGTTGATTTGTTCTTGTTGTTTCGCGGCTAACGGCTGGGATGGGGGAAGGTTTATGCCCTTCTGAGGAGGGGACGGGTTAACCCAGTTGATGTCATGGCGCGTGTGGCGGCGTCAACGGGCCATTTGTGATTGTGCTTTGCCATGCGGCGAACCAATGCCGCCGCGCAATTGAGGGCCCACCGCCAGGCGACGCGCTCTTTGGTGACTGTCTGTCACTCGGACAGAAAGTGATTCGCCGGCTACGCCGGCGAATCAGGCGCGCCTGCCAAGAACACAACCCTATCCGTTGCCACCGACCACCGCCACACACTCGACCTCAACCCGAGCCCCCAGTGCCAGCCCATTAGCCCCGAGTGCACTGCGCACCGGATACGGCGGTTCGAAGAACCCTTTATAAACCTCATTAAAAACCTGCCACTCATTGATATCCGCCAGCATGATCGTGCATTTCGCCACGTCGCGTAGCGTCAGCCCGTGAGCTTCGAGTGTCGTGCGGATGTTCATCAGCGCCTGCTTTGCTTCTTCGCGGATGCCGCCCGGGACCAGTCTCGCGCTGCCCGGCACGATGCCCATCTGGCCAGACAGGTAAACGGTATTGCCAATGCGGACGGCTTCGGAAAACGGCAGCCCTGTGGGCATGACCTTGCCGGAGTTCAGGAATTCCATGTCGCCCTCCATGGTGGATATGCATGGATGTGCGGCGCGCGGGGGCGCCAGCGTGGAGCATCCAATGTAGGCGCCAAAGGGCGGTCGCTCAAGGCAAGGCGATCAGGGCGCCGCGACGACGGCGTCGGGCACTTCCCGGTCCGCCGCGCGCCGCAGGCAGTCGAGCATGGCCGCTACCGCCGAGCGCTTGATGGCGTCCGCGCGCCAGTACATCGACACCGAGCCGAAACCTGCCAGCCGCAGCGGCACGATGCGCAGCGCGCCCATCTCTTCCAGCCGGCGCGCGGTCCGGTGCGAGGCCAGGCCGATCATGTCGCTGTTGTTGAGCAGCGTGAGGTTGAGCACCGTGGAGTTGGATTCCACGCAGTCCGCCGGCAGCGGACGGCCGGCGCTGGCCAGCGCGGCCTCCAGCGCGTTGCGGATCGGCGTGCCGCGCGGCCAGACCACCCAGCGGTAGCCTTGCAGCGCCTCCCACGTCACCGCTTCCTGCGTGGCGAGCGGGTGGCGTGGCCGCGCCACGAAGTGGATCGGCTCCAGATACAGGGACTCGCCAAGCGTCTGGGCGTCCTGCAACTCCGGGGCGGAACGGCCGACCACGATGTCGAGTTCATTGTGCGCAAGCTGGTTCATGAGCCGGTCCATGGTCGTTTCGACCAGCCGCACTTGCGCACGCGGCATGCGCTGCAGCAGGCGCAGCACGGCCAGCGGCACCGTGTCCGCCGCCGAGGCACCCGACGTGCCGACCACCACCAGCCCGCTGCCGCCTTCGCGCATCGCCGCCAGGTCGTCGCGCGCGGTATCGAGCTGCGCGGCGATGCAGCGCGCGTGCTCGATCAGCGACTCACCGTACGGCGTGGGCTGCAGCCCACGTGCTGGCGCTCGAACAGCGGCAGGCCAATGTCATCCTCCAGATCCTTGAGCCACTTCGAAAGCCCAGGCTGCGTGGTGTTGAGGAGCGCCGCCGACTGGCTCATATTGCCGGTCTCGGCCAGGCTGAGAAGCATCTGCAGGTTGCGCAGCCGCAATCGCTGGGTCCAGTCCATGTTGGGATCGCTAGGTTCAGCTATACGATGAGTCGTATAGATAAGACGATTTTTTCATTTCAGATCTTATATCGCGCGGCGTATAACTCCAAGCAACAGCCCGGCTCCCTGACCGGGGAGCACAAAAAGCCACGGAGACCGCATGTCCGACCCTACGCCTGATCCCGCACGCGTCGCGTACTACGAACACATCGGCCGCAGCCATATGACGCCGCTGTGGGAATCGCTGCACAGCCTGGTGCCACCGCAGCCGCGCCCGCAGATCATTCCGGCCATCTGGAAGTACGATGCCATCCGCCCGCTGGTCATGCAGGCCGGCGAGGTCATCAGCGCCGAAGAGGCCGTGCGCCGTGTGCTGATCCTGGAAAACCCGGGCCTGCCAGGCAAGTCGAGCATCACCTCCACGCTGTACGCCGGGCTGCAACTGATCCTGCCCGGAGAGATCGCCCCGAGCCACCGCCATACGCAGTCGGCGCTGCGCTTCATCGTCGAAGGCAAGGGTGCGTGGACGGCCGTCAACGGAGAGCGCACCACCATGCATCCGGGCGACTTCATCATCACGCCTTCATGGACCTGGCATGACCACGGCAACCCGAGCGTCGAAGACGGCGGCGAACCGGTGGTGTGGCTCGATGGCCTCGATATCCCGCTGGTGCAGCAGTTCGACGCCGGCTTTGCCGAGAACTATCCGGAATCGCAGCAGCCCGTCACGCGTGCCGAAGGCGACAGCTTTGCGCGCTTCGGCTACAACATGGTGCCGGTGCGCCACAAGGTGACGGACCCGACGTCGCCGATCTTCAGCTACCCGTACGAACGGTCGCGCGAAGCGCTCGACCGGCTCTTCCGCAACGGCGAACTCGACGCCTGGGACGGTGTGAAGCTGCGTTACGTGAACCCCGCCACGGGCGGCTGGCCGATGCCGACCATCGCCACCTTCATGCAGTACCTGCCGGCCGGCTTCCAGGGCAAGACCTATCGCAGCACCGACGCCACCGTCTACAGCGTGGTGGAAGGCCGCGGCACCGTGCGCATCGGCGATGCACAGTTCCAGTTCGAGCCGCGCGATGTGTTCGTCGCGCCGTCGTGGGCACCAGTGCAGCTTGGCGCCGTGGAAGACGCCGTGCTGTTCAGCTATTCGGACCGCCCGGTGCTGTCTGCGCTGAACCTGCTGCGCGAAGCGCGCACCTGAGCCCCCGGGGCTCGACCCCATCATCGATTTCTGATGCCCGGGTGCGCGCATGGCGCGGCATCCCGGCCCTGCACACCCTCTGACTGACCGAACCGACCATGTCCTACGTCTTTACGCCCCCCGCCACCGTCGCCATTGCTGTTGCCGGCACCGATGACCAGTTCGCCGTGCGCCGCGTCTACTGCGTCGGCCGCAACTACGCCGCGCATGCCCGCGAAATGGGCTTCGATCCCGACCGCGAACCGCCCTTCTTCTTCTGCAAGCCGGCCGATGCCATCGTGCCCGTAGCCGACGGCCAGACGCTGGAACTGCCCTACCCAGCGCAGACGCAGAACTACCACTACGAAGCCGAACTGGTGGCCGTGATCGGCAAGGCCGGCTCCGACATCCCCGTCGAGCAGGCGCTCGAGCATGTCTGGGGCTACGCCGTGGGCCTGGACATGACACGCCGCGACCTGCAGATGAAGATGCGCGAGATGGGCCGCCCGTGGGAAATCGGCAAAGCCTTCGACGCATCCGCGCCGATCGCACCGATCCACCGTGTCTCCGACATCGGCCATCCGCAGCAAGCAGCCATCTGGCTGACCGTCAATGGCGAAGACAAGCAGCGCAGCAACGTCACGCACCTGATCTGGTCGGTGGCGGAAACGGTGGCTTACTTGTCGCAGTTCTTCCGCCTGGAACCGGGCGATGTGATCTTCACCGGCACCCCGGAAGGCGTGGGCGCGGTCAAGACCGGCGACACCATGGTGACCGGCGTCGACGGCCTCGGCGAACTCAAGGTCCGCGTGGTCTGACCGCGACGGAAGCGGCAAGCAGCGAATCCATCATGCAGCTCTATAGTTTCTTCAACAGTTCCACGTCCTACCGCGTGCGCATTGCGCTGGCGCTCAAGGGCCTGCCGTTCGAGTACCTGCCGGTCAACATCCGCACCGGCCAGCACCGCGGGGCGGAGTACGTGCAGGGCATCAACCCGTCCGCCTCCGTGCCCGCGCTGGTGGACGGCGACTTCACCCTTGGACAATCGCTGGCGATTGTGGACTACCTGGATGCGCACTATCCGGAACCGCGCCTGCTGCCGCAGGACGCGGAGCCCCGCGCGCGCGTGCTGGAACTGGCCAGCCTGATCGCCTGCGACATCCATCCGGTCAACAACCTGCGCGTGCTGCGTTACCTGCAGGATGTGCTGAAGGTGACGCCCGAACAGAAGGACGCGTGGTACCGCCACTGGATCGACGAAGGCATGGCCGGCGTGGAACGCCTGCTCGCACTGCACGGCAAGGGCCCGTGGTGCTTCGGCGACAAGCCGACGCTGGCCGACGTCACGCTCGTTCCTCAGGTCGCCAATGCCATGCGCATGGGCTGCGACCTGTCGCCGTACCCGCGTGCGCTGGCGGTGTTTGCGCACGCCAGCGAGCACCCCGCCTTTGCCAAGGCTGCGCCCGCGCAGCAACCGGATTACACGGCCTGATTGGCCAACCCAGGCCAGGAGACAAGCATGAACACACCACAAGACACGGGCCGCAAGGTACTGATCATCGGCGGCGGCATCGGCGGGCTGGCGGCGGCGCTGGCGCTCGCGCGCAAGGCATCCGCATCGAACTGCTGGAGCAGGCCGAGCAAATCGGCGAGATCGGCGCCGGCATCCAGCTCGCGGCCAACGCGTTCGCGGCCATGGACGCGCTCGGCGTGGGCGAAGCCGCGCGCGGCCGTGCGGTCTTCACCGACTACCTGAGTCTGCGCGACGCCATCGATACGCATGAAATCGCCCGCGTCGATGTCGGCACGCCTTACCGTGAGCGCTTCGGCAATCCGTATGCGGTGATCCACCGAGCCGACATCCACCTGTCGATCCTGGAAGCCGTGCAGGACCATCCGCTGATCAGCTTCCGCACCGCCACGCGCGTCGAGAAGCTCGAGCAGGACGAGCGCGGCGTCACCGTCATCGACCAGCGTGGCGAGCGCCACCATGCCGATGCCGTGGTCGGCTGCGACGGCGTCAAGTCCGCCATCCGTGATGCACTGATCGGCGACGTGCCACGCGTGACCGGCCATGTGGTGTACCGCGCAGTGGTTGAGGTCGGGAACATGCCGAAGGACCTGCAGGTCAACGCACCCGTGGTATGGGCGGGCCCGAACTGCCACCTCGTGCACTACCCGCTGCGCGGCGGCCAGCAGTACAACCTGGTCGTAACTTTCCACAGCCGCGAACAGGAAACCTGGGGCGTGCGCGAAGGCAGCAAGGAAGAGGTGCTGTCCTACTTCGACGGGATCCATGCACTGCCGCACCAGATGCTGGACCGCCCCACCTCGTGGAAGCGCTGGGCCACCGCCGACCGCGACCCGGTGGAACGCTGGAGCTTCGGCCGCGCCACGATCCTTGGCGATGCCGCGCACCCGATGACGCAATACGTCGCGCAGGGCGCGTGCCAGGCGCTCGAAGACGCCGTCACGCTGGGCGCCGCCGTCGAAGCGGCCGGCAACGACTTCGAGGCAGCGTTCAAGCTGTACGAGCAGGCCCGCATCCCGCGCACTGCACGCGTGCTCTACGCCGCGCGCGACATGGGCCGCGTGTACCACGCCAAGGGCGTGGACCGCATGGTGCGCAACACGCTGTGGACCGGCCGCACGCAGGCGCAGTATTACGACGCGCTGCAATGGCTGCACGGCTGGCGTGCCGAACGCTGCCTGAGCGAGACGCCCTGGCTCTGATAAGCGATAGCTGATTGGTTGCTCCCCTCTCCCATTCATGGGAGAGGGGTTGGGGGAGGAGGGCAGGAGCTGCCACGAAGTGACCACCTCCGCCATTGCAAACGCCTGCCCTCTCCCCGGCCCCTCTCCCGCAAGCGGGAGAGGGGAGACACCTAGGTTCATCTGGTAAGTCTTTCGAAGTAGTGACACATGATGACACTGGCAGTAAGCGCTGCCGGTGGCCGTCGTTCGCCCCAAACCAGGCAACGAGGAGGAGACAACCCATGCCTGCCAACCAGACCATCAACATTTCCACGTTCATCGACCGCCATCCGCTGTCGGCCTTCCAGGTGATGATCGTGGTGCTGTGCTTCCTGATCGTCGCCATCGACGGCTTCGACACGGCCGCCATCGGCTTTATCGCGCCTGCCATCCGTGCCGAATGGCAGCTCACACCGGCACATCTCGCACCGCTGTTCGGCGCAGGGCTTGCCGGCCTGATGGCCGGCGCCTTCCTGTTCGGACCGCTCGCGGACCGCTTCGGCCGCAAGAGCGTGCTGGTGTTCTCGGTGCTGTTCTTCGGCGTGGCGAGCCTCGCCTCGGCGTGGTCGGGCGAGCTGTGGGAGCTGATCGCGCTGCGCTTTCTGACCGGCCTTGGCCTGGGCGGCGCCATGCCCAATACCATCACGCTGACATCCGAGTTCTGTCCGGAGAAGCGCCGCTCCTTCCTGGTCACGACCATGTTCTGCGGCTTCACGCTCGGCTCGGCGCTGGGTGGCCTGGCTTCGGCGGGACTGATCGAAGCCTATGGCTGGCGCTCCGTGCTGATCGTCGGCGGCGTTCTGCCGCTGGTGCTGTCCGTGCTGCTGGCGCTGCTGCTGCCGGAATCGGTGCGCTACCTGGTCATGGCCGGGTGCGCGCCTGAGCGCATTGCGGCCACGCTGCGGCGCATTGCCCCGCAGGCCGACCTGAACGACGCGACCTTCACCGTGTCCGAAGCCCGCAGCACCAGCTCGCCGGTGCGCCACCTGTTCAAGCCCGAACTGGTGCGCGGCACGCTGCTGTTCTGGCTGACGTTCTTCATGAGCCTGCTGGTGATCTACCTGCTCTCGAGCTGGCTGCCGACGCTGCTGCGCGGCACCGGCCTGTCATTGCGCACCGCGGCGCTGGTCACCACCATGTTCCAGGTTGGCGGCACGCTCGGCGCGATTGCGCTGGGCTGGCTGATGGACCGCTTCAATCCGCACTACGTGCTGGCCTTCAGCTACGCGCTGGCCGGCGTGTTCGTCGCCGCGATCGGCAGCCTGGCCGATACACCGATGCTGGCCGGCGTGGCCGTGTTCTTTGCCGGCTTCTGTGTATCGGGCTCGCAGGTCGGCGCCAACGCGCTGTCGGCCGGCTTCTACCCGACCGACTGCCGTGCCACCGGCGTTAGCTGGGCCAACGGCGTCGGCCGGCTCGGCTCGGTGGTGGGTTCCGTCGGCGGCGCCACCATGCTGTCGATGGGGCTGGGCATGCCCACGCTGTTCGCGCTGATCGGCGTCCCCGCCTTGCTGGCCGGCGCCACGATGCTGTCGCTCGGCGCTGAGCGCGCCGCGCCCAGGCCCGGCAGGCACTTGCCGCGGGCTGACCGCCGTCAACGCGCCCGCAGCGCATCGACGTGTTCATGCGGGCCGCGCGCAGCGCCGGCAGGAAGCCGCCGACGAGCCCCATCGCCATCGAGAACGCGAGCGTCTTTGCCACGATGCCGGGCGCAGGATGAAGCGGAACGACAAGTCGGCAAAGGTCTGGAAGTTCGTCGTCGAGAACGACGCGAACTGCATCAGCGCGGCGCAGCAGAGGCCGGCCACGCCGCCGGAAAGCCCGAGCAGCAGCGCTTCGATCATGAACGCCGCGAGCACATTGCTGCGGCGGAAGCCCAGCGCGCGCAGCGTGCCGATCTCCGCGACGCGGTTGGCCACCGACGCATACATGGTGATCATCGCGCCGATCATCGCTGCGATCGAGAAGATGACCGAGAGCGTCAGGCCCAGGATGTTGATGAACTTCGACAGCGCCTTGGACTGGTCGCTGTAGAAGGTCTGCTCGAGCTTGGCCTCGCTGGCGAGCCGCGGATCCACATCGATGTCGGCACGCAGCCGCGCGAATGCGTCGGGCCGTGTCAGCCGCGCCACCATCGACGAATAGCTGCTGCGGCGGAACGACTGCATGAGCTGGTCGCATCGCCCCATATCTCCGAATCAAAGCCGCTGCCGCCCGCGTCGAACACGCCGACGATGGTCCATTCGCGCTGGGCAAAGCGCAGGCGGCCGCCCAACTGCGCCCCCGTGAAGCCGCGCGCCACGCTGCTGCCGACGATGATCTCCGACGAACCGGGCCGGAACGCGCGCCCCGCCACCAGCCGGATCTGGGGCCTCAGGTCCAGCCCCTTCGGCGACACGCCGCGGATCACAACATTGGATGGCGTATCCGAGCCGCGCTTGGTCAGCGAGAACAGCACCACGGCCTCCTTCGACACCATCGGGCGGCCGTTGCCGTCCATCGCGACCGACGGGTGCATCTCCAGTATGCTGGCCTGGTCGCGGCTGATCGCGCTCTGCACCTCGGTTTCCGCGCCCTTGCGGATCATGACGACGTTATCTTGCTCGCCGGTGGTCACGAGTGTGCGCTTGAGCCCCGCGTCGAGCATCAGCATGGTCGCGAACACGAACACCACCAGCGCCAGGCCACCCGCTGTCAGCGCCGTGGTCAGGCGGCGAGCCCACAGATTGCGTGCGATGTAGCTGAGCGGAATCGCCATGCGAATCCCTAGCCGATCGCCCGCAGGCCTTCCACGATGCGCACGCGCGCCGCCTGCACGGCCGGCACGACGGCAGCAGCTAGCGCCACGGCCAGCGCGCAGGCTGCCTGCATCCACATTGTTTCATGCGACACCGTAAACACCGGGAACACCCCGCCCACCGCCTGCTTGAACATGGCAGCCAGCGGCGGCGTGGCGAGCATGCCGATGCCGCCACCAACCAGGCAGATGAACATCGATTCGCCGAACATCAGGAGCGCCAGGAAGCCGGGCCCGAAGCCAAGCGCCTTGAGCGTGGCGTGTTCAACGGTGCGTTCGCGCGCGCTCATCGCCATGGCATTGGCCATCACCGCCATGATGATCAGGATCACGACGTAAGACACCACGCGGATCGCCGCGATGATCTGGTTCGACATGGCGACGAAGCCGAGCTGGAACGCCTGCTCGGTCTCGGTCAGCGTCTCGGCCAGCGAATTGCGGAACACGGCGTCGACGTCGCGCGAAATCGCCGCGGCGTTGTCCGGATTGTCGATGCCGAGTATGTACACGCCGACCTGATTGGCCTGCCGCGGCGTGCGCTTGCGCACGGTCTCGTTCAGGTATTCCCAGTGGAACACCATGTGGCGCGTGATGGTGCTTTCATCACGGCCTTCCATGATGCCGCGCACGATGAATTCCCACGTGCCCGGATAGATCGTGCCCTTGATGGGAACCACATCGCCGACCTTGAAGCCATACAGGTCCGCTAGCTGCCGGCCGATCAGGCAGCCCTTGCGGTCGCGCTGGTAGTCGCCGCGTTGCTGCGCCGTGACGACGAACTCCGGGTACAGGTCAAGGTAGTTGTCCGATACGGCAAACTGGGCAAAGAAGTTCTTGGGGTCGCGGTAGACGCCGCCGAACCAGTTGGAGCGCGCGACCACCGTCACGCCGTCCACGCCGCGGATGCGGCTTTCGTAGCTGAGCGGCAGCGGGAACACGAGCGAGATCGCGTTGCGCGTGACGAGCCGCCCGCTGGAAGCCGCTGCAGCACCCGCGTACCAGGCATCGACCACGGTCTGCAGCAGTCCGTAGGCGAGCACCGCGACCACCAGACCGGTCACGGTCAGCACGGTGCGCAGCTTGTGGCGCAGCGCGTTGCGGGCGATCAGCTTCAGCACGAACATGGCGTGCGCGGTCAGTACGGTTCAGGCGCCGTTGCCATGGTTCAGTTCCCCCTTCTCCAGGTGCACGAGTGAGCTGGCTGCTGCGGCGGCGTGTGCGTCATGGGTGACCATGATGATGGTCCTGCCCGCTTCACGGTTGAGCCGCTGCAGCATGGCCAGGATATCCGCCGCGGCATTGCGGTCGAGGTCGCCCGTCGGCTCGTCGGCAACGATCAGCGTAGGGTCGGTGATCAGCGCCCGCGCGATTGCCACGCGCTGCTGCTGTCCGCCGGACAGCTCGGAGGGATAGTGGTCCATGCGGTCGGACAGGTTCACCATGCCGAGCACCATCTCCACGCGCGCGCGCCGCTCCGCGCGCGACAGGCGCGTCAGCATCAGCGGCAATTCCACGTTCTCGAACGCCGTAAGTACCGGCATCAGGTTGTAGAACTGGAAGATGAAACCAACATTGGCCGCGCGCCAGGCGGCCAGTTCGGATTCCGCGAGCCGCGTGATGTCCTGTCCCGCCACCAGAAGTTCGCCGCTGTCCGGGCGGTCGATGCCGGCAATCAGGTTCAGCAGCGTACTCTTGCCGGAGCCGGACGGCCCCATCAGCGCGATGAAGTCGCCCTCGGCGATATCGAGCGTAATGTCGGTCAGCACCGGCACGGTCTGCATGCCGCGCCGGTACGACTTGGCGACGTGGCGGATGCTGACGAGCGGGACGGCGGCCACGCTATTTCTTCGCCGCCGTGACGCCGGCGCCGTCGCGCAGCTTGTCGGCAGGCGCAAGCACCACCGTATCGCCGGCGGCCACGCCGCTGACGGCCACGAGTTCGCCGATGCGCTCGCCGGTTGTCACCGTGGTCTCGTGCGCCTTGCCGTCGCGGACCACGAATACCACCGTGCGGCCGTCGCGCGTGGCAATGGCCGCAGGCTGCACGGCCACCACGGGCTTGCGGTCCTGTTCGGCCAGCGGCTTGGACAGAAAGGCTATCTTGGCGCTCATGTCGGGCAGCACGCGCGCGTCACGGTCGATAAAGCGCACCTTGACCAGCACGGTCGCCTTGGAGCGGTCCACGGTCGGCACGATGCGCGATACCTGGCCCGCGAAGCGGACGTCGGGCAGCGCATCAAGCTGCAGCAGGCACGGCTGGTCGACGCGGATCTTGGCGATATTGGATTCGGCGACGTCGGCTTCCACTTCCAGCGTATCCATGTCGGCAATGGTCACGACCGCGCCCTTGGTGTCGGACGCTGACGAGAACGGCGTGATGTTGTCGCCCACATTGGCATGCTTGACCAGCACCACGCCGTCGAACGGCGCGCGGATGACGGTCTGGTCCACCCCGACCTGGGCGGCCTGCGCATTCGCCTGCGCCGACACGATGGCCGCGCGCGAATTGGAGACCGACGCCTGCGCCTTCTTGAAGCGGGCCAGATCGGCGTCATACTGCTGGACGGAAATCGCCTTCGGGCCAAGAAGCTGTTCGGAGCGGCGCAGGTTCACTTCCGCATCGCGAAGCTCGGCGAGCTGCAGTTCCAGATTGGCCTGCGCCACCTTCACCTGAGCCGACGCCTGCGCCAGCGTGGCGCTCACGTCGCGGCTTTCGATGCGGGCGATGATCTCGTCCTTCTTCACGCGCGAACCTTCGAGCACGCCGAGCCATTCGAGCCGGCCCTGCGCCTTGGAGGCGACGGCCGCCTTGCGCTGGGGCACGACGTAGCCGGTGGCGTTGAGCAGGGTGTAGTTCTGGGACGGATAGGCGGACGAGACTGTCACGGTCTCCACCGCGGTGGGCCCGGCCACCTTGAAAGCAATGGCCGCGGCAACGACAAGCGCCATGGCAATGACCGCATAGGGCAGCCACCGTCGCCGCCGCAGCGGGGCGGTGTGCGGACCGCGGTCGATTTTCAGCCTGGACAGGTCGTGATCGGCCAATCGGGTCTTCCTCCTGCTAAGGGTCGCCGGTGTGGGTCAGTGGGTTGCCAGTATAGCGCTGGGGGCACTTGAGGCTGGGGCTCCGGAGTGTCGTGCTTGGCAAGTGGGCCATCGGCGACGGTGACGTGGCCCCTCCAGAGCGCGATGAGACAGCCCTCGGGTTTTCCCCAAATCCACTACTATCTCTTTGTTTTTCCGAGATTTTTACCGTCCTTAACTCCATTCGGGAACCGGACCTCTCACAATTTATCTTGACCATCTCTCGATACACCCCATAATTGCAAACGTTTGCTGCAAACGTTTGCAAGGAGGCGAGAATGCAGTCCACCCAACACCAGGCACCCACCAGTTCCGGCCACGCCCCGCGTCTGATCGAGGACGAACATTCGGTCACGCAGATCGTCCAGGACGCCATGGCGCAGACCGCCAGCCCGCGGCTGCGCTTCGTCATGGGACTGCTGGTCCAGCATCTGCACGACTTCCTGCGCGAAGTCCGTCCGACCGACGAGGAGTTCGAGCAGGCGCTGGCGTTCATCGCCGCACTGGGTCATGCGACCCATGCCACGAACAACGAGGTCGTGCTTGCGGCCGATGTGCTGGGCCTGTCCACGCTGGTCACCGTGATGAACAACAGCACGAAGGACGGCCGCACGCCCGGCGCGCTGCTTGGCCCGTTCTACCGCGCCAACGCCCCGCGCTACGCCTGCGGCGACTGCGTGGTGCGGGACGACGCGCCGGGCCTGCCGCTCTTTGTGCGCGGCTCGGTGCGCGCGACGGACGGCACGCCGCTGTCCGGCGCGCTCGTGGAGATCTGGCAGGCATCGCCGGTCGGCTTGTATGACAACCAGGATCCGCGCCAGCCCGACCGCAATCTGCGCGGCTGCTTCCACACCGATGAACAAGGCGCCTACCACTTCCGCACGGTGCGCCCTGCAGGCTATCCGGTGCCGACCAATGGCCCGATCGGCACGCTGCTGGATGCACAGCAGCGCCATCCGTACCGGCCCGCGCATATCCACTTCATCGTGGCGGCGCCGGGGTACCGCACGCTGGTGACGCAGGTGTTCGTGGACGCCCCGCAGGCGCTCGAATCGGACGTGACGTTCGGCGTGCACCAGCAGCTCGTGGGGCAGCTCGAACTCGCCAGCCATGGCCGCAGCCCGTGGGGCGACCAGCCCGCGCCGTTCTACACGATGGACTTCGACTTCACGCTCGAACCGGGCGAACAGACTTTCCCGAAGCCGCCGATCGACTGACGGCTCGGTTTCCCATATTTCCACGCAGCACCTCTGAACACCATGAGCCTCTCTTCCCTCTCCGGCAAGGTTGCCGTGATCCTTGGCGGCACCGGCGGCATCGGCCTGGCCACCGGCAATGCGCTCGCGCAGCTGGGCACCAGCGTTGTGCTGACGGGTCGCAACCGCGACAGCGCGGCCAGCGCGGCGGCATCGCTGCCAGCCGGCAACCACCTGGGCGCCGTAGCCGAGATCGGCGACACCGCGTCGTTGAACGCACTGGCAGCCGAAGTCAGCCACCACTACGGGCGCGTCGACATCCTTGTCAACACAGCCGGCTTTACACGGGCGGTTCCGCACGCCGACCTCGATGCACTCGACGATGCCCTCATCGACGAGCTGTTCGCGATCAACTGGCGCGGCCAGTTCGCGGCGATCCGCGCGTTTGCACCGCACCTGCGCGCCAACGGCGACGGACTGGTGGTCAACGTGGGTTCCATCGCCGGGCGCACAGGCCAGGGCAGCAATGTGGCCTACTGCGCGGCGAAAGCCGGGCTCGATGTCATGGCCGTGTCGCTGGGCCGCGCGCTGGCGCCGGCTATCCGCGTGCTCAACGTGTCGCCGGGAGTCGTAGATACAGGGTTCGTGCCCGGCCGCGATGACACCTTCAACGAGCGCGCGGCCAAGACCACGCCGCTGCGCCGCATCGGCCAGGCGCAGGACGTGGCGGACGCCATCGTCGCCTGCGCCACGTCGCTGCGCTTTGCCACGGGCACCACCATCGTCGTCGACGGCGGCCGCCAGCTCGGGTGACCCTGTACCTCAATTCAAGGCCTACGCAATCATGCACGCACGCAAGACCATCATCACCTGCGCGGTGACCGGCAATATCGTCACGCCCGAGCAGTACCCCAACCTGCCGATCACGCCCGAGCAGATCGCCGATGCCGCGCTCGAGGCCGCCGAAGCCGGCGCCGCTGCCGCGCACATCCACGTACGCGACCCCGAGACGGGCCGCCCGTCGATGTCGCTCGACTACTACGCCGACGTCATCGACCGCATCCGCAAGCGCAATCGCGCACTGATCATCAACCTGACCACCGGCCCCGGCGGGCGCTTCGTGCCGAGCGAGGACGAGCCGCGCGTGGCCGCGCCGGGCACCACGCTGCTGCACCCGTCCAAGCGCGTCGAGCACATCGCGGCGCTGCGCCCCGATGTGTGCTCGCTCGACCTGAACACCATGAACTCGGGCGGCGACGTGGTCATCAACACGCCCGCCAATGTCCGCAAGATGGCAGCCGTGATCCGTGCGGCCGGCGTCATGCCGGAGCTGGAAATCTTCGACTCGGGCGACCTCAACATGGCGCTGGACTTCATCCGCGAAGGCGTGCTCGACGGCCCCGGCCTGTGGACCTTCGTGCTCGGCGTGAAGTATGGCTTCGCGCCGACGCCGGAAACCATCTTCTACGCGCGCAACATGCTGCCGCCCGGCGCGCACTGGTCGGCCTTCGGCATCGGCCGCGCGGAGTTTCCGATCGTCGCGCAGGCGTGGCTTGCGGGCGGGCATGTGCGCGTCGGGCTGGAAGACAACATCTACCTGGAAAAAGGCGTGCTGGCGCCAAGCAATGCAGCGCTCGTCGCCAAGGGCGCCGACATCGTCCGCTCGCTGGGCGGCGAGACTGCCTCGCCGCAGGAAGCGCGCCGCGTACTCGGCCTGCGCGAAGCCTGAACCAGACCACACACCACAGACACTGAGAAGGAAGACACCATGAGTACGATTCGCGTCCGCGAGAAAGCCGCCGACATCGACAGCCTGCAACTTGAATTGGTAGGGACGCTGCGCCCCGAGGCCGCGGTCGGCCAGTGCGTGATCGAGGTAGCCAGCGCCGGCGTCAATCCCAGCGACGTCAAGGCCACGCTCGGCTGATGCCGCACGCGATCTGGCCGCGTACGCCCGGGCGCGATTATGCGGGCACGGTGATCGAAGGTCCGAGCGGGCTGATCGGCCTGCAGGTGTGGGGCAGCGGCGGCGAACTGGGCATTCGCCGCGACGGCACGCACGGCAAATACCTGAGCGTGGCCGTGCAGTCGGTACGCGAAAACCCGCCACGCTTTCGCTGCTGGAAGCCGGTGCAGTCGGCGTGCCGTTCATTACCGCCTATGAAGGCTTGCGCCGCGCCGGCATGCCGAAGGCCGGCAGCACCGTGCTGGTGTGCGGCGGCAATGGCAAGGTCGGCCAGGCGACGATCCAGATCGCCACCGCGCTGGGCGCGCGCGTGTTCGCCGTCGAGCGCACCGCGGAGCGCTACCGCGGTCACGCCAGCGGGCCGGTGCGCATGATCGACGCGAGCACCGAATCCATTGCCGCGGTGGTGCGCGACGAGACCGGCGGACATGGCGCCGACATCGTCTACAACACGGTCGGCAGCCCTTACTTCGATCAGGCCAATCAGGCCATGGCGATCGGCGCGGCGCAGATCTTCATCTCCACCATCGAGCGCCCGGTGCCGTTCGACATCTTCACGTTCTACCGCGGCCAGCACACCTATGTCGGCGTGGACACGCTGGCGCTGGACAGCAGCGCGGGCGCGAACATCCTCGACCAGCTCGCGCCGATGTTCGCGTCCGGCGCGCTCAAGCCGTTCCCGGTGCTGCCCGAGTACACGTATGCACTGGCCGACGCCGCCAAGGCCTACCGCTCCGTGCTGCAGGGCGCAACCGAACGCGTGGTGCTCAAGCCATGAACACGACCCGCTTCGCGCAGGCGCCGGCGTACTTTCCGCCCAACCACGACGGCATGCACTGCCTGCGCCTGCAGGGCCATGAGGCGGGCCCGTCCGAGTCGCTTTGGCTCGGGGTCGCGGTGCTGCTGCCCGGCGGGCACACCAGCATGGATGCGTCCGCCGTCGAGAAGCACTACGTCGTGCTCGAAGGCGAAGTCTGCATCGTCACCCCAGACGAGACCGTGACGCTGCAGCAGTTCGACTCGGTGCGGCTCGCGCCCGGCGAAGCACGGCAAGTGTCGAACCCGGGCAACCGCCCCGCAATGCTGCTGCTGGCCATGCCTTACCCGAAGGCCTGAACCGGCGGCCCACCAGGCAGTACGCAGTATCCGGCGCCGCGGCATGGCGCCGTCCCCGCGCATTGCGGGGATTCTCTTCCATAACAAACATCACAGGTAGGGGAGACAACACCCATGAAACGCGTTCCCATGCGAAGCGCGGCCCTGGCCGTGGCCACATGCTGCCTGGCCGGCGAGGCCGCGGCGCAGTCGTCGGTCACGGTCTATGGCCGCATCAATATGGCACTCGAGTATTCGAACGCCACCACCGCAACGGACGGTACGCACCTTGGCGGCACGGGCCGCCTGACCAACAACCGCTCGGTGTTCGGCCTGCGCGGCGAAGAGGATCTGGGCGGCACGCTCAAGGCCATCTGGCAGATCGAGAGCAACTTCTCGCTCGATACGGGCCAGGGGCAGATTGCCGGGCGCAATGATCGGATTGGGCTGCAAGGCAAAGCCGGTACCTTCTTCATGGGCCACTGGCAGACGCCCTACACCCTGTCGACAATGGGCTACGACCCGTATTACCCGACCACCGCCGGCTACATGGCACTGATCGGCAACGGGTCGACGTCCAGTTCCGACAACGTGCAGGACACCAGCTCGTTCGACCGCCGGCAGAAGAACATCATCGTCTACCAGACGCCATCGTTCGCCGGCTTCAGCGGCTCGGCGGCCTGGGGCATCAACGAGGAAAAGCTGACGGTGCCGCGCAACCCCGGCCTGTACTCGTTCTCGGCCGCGTACGACAACGGTCCGCTCAACGTGGCGCTAGCTATGAAATCCACCAGAACTACCAGGTCCAGGGACGCAACGACGACGCCATGAAGGCTGGCGTGTCGTACCGGTTCCCGACCACCACCGTCGCACTGCTGTACGAACGCCTGCACTACCGCACCGCGACCGGCGACCTCACACGCAACGGCTACTACGCCTCGCTCGTGCAGAAGCTGGGCCCTGGCAGCGTGAAGGTGGGCTTCGCGCTGGCCAGCAATGGCGCCGGCAGCGCCACCGAGACCGTCGGCTTCTTCCGCAGCGGCGCCGAGACCGGTGCCACGCAGATCACCGTCGGCTACGACTATCCACTGTCCAAGCGCACGACGCTGTTCGCTTACTACAGCCGCATCGACAACAAGAAGAATGCGATCTACGACTTCGCCATCAACGAACTCGGCGTGAGCGCCGGTGCCGATCCCCAGACCTTCGCGCTCGGCATGCGCCATTTCTTCTGAATCCCTGGTTGCAAGGAGACAAACGATGTACCGCCCCCTTCATCGCAAGACCCTGCTCGCCCTGTCCGCCGCTGTATTCACCGCACTGGGCACACTCGCTGCGGTCCCGCCTGCCATGGCGCAACCACAGTACCCGGCCAAGCCGATCCGCCTCGTTGTGCCGTTCTCGGCCGGCAGCGCGACCGATATCCTGGCCCGGATCATCGGCACCAGGATGGGCCAGAACGCTGGCTATCAGGTAATCGTCGACAACCGCCCGGGCGCGGCGCACGCTGGGCGCCACCGGCGTAGCCAAGGCGGCGCCGGACGGCTACACGCTGATCCTGGTCTCGGTTGGGCACGCCATCAACGCCACGCTGTACCCAAAGCTGTCCTACGACACCGTCAAGGACTTTGCGCCGGTGTCGCCGGTGGCAAGCGTGCCGAATGTGCTGGTGGTGAATGCCTCCAGCAAGTACAACTCCGTGCGCGACATTGTCGCCGCGGCCAAGGCAAACCCCGGCGCCATGAACTTCGACTCGGCCGGCGCGGGCAGCTCGACGCACCTGAGCGGCGAGATGTTCAAGATGCAGGCAGGGATCGATATGGTCCACATCCCGTACAAGCACGGGTGAAGCGCTGACCGACGTCATGGCCGGCCGCGGCGACATGATGTTCGCACCGACCGTATCGGCCATGCCGTTCGTTCGGCAGGGCAAGCTCAAGGCGTTGGCCGTGACCACGGCAAAGCGGGCCGGCTCGCTGCCCGATATCCCGACCGTGGCGGAATCCGGGCTGCCGGGCTATGCGTTCGATTCGTGGTTCGGCATCCTGCGCCCGCCGGTACGCCGAAGGAGATCGTCAACACGCTCAACGCCGAGATCGGCAAGGCGCTGGCCGCGCCCGATGTCAGGGAAAAGCTCGCGGTACAGGGTGCCGAGCCCAGGACGTCCACGCCGCAGGAGTTCTCGACGTACATCCAGGCGGAAATCGCCAGGCTTGCGCCCGTGGTGAAGCAGTCGGGCGAGAAGGGAGGCCAATAGCGCGGGGCGACGTGGGTGGCGGCGGCTGTGCGCTGTCCGATGCGCGTGCCTTAGAATGGCGTATTCCCAATCCGCCCAGCGCTCACAGCGCCGCCGCGCAGCTTCCCGCCGACATGTCCGAGCGCAAACGCCTGACCCTCAAAGACCTCGCCGCCGAGATCAATGTGCATTACTCGACGGTGTCGCGGGTCATGAATCCGGCAACGCGGCATCTGGTGGCGGACGACGTGGCGGCGCGCGTGCTCGCGCTGGCCGACGAACGCGGCTTCCGCCCGAACCGCATCGCGGCGGGCCTGCGTACGCAGCGCTCGGGCCTGGTCGGCGTGGTGCTGCCCGATATTGCCAACCCGGTGTTCCCGCCGATCCTGGCGGGCATTGAATCGGTGCTTGCCCAGCAAGGCTATGTGCCGATCGTCGTCACGCCGGCACCGACAAAGAACGCCAGCGCTTTGTCATCGACCAGATGCTGGGGCGCCAGGTCGAAGGCCTGGTGCTGGCCACCGCCGAGCGCGACGATCCCATCCTCGACTATTGCCTGGCGCAGCGCATTCCCGTGGTAATGGTCAACCGCGGCGAGGACACCGGCCGCGCGTCATGCGTCGTCAGTGACAGCCTGCTGGCCATGCGGCTGACCGTGGACCACCTGATTGGCCTCGGGCATCAGCGCATCGGCCACATAGCCGGGCCGTCCACGCTGTCGACCGGCTTCCTGCGCCGCGAGGGCTTTGTCCGGGCCGTGAGGCGCCACCGCCTGCGGGCCGAGCAATGGCAGGTCATCGAAGCGCCGAGCTATTCGCGCGAAGCCGGCCGCGAAGCGTGCGCCAGACTGCTGGCCGAGTTCCCCGGCATGACGGCCATCGCCGCCGGCAACGACCTGATCGCCATGGGCTGCTATGACTGCCTGCGCGCGAACGGGCTGCGCTGCCCCGAGGACATCTCGGTGATCGGCCACAATGACATGCCGTTCGTCGACGCGCTGACACCGCCGCTGACCACCGTGCGCATCGCCGTCCACGAGATGGGCGAGGAAGCGGCCAGGCTGCTGCTCAGGAAGATCGGCGAGCCCGATGCGGATGCGGTGACGGTGGAGCTGAAGCCCGAGCTGGTCGTGCGCGGGTCGACGTCGGCGCCGCCAGCGGCCTAGGGCTGCTTCAGCTCGCAGGCGTCCGCTTGCGCAGCAGGTACTTCTGCCAGCCTTCCATCACGCAGACATCGTTCTGGTTGCGCACTTCCGTGCGCATGACCAGCACGCCCGTGGTACGCCCCGGGATCAGCTCGCTGACGGTCAGGCTGCTGTACAGCGTGTCGCCGACGTAGACCGGTGCCAGGAAGCGGCTGCCCTGCTCGATAAAGGCCTTCAGCGATTCTTCCACCATGTGCGGGAACAGGCCGGCGCCGGCGGCCGTCTGGATCAGCACCTGGTAGCCATGGGCGAGCATGTGCGGCATGCCGTGGGCGCGGCAATACTCGACGTCATAGTGCACGGGATGGTTGTCGCCGCTGGCAAGCTGGAATGCGGCAAACAGCGCGTCGGTCATGGTGCGCGACGGCAGGTTCATGCGCTCGTCGAGCTCGAAGTCCTCGAAATAGCGCTGCGGGCAAAGCTGGTATTGGTTCATCGGTCGTCGCTCCAGTTGTCTTGATTCTGTTGACGGCTTCAGTCCGCCTTCATGTTGGCCGCCGCGGCGACCGGTGTCCACTTGGCGATCTCCGCGCGCAGGAACTGGCCCAGGGCTTCCGGTGTCGGCTTCGGCTCCAGGATCAGCCCCAGTTCATTGGCCTTTGCCTGCAAGGCAGGCTCGTGCAGGGTCTGGGCAAGCGTGTCCGACAGCTTGCGGATGATCTCGGGCGGGGTCTTCGCCGGGACGAACACGGCATTCCATGTATAGGCCTCGTAGCCGGGCACGATCTCGGCAATTGACGGCGTGTCGGGAGTCTGCGGCAGGCGCTTTGACATCGACGTCGCGAGCAGCCGTACGGTGCCCGAGCGGACCTGCGCAAGGCCAGTCGGCGCGCTGTCCAGCATGAACTCGACGTGGCCGCCGATCAGGTCCGCCATGGCGGGCGCGCTGCCGCGATATGGCACATGAACAGCCCTGGTGCCGGCCTTGTAATTCAGCAGCTCCGCGCCGAGATGCGGCGCGCTGCCAACGCCGGCCGAGCTGTAGTTGACCTTGCCGGGATGGGCCTTCAGGTAGGCAATGAACTCGCCCAGCGTCTGCGCGGGAACGGACTTGTTGACCACCAGCACCAGCGCGCGCGCGCAGCGAGCCCCACCGGCGCGAAATCTTCGATCGTGCGATATGGCAGCGACGCATGAATGCTCGGATTCACCGCATGCGCCACGGTGGTCAACAGCAGCGTGTAGCCGTCCGGCGCGGACTTGGACACATACTCGGTGCCGACGATGGTGCCTGCCCCGGTGCGGTTTTCCACCACCACCTGCGCCTTGAGCTGGCGGCTCCAGCTCGCCGCCAGCGATCGTGCAAAGGTATCGGTGGGGCCGCCTGCGGCGTAGGGCACGACCAGCCTGATCGGCCTTGCGGGATAGTCCGATTGCGCGGCGGCGGTCGCGGCCGCGCCAAGCATCGCGAGTCCGAGGCCAAGCGCCGTGGCAAACCGGGAAATAGGGGGAATCATGTCGATGTCTCCGTCTTGTGGTCTGGCGATCGCACGGCCGCTGCACAGGGGCCTCGCCGTGCGGTGCGAGCGAAGACTATAGAATCGGAGCCATGGGACAGGCCAGTCGAAAGGTACTGGGGGTCCCTTAGAAGAATTCTAAATGCGCTGTGTGGCAAGGCTTTACGGGCAGTTGGGCCCGCGCCGGCCGCCGCGGACGGAGACCGATTTGCGATTCGAACTGACAGACCTGCGCGTGTTCCTGGCCATCGCGGAGGCCAAGAGCCTGACCGCGGGCGCGTCCGACGTGCACCTGACGGCACCATCGGCCAGCTACCGGCTGAAGAACCTCGAGCAGGCGGTGGGCGTGCCCCTGTTCCGGCGCACGCAGAAAGGCATGGCGCTCACCGCGGCCGGTGAAACGATGCTGCGTCACGCGCGCACGATCCTCGACAATGTCGAACGGCTGCAGGCCGACATGCGGCGCCACACCGACGGCATCGAAGGCCACCTGCGCGTGCATGCGAACAGCAGCACCATGAGCAGCCTGCCTGCCGCGCTGAGCCGCTTCCTGGCCGCCTATCCCAACGTCAACGTCGATCTCGAGGAACACCTGAGCGAGGAAAGCGTGCGCGCGGTGCTGGAACAGCGTGCCGACATCGGGCTCGTGGCAGGGGCCATCGACCTGCGCGGGCTCGAATCGATCCGCTATGGCGAGGACGAACTGCTGTTCGTGGTCCCACCGCGGCATCCGCTCGGCATGCGCGAACGCGTATCGCTGGCGCAGGCGCTGCAGTACGACCTCGTGTCGATCGGCAGCCGCAGCAGCAACTTCCTGTTCCTGAAGGACATGGCCGTGCGGGCGGGCATGGCGCCGCGCGTGAGGGTTCATGCGGCGAACTTTCCGGCGGTCATCCGCTGTGTGCAGGAAGGTGCGGGCATTTCTCTGGTGCCGCGCTCGGTTGCCGATCCGGCAATTGCCCAGGGGCTGGTGGAAGGCGTTGTGCTGGATGAGCCGTGGGCGCGGCGCGAGCAGCGCATCGTGGTGCGCAGCCAGGACGAATTGCCGGGTTATGCGCGGGCGTTATCCGGTTTGTGGTGGCGTCGGGGGAAGCTGGAGATGCAGGGGATGCGGGGGATGCGGGGGAAGCCGGATAGGCACGCTCAAATGCCGAATGTCTTCTCCCCTCTCCGCGTGCGGGAGAGGGGGTCGGGGAAGAGGGCCGGAGCTTCCACGAAGTGAAGCGGATCGTTCTTGCTGACGCCTGCCCTCTCCCCCAGCCCCTCTCCCGCAAGCGGGAGAGGGGAGCAAACAAGCGGTCGGATTCCTGACGGGTTTATCGCCCGTTAGAAGCCCTCGAACCCCGCTTAGGAAATCTCGACTGGCCGCAAGGCATGCACGCTTCCTATACTCGGCGGTCCCGATTTCCCCGAGCCCGCCATGCCCCCTTCCACTCCCCCGCTCGAAGGCATTACCGTCCTGGCACTGGAGCACGCCGTTGCCGCCCCGTTCGCGAGCCGGCAGCTTGCCGACCTCGGCGCACGCGTGATCAAGATCGACGCCCCGGCGTCGGTGACTTCGCACGCGGCTATGACAAGACCGTGCACGGCATGTCGTCGTTCTTCGTCTGGGCCAACCGCGGCAAGGAAAGCCTGACGCTGGACCTCAAGCATCCGCGCGCGGGCGAGATCGTACGGCAGTTGCTCGGGCAGGCCGATGTCCTGATCCAGAACCTGGCACCGGGCGCGGCCCGGCGCATGGGGCTGGACTTCGACGCGCTGCATGCCGACTTTCCCGGCCTGATCGTCTGCGACATCTCCGGCTATGGCGACCAGGGCCCGTACCGAGACAAGAAGGCCTATGACCTGCTGATCCAGGCCGCGGCGGGCCTGATCTCGGTGACGGGCACCGAGGCCGAGCCATCGCGCGCCGCATCTCGATTGCCGATATCGCGGCCGGCATGTACGCGTACTCGGGCATCCTTTCCGCGCTGCTTGCGCGTGCGCGTACTGGCAAGGGCCAGCGCGTCGAGGTCACCATGCTCGAAGCACTGAGCGAGTGGATGTCGTACCCGCTGAATTTCGCGCACTACGGCGGCACGCCGCCGGCGCGCACCGGCCTGGCCCACCCGGCCATTGCGCCTTATGGCCAGTACCGCGCGGGCGATGGCGGCAGCGTCATCTTCGGACTGCAGAACGACCGCGAGTGGCAGTGCTTCTGCCGCGAGGTGCTAGACAACACGGCACTTGCTGCAGAGGAACGCTTCGCGACAAACCTGCAGCGCGTGGCCAACCGCGCTGCGCTCGATGTGGAAATCAACGCGTGCCTCGCACGCATGACGCGCGCCGAACTGATCGAACGACTGGATCGCGGCGGCATCGCCAATGCCCCGTTGAACGACATGCATGATGTATGGGCGCATCCGCAGTTTGCCGCGCGCGAGCGCTGGCGCGAAGTCGCCACGCCCGCGGGCCCGGTGCAGGCGCTGCTGCCACCGGCCACGCTTTCGCACGCCCCGGCCTGCATGGGCAACGTGCCTGCGCTCGGCGAGCATTCGGCGGATATTCTCGGCACATTGGGATTCAGCAGCGCGCAGGTTGACGCATTGCGCAGCGAAGGCGCCATCTGAGCCGAGGGCTGCCGCAGGTCGACGTGACAGCAGCATGTCGACACCGCGCGCCAGTTCAGACCAGGCTTGCGAGCAGCATGTCCTGCGCGGACTCGCCCTGGCGCGAGCGCTTGCGCCGGTAGCTGCCCGCCGGCTCCATTTCCCAGGCATCGCGCTTGTCGCGCAGATAGGGCTTCAGCCCTTCGCCGATCACGCGCTTCTTCAAACGCGCGTCCAGTACCGGGAAGCACACTTCGATGCGCCGGAACAGGTTGCGGTCCATCCAGTCCGCGCTGGAGAGCATCACGTCCTCGGCCTTGTCGTTGTAGAAGTAGAAGATCCTGGAGTGTTCGAGGAAACGGCCGATCACTGAACGCACGGTGATGTGCTCGGAGAGCCCCGGCACGCCCGGCCGCAAGGCGCAGGCACCGCGCACGATCAGGTCAATGCGCACGCATCGCGCGAGGCGTCGTAGAGCGCCTGGATCAGGCCCGGTTCGAGCAGCGCATTCATCTTGGCGATGATCCAGCCTTGCGCCCTGCCCGCGCATGCTCGGCCTCGCGCCGGATCGCCTGCAGCAGAGACTTGTGCATGGTGAACGGGGACTGCCAGACATGGGCCATCTTGCTGATCTGCCCCAGGCCGGTGAGCTGGCCGAAGACATTGGCGATGTCCTGGGTGATCTCCTGATTGCAGGTCATCAGGCCGAAATCCGTATAGAAGCGCGTCGTTTGGCCATGGTAGTTGCCGGTGCCGAGATGCGCGTAGTGCCGCAGCGCCCGCCCTCGCGCCTGACCACGAGCACCATCTTGGCATGCGCCTTGTAGCCGACCACGCCGTAGACGACATGCGCGCCCGCCTCTTCGAGCTGCGCGGCCCAGCCGATATTGGCTTCCTCGTCAAAGCGCGCGAGCAACTCCACGACCGCCGTGACTTCCTTGCCCTTGCGCGCCGCCTCGGTCAATGCTGACAGCAGCACCGAATCGTGGCCTGCCCGATAGACGGTGTGGCGGATCGCGACGACGTCGGGGTCCTGCGCAGCCTGCCGGACAAAATCCACCACCGGCGCGAACGACTGGAACGGGTGGTGCAGCAGAATGTCCGCGTCACGGATCGCGCGGAACATGTCGGTCTGCTGCTGCAGCGCCTTGGGCAGGCTCTGCCGGAAAGGCGGGTATTTGAGATCGGGCCGGTCGACCTGGTCGGGCACCTGCAGCAGCCGCACGAGGTTGACCGGCCCGTTGACCGAGAACACCTCCGTCGCGGACAAGCCAAACTGCTGTTGCAGGAACAAGGTCACCGCGGGCGGCAGTTGTCTGCCACTTCGAGCCGCAACGCGTCGCCGAAATGCCGCTGCGGCAGCTCACCTTGCAGCGCTTCGCGCAGGTTCTTGATTTCTTCCTCGTCCACGAACAGCTCGCTGTTGCGCGTCACGCGGAACTGGTAACAGCCACGCACTGTCATGCCGTTGAACAGCTCGCAGACATGCGCATGCAGGATGGAGGACAGGAACACAAAACCATGCCGCACCCGGCGACGTCCGGCGGCAAGGCAATGACGCGCGGCAACGCACGCGGCGCTTGCACGATGGCATTGCCCGAGCGGCGGCCGAACGCGTCCTTGCCTTCGAGCTCCACCGCGAAATTCAGGCTCTTGTTCAGCACGCGGGGAAATGGGTGCGCCGGATCCAGCCCGATCGGCGTCAGCACGGGCATCAGTTCGTTGAAGAAATACTCCCGGATCCATTCCGCCTGTACCGGATTCCACGACGGCCGCCGCAGGAAGCAGACCTGCTCGGCGGCGAGCGCAGGAACGAGGACATCGTTGAACATCTGGTACTGCAGTTCGACCAGTTCGCGGACCCGGGCATTGACGAGGTCATAGAGCGTCTGCGGGGAAAGGCCGTCCGGGCCGGTCACGGGCGACTGTACCAGGCATTGTTCCTTCAGGCCCGCCACCCGGATCTCGTAGAACTCGTCCATGTTGCTGCTGAAGATGCACAGGAACTTCAGCCGTTCGAGCAGCGGGGTGTCAGCGTCGGCGGCCTGCATCAGCACGCGCCGGTTGAACTCGAGCTGGCTCAGCTCGCGATTGACGAACAAGGCATTGCCGTTAGGCCATGTGGAGTCGGCGTCCGACGGCGGAGGTCCATCGATACCGGCCCTTGCTGGCAGCGCGCTCCGCGCGGAGATCGTGTCATCTTCCATTTGGCATCCGATCAGGGAGAGGTTCTGCCACAGGCACGCCGTTCGCGGCCGGCGCCTACACCGGGGTTGTCAGAAATCTGTCACTCCATACAGCAGGGAATGCCGGGGTGGGCCCGCTTGGATTCTAGTTCACGGCGTCGTGGAAATCGCACCCTCTACCGCTGCGGATGGGGCCGACCGATTAGTGAATTTTTTTGATTAACTTGTTTCATTGTACCTGAACATTGGCGCCGACGCTGACCTAATATTCCATCAGATCTGGGAAACATAGAATTCAATGATTTTCACGATACCCGGTCACACTTAACCTTTGGAGCCCCGTCATGACCCCCAGCATTTCCCGACTGTACCCCGCCGGCCGCGCCCTGCTTGGCGCGCTTTTCGTGATTTCAGGCATCCTCAAGATCGGTGGATTTGCAGGCACCGCGGCATGGATGGCAAGTGCCGGGCTTCCGCTTGCCAGCGTGCTGCTAGTACTGACCATCGTGATCGAGATCGGCGGCGGCCTGACCCTCGTTACCGGCTGGAACGCCAGGTGGGGCGCATTGGCCCTGGCGGTGTTCCTGGTGCCGGTGAGCCTGGTCTTCCACGGCTTCTGGAGCGCGGACGCCGCGACCTTCCAGAACCAGCTCAATCACTTTCTGAAGAACGTGTCGATCCTGGGTGGGATGCTGGTGGTGTTCGCGCTGGAGTCGCAGCTGCGCGGCAGCCTTGCCAAGGCGCGGTAAGCCGAGCCTGGCACCCCCGAAAAACCCGCGTCCATAAGGAACGCGGGTTTTTTCATGGCTCCGGCAACCATTATGCCGACCCGTCGCACAGCCAACAGCCGGTTTCGGTCACGCCGCGGCGCGCTGTGTCCCGTCGCGATATTGCGCCAGCAGCGTCTCGCGCCGGCCCGCCACTGCGTGCAGTTTGCCTTCCTTCACATGCCCGAAGCCGCGGATATCGTCGGGCAACGCCGCCAGCGCAATGGCGGTATCGAGCCGATCGATGCTCAGTGACTGCGCGAACTCGACGATCATCGCCAGGTAGTCGGCGACAAGCTGCCGCTCGGCGCGGCGCTCCGCGGTCCTGCCGAACACGTCGAACGCGGTGCCGCGCAGCCCCTTCAGGCGCGCAAGCAGACGGAATGCCGTCATGGTGCGCGGACCGAAGCGTCGCTTGAGCAGGTGGCCCTTGTCATCGGCCTTGGCCAGCAGCGGCGGCGCCAGCCAGAAGTTGAGCTGATAGTCGCGGCCGGGCTCGCCTTCGAACTGCGCGCGCAGCTTGTCGAGGAAGGCGGGATCGGCGTAGAGACGGGCGACTTCGTACTCGTCCTTGTACGCCATCAGCTTGGCGAGGTTGCGCGCCACGGCCTCGGTCAGCACCAGCTTGCGGCCGGCGCCGAGCTTCTGCTCTGCAGTACGGATGCGTTCGACTGCGTCACGGTAGCGCGCGGCATACGCGGCGTTCTGATATTCCGTCAGCATGGACTCACGCTGGCGAATCAGATTGTCCAGCGTCTGCGGCATTGCCACGACCTGCTCACGCCGTGCGGAGGGCAGCATCGCCTGCACCGCCTCTTCGCCATGATGGGCGAGATAGCGTCCCCATTCGAACGCCTGGCGGTTCTTCTCCACCGACACGTCATTGAGTTCGATTGCGCGCAGCAGGCTGTCGCGCAGCAGCGGAATCCAGCCCTTCTGCCACGCAAACCCGAGCAGCAGCGGATTGGAGTAGATGGCGTCGGCCAGCAGCCTGACCGCCCACGCGCTGGCGTCGATGAACGCACATGCCTCGCCGGCGCTCGTGCGCAGGTCCTGTTCGGCGCTCGCACCCGGGAACTTCCATTTCGGGTTCTTGATGAAGTCCGCCGTTGGCGTGTTGGCACTGTTGACGACGGCCGCCGTCACGCCGTGGCGGACCTTGGACAGCACCTCGGCCGAGGCCGAGACGATCGCGTCGCCGCCGATCACCAGCCGCGCCTCGCCTGTGGCGATGCGCGTGGCGTGAAGCGCGGCCGGGCTGGGCGCGATCTGCACGTGGCTGATCACCGCACCGCCCTTCTGCGCCAGGCCCGCCATGTCCAGCACCGTCACGCCCTTGCGTTCGAGATGCGCGGCCATGCCGAGCAGGCCGCCGATCGTCACCACGCCGGTGCCGCCCACGCCGGTCACCAGCACGCCAAAGGGACGCTCCAGCGCCGGCAGGACCGGCAGCGGCAGCGCATCGAAATCGGCGCCCACGCTCTTGCCGCCCGCCCCGCCGCTTGCGCACCTGCGCGCCCTCGGCGGTGACGAAGCTCGGACAGAAGCCGTTGACGCACGAGAAGTCCTTGTTGCACGACGACTGGTTGATCTTGCGCTTGGTGCCAAGCTCGGTCTCCAGCGGCTCCACGGACAAGCAGTTCGACTTGGCCGAGCAGTCGCCGCAGCCTTCGCAGACCGTGTCGTTGATGAACGCACGACGAGCCGGGTCCGGATAGGTGCCGCGCTTGCGGCGGCGGCGCTTTTCGGTGGCGCAGGTCTGATCGTAGATCAGCACGGTGACGCCAGCGGTGCCGCGCAGGTCGAGCTGGACCTGGTCAAGCTGGTCGCGATGGAACACCGTCACGCCGGACGGCAGCATGCCGCCATCGCCATACTTCTCGGGTTCGTCGGTGACAACGACGAGCTTCTTCGCGCCCTCGGCCAGGACCTGATGGGCAATCTGCGGCACGGTCAGCACGCCGTCGATGGGCTGGCCGCCGGTCATCGCGACGGCGTCGTTGAACAGGATCTTGTAGGTGATATTCGCGTTGGCCGCAATCGACGCCCGGATGGCAAGCAGCCCCGAATGGAAATAGGTCCCGTCGCCGAGGTTCGCGAACACGTGCTTGTCGTTCGTGAAGTGCATCTGGCCGGTCCACGCCACGCCTTCGCCGCCCATCTGGCTGAAGGTGTCGGTATTGCGGTCCATCCACAGCGTCATATAGTGGCAGCCGATGCCGGCCAGCGCGCGCGAGCCTTCGGGCACGCGGGTCGAGGTATTGTGCGGGCAGCCCGAGCAGAACCACGGCTTGCGTTCCACCGCGATGCGCGGCTGCGCCGCCTCGCGCTCCTTCGCTTCGATCAGCGCCACGCGCGCGGCAATGCGCGCCCTGACCTCTTCGGGCAGGTTGAAGCCTTCCAGGCGCCGGGCGATGGCCTTGGCGATCAGCGCCGGCGACAACTCGTAGTGCGCGGGCAGCAGCCAGTTGCCGCGCGGCACCGACCACTCGCCGCCATCGTTGCCGCGCTGGTCGAACTTGCCGTAGACCTTGGGCCGCACGTCTTCGCGCCAGTTGTACAGCTCTTCCTTGAGCGCGTATTCGAGGATCTGGCGCTTCTCTTCAACCACCAGGATCTCTTCGAGGCCGGTCGCGAATTCGCGCGCGCCGTGCGCCTCGAGCGGCCAAACGCAGCCGACCTTGTAGACGCGGATGCCGATGCGCTGACACGTGTCGTCATCAAGCCCCAGGTCGGCCACGCCTGGCGCACGTCCAGATAGGCCTTGCCGGCGGTCATGATGCCGAAGCGCGCGTTGGGCGAATCAAGCACGACGCGGTTGAGCTTGTTCGCGCGCACATAGGCCAGAGCCGCGTACCACTTGTGGTCGAGCAGGCGCGCCTCCTGCTGCAGCGGCGTATCGGGCCAGCGGATATTCAGGCCGCCCTCGGGCATGGCAAAGTCTTCGGGCAGCACGATCTGCACGCGGTCCGGATCGATATCGACCGAAGCCGTCGACTCGACCACGTCCGTCACACACTTCATCGACACCCACAGGCCCGAATAGCGGCTCATGGCCCAGCCATGGAGCCCGTAGTCGAGGTATTCCTGCACGTTGGACGGGTACAGCACCGGAATGCCGGCGGACAGCAGCACGTGTTCCGACTGGTGTGCCACCGTAGACGACTTGGCGGCATGGTCGTCGCCCGCGAGCAGCAGCACGCCGCCGTGGCGCGACGAGCCGGCCGAGTTGGCGTGCTTGAGCACGTCCATCGAACGGTCTACGCCCGGCCCCTTGCCGTACCACATCGAGAACACGCCGTCGCGCGTGGCGCCCGGGAACAGGTTGACCTGCTGGCTGCCCCAGACGGCCGTGGCGGCCAGATCCTCGTTGACGCCCGGCTGGAACACCACGTCGCTGGCCGCCAGATGCTGCTTGGCCTTCCACAACGCCTGATCCACGCCGCCCAGCGGCGAGCCCCGGTAGCCGGAAATAAAGCCCGCCGTATTGAGGCCAGCGGCGCGGTCGCGTGCCTTCTGCAGCATGGGCAGGCGCACCAGCGCCTGGGTGCCACTCAGGTAAACCCGACCCTTCTCCAGGGTGTACTTGTCGTCCAGGCTGGCGCTGGCCAGCGCCTCGCGCAGCGCGTGGGGTAGCGGTGCATTCACGGTGTCTGTCTCCGGGGGGGATATCTGGGTTATCCGAGGCAGTGTAGGAAGCGCCCCGGCTATCGTAAAATCATGAAATCCGAGAGCTGATATCCGACAACGAATACCGGAGACAACAACCATGGCAAAGGCTCGCGAGACGCCGGAACGGCTGGCCAAGGAAATCACATTGCGGCAGTTCCGCTACTTTGTCGCGGCGGCGGAAACAGGCCAGTCTCGATGGCCGCGACCGCCGAACATGTATCGCAATCGGCCATCACGAATGCGGTGCTGACGCTCGAGCAGCGGCTTGCGGTGCGCCTGTTCGACCGCCTGCCCCATGGGGTTGCGCTGACGGCCGAAGGCCACCTGTTCCATCAGCACGCGCGGCAGATCCTCGATTCGGTCGAGGACGCCCTGCGCGAGCCGAGGTTCCAGGTGCATGGCCTCAAGGGCAGCGTGAGGCTGGCGGCGTCGTACACCGTGCTTGGCTACTTCCTGCCAGGCCTGCTTGCCCGCTTCCGCACGAACTATCCCGATATCGAACTCGATTTGCTGGACATGGACCGCCCCGAGATTGAAAAGGCCGTACTGTCCGGCGACATCGAGCTTGGCATCGCGCTGCTGTCCAACCTGGAGCGTCCGCAGCGCTTCGCGCGTCACACGCTGATCCGCTCGCGGCGGCAGTTGTGGACATCGGCCACGCATCCGCTGCTGGCCACCGAGCGACCTTCGCTACGCGATATCGCGGCTATCCTTACATCCTCATCACCGTGGACGAGGCCGAATCGTCCACGATGCGGTACTGGCGCAGCCGCAAGCAGGCGCCCAATGTGGCGTTCCGCACCAGTTCGATGGAAGCGCTGCGCGGGCTGGTCGCGCACGGCTTTGGCGTCACAGTGTTGTCCGACATGGTGTACCGGCCGTGGTCGCTGGAGGGCAAGGAAATTGCCGCACGGCCGATTGCCGATGCGGTCCCTGACATGGAGGTCGGCATGCTGTGGCAACCGGGGCGCAAGCTGGAGAAGCCGGCCGATGCATTGCGGGAGTTCCTGATCCATGCCTGCGGTAGCTGACGGCGCGGCGGCCGCCTCCTACCTTTGGCGGGGCTCAACCTTTGGTCTCATACCGCACCAAGTGCCTAAGCCGTACAGCCAATGTTCGTCCTCGTACAGAACGCGCCTAATGGGCCCACGGTCGACAACGGACCGACAAGAACGCTTCGAAACTGGACAAACGGGGGCGGGGATGGACATCTCAATTGGGTCGGGCGGCAACAATCTTCTGTTGCGTCAGCTGCCGGAATCGGAATGGGCGGCACTGAGACCGCATCTGGAAACCGTGGCGCTTCGCGGCGGGCAACTGCTGTGCGATGCCGGCCAACGCGTGCGGCACGTCTACTTTCCGAAGGATGGCGTGGTCTCGCTGCTGTCGCTCCATGCGGACGGCTCGAGCGTAGAGCTCGCGGCGGTCGGGAAGGAAGGCCTGATTGGCTTGCCTGCCCTGACCGGTGCGGAGTCCATGCCGCAGCGCTGCGAGGTCAGTCAACCCGGCATGAGCTGGCGCATCGCCGCCGCCGACCTGCGCGAGCTGTATCCGCGGCTGCCACACATGCAAAGGCTGGTCATGCGCTACATGCAGCTGCTGCTGACGCAGGTGGGACAGACCGCTGCCTGCATCTGCCACCGCACGCTGATGGAACAGCTATGCAGGTGGATCCTGCAGACGCTGGACCGGATCCAGAGCAATGAGCTGAGGATTACCCAGCAACGGATTGCAGAGATGCTCGGCGTGCGGCGCGAAGGCGTGACCGAAGCCATGGGCAAGCTGCAAAACTTGCGGCTGATCGAGCATACGCGCGGCAAGATCGTCGTGATCGACAGGAACGGGCTGGAGTCCATGTCGGGCGAGGCCTATACCATCGTTTCGGCGGAAGTGCGGCGACTGGTGGGCGATACGAGGGAAATGGCGCGCTGATGCACAGATGCCGGCCTGATGGTGCGCTTATCGCTACATCGTCAGGCCGCGGCAAAGCACCGAGACGCCGCTGGCTGCAAGGAACAGCAGCAGGACGCGGCGCACGGCATCGGCGGAGAAGCGCCTGCGCAGCCGCGACCCGGCGGCCAGGCCGGCGAGGCTGAACGGCACCGCGAAGGCCGCACTGCGCAACAGGTCGGCCTGCTGCAACAGTCCGCTGCCGGCAAATGCCACCAGGCGCATGCCCGCGCTGACCAGGATCACCGCCGCGATCGTGGCACGGAACTCATCGATCTGCGGCAGGCGCCGCGCCAGGTACATTGTGTAGATCGGCCCGCCGGTCCCGAACAGTGCGCTGAATACCCCACCCACGACACCCGCCGGCGCCGACCATGCCTTGCCGGCCGCCTGCATGCCGGCAGCGGGACGAACCACCGCGCGGGCCGTCATGCCAAGCACGAACACACCAAGACCGACGAGCAGCCAGCGCGACTCGACCTTCGCCAATACTGTTGTGCCAAGCGCCACCCCCGCGACCATGAACGGCACGAGCCGCAGCAGTTCGGATCGCGCAATGGAAGAGCGGTTGCGCAAGCCGACCATCGTGGTAGTGACAAGGTCGAGCAGCAGCAGCATCGGCACCACGAACTGCAACGGAATGAACTGGACCAGCACCGGCACTGCCACCATTGCCGCGCCAAAGCCGGTCAGCCCGAATACCGTGTAGGCGGCGGTGACGGTTGCGCCCAAAACAGCGTAGTGCTCGGTTCCCATTCTGTCAGTCCGTGATTCCTGTGGCAGGACACTATTGTGCTTTCATGCTGACGCTGCGTGCCAGCGCTGATACGTCGCAAAGCGCTCCGATACATACCTGGCCGTCTGGTCGGGCGTCAGCACGCGCGGTATGCCGCCATACGTCGCATTGGCCGAGATCCAGCGCGCATCCATGGACCGGCTAGTTGGCGGAAATCTTCCGCCTTGCCACCAGCACCTTCCAGCGTCCCGATTCCTGCGCGATCTCCTCGACCAGGCGGCCATTCGGCGACAGCGTCTTGGTCATGCCCTGCATGGCCAGGTAGCGCTGCATGCCGGGCTCCGATACGGCATGCTCGAGATCGGCATACATCTTCGCAGTCAGGTCCTTGGACGTCCCGGCCGGCGCCATCAGCGCAAACCAGCCGTAGAAGTTGAAACCCGGCAGGCCGGCCTCCGCCACCGTCGGCACGTCGGGCAGCAGCGGCGAGCGCGCTCCTTGCCCGTCACCGCCAGCGCGCGCAGCGTCCACCCTTGAGCAGCGGCGAGATGCCGTTGATGTTGCCCACGGTCATGTCGATCACTCCGGCCATCAGATCCGCATAGGCAGGGCCGTCCCCCTTGTACGGCACGTGAACGATCTCCATGCCAGCGGCTTCGGCGAACGCCTCGCTGGCGATATGGACCTGGCTGCCATTGCCCGCCGACCCGAAAGTGAGCTTGCCGGGATTGGCCTTCGCATAGCTGATGAGTTCCGCCATGGTCTTGGCGGGAATCTTGGTGTTGACCGTGACGACCATCGGGCCGCTGGCCACCTTGCCGATCATCTCGAAGCTCTGTGCGGAATACGGCAGCTTCTGGTAGATGTAGGGATTCACCGTAAACATGCTGCCCGAGGCCAGCAGCAGCGTGTACCCGTCAGCCGCCGCCTTGGCGACGGCCTCCGCGCCGACGGCACCGCCCGCGCCGGGACGGTTGTCCACCACCACGGGCTGCTTCCACTGCTTGCCCAGCTCAAGCGCCAGCGCGCGCGCGAGCAGATCGGTCGCGCCGCCCGAAGCGAACGGCACCACCAGGCGGACGGGCTTGTTTGGCCACTCCTGCGCATGCGCAGGCGCCATGTACAGCGGCGCGATCGCGAAGGCGAACATGGCCAGCGCGGTCGAACCCGCATGGTGCCTGGCGTCCGCGTCGCCACACAGCTCCTTGACGACGGGACTCTCCCGTGCGCGGTGCAGCCATTGCCATGCCTGCCCCTTCCAATGCCTGAGCGCCTTTCCAATGCCAAGTGATGTCATTGCTGTCTCCTTTGTGGTGTGTCGCTGTCCGCCGCGACTATCATGCGCAGTGCTTCTGCTTCAATTGAGGCTAATGTGAAAGTTCCCTCAATAAAATGGAATCTTGTGGTCAGGATAACCAGTTAAACTGGTTAATTAGATTTATTGAAAAACAGACCATCCTGCATTTAAATAAAATGCACGATCCGGACCCGATTCAGACCTTCTTTTTCGACTATCCGCTTCGATGCAAACCGACCGTGGCCCCTGTCCCGACCACCGCCGTCAGCAACTCAAGGTGCATCACGGAAAATTCCATCGTCGCCATCGCTAACGCTTCCGAACCAGCCGGGGCCGGCCGTCGTCGGGCGCGCTTGCCGGCGTGGTAACAGCCGTCAGCGCATCGAGCAGGAGCCGGGACAGGTGAGCGCGCGGATTGTCCCGCGGCACCAGGATGCCGAGCCTGCGCATCAACGGCGGCGATCCGAACGGGATGGTACGGATCGACGCCGGAAACTCGTTCTGCACGCCGCGCGCGGGCACCACCGAGGAGCCGAGGCCGTTCGCGACCATGCAGATGACGCCCTCCAGCGTGTCGATCTCCATCGTCGACCGCACAGCGATCTGCCGGCGCACCATTTCCTCCTGTACCAGCAGGCCCACGCGCGCCGTGCGGTTGAAACGCACATACGGCGTCGTCTCGAGCACGTCTTTGTCCGAGTCGCCGTGCGTCGTGACATGGGTGATCACCACGAACTCTTCGTTGAAGAACGGCGTGAACTCCAGGTCCAGGCGCGGCACCTCCGGCTCGGTGACCACGGCGACATCGAGCTGGCGCCTTTGCACGGCGCGCTCCAGGTCGTGGGTCAACCCCGTGGTCAGGTGGATGTCGATGCGATGCCCATGCTGCTGCAGCCGCTTCAGTGCGAGCGGCAGCAGACCGGACACACAGGTATGCACGGAGCCGAGCTTGAGCACGCCGCCCGCCGCTTCGCGCTTGAGCGCCGCGCTCATGCTTTCCCAGTGCGTCAGCAGGTCGCGAGCCCGGTTGGTGAACGCGAGCCCGGCGTCCGTCAGGATCGGCGGCCTGCGGCTGCGGTCGAAGATGGTCATGCCCAGCTCTTCCTCGAGCGCGCGCATCTGCATGCTCACGGCGGACAGCGACAGGCCGATCGCATTGCCCGCTTCGGCGAAGCTGCCGCGATCCGCAATGGCGACCAGGGTGTAGAGCGTCTTGACGTCCATATTCGACTCGGTACTCGGTATCAGGGGGTGAGGTGCGCCGTCATTGTGCCGGACGGACGCACGCAGCGTCCCCTATAGCCCCAGCAGGCGACGCGCGTTTCCGCCCATCACCTTTTCCATGTTGTCCTGGCGGATCGGCAGGGTTTCGAACCACTGCTTGTAGTCCCGCACCGGGCAGAACGGGAACGAACTCGCGTACAGCATCCTGTCCGCCAGGAAGGTATCGGCGGCCTTCACGTACTCTTCCCAGCCCGGCATCCTCGAGAAGTACATGTCCGGCGACAGGTACAGGTTCGGGCGGCGGAAGGCGATGTGGAGAATCTCCGTGACCCAGGGCCAGCCGCCATGCACCACCACGACCTTCAGCTTCGGAAAATCGGTGAGCACGCGATCCGTGCGTATCGGGTCGGAGTAGCTCAGGTCCGGGCCCGCGGTGCCGCCCACCATCAGGATCACCGGCACGTCCAGGTCTTCGCAATGCGCGTAGATCGGGTACAGGCGGCGGTCGTCGGCGTACATCGGTATTGGGTATGAACCGGGCTCGATATTGATGGCCTTGAAGCCGCTGGCAATGGCATCCGAAATGGTCTTGCAGGCGGCCATGCGGTTGGTCGGATCGATGGACGCCGCGCCGATGAACCGCCCCGGATAGTCGCGCACGATCCGCGCGACATCGTCATTCGATACGCTGCCCAGCGTGCCGGCCAGACGGCCCACGACAACGCCCTTGTCGACGCGGGCCTCGTCCATCTCCTGCATCAGCAGGTCCATGGACTGCTGTTGAGCGGCCGGCGAAGGCTCGAAGCCGACCGTGCGCGTGAAGCCGTCGCGGCGCTCGCCGGCCGAGTACATCAGCGTGTTCAGGAAGCCGCCGAGCGGCGGCCGCAGTCGGAAATCGATGATCATGTGCGTTCCTTGAGGGGGCTACATCACTTCGTGCTTGCGGTCGTCGGTCTCGCCGTAGCGATGCAGCGCGGGCGGCTTGAGCCCCGCGTAGAGCTTCTCGATGCCGGCGTTGATGGCCTCGGCATGCTGCGCAAAGAGCGAATTGCCTTCGAGATCGCTCTCGACGATGAACGGGCCGAAGTTCTCGACCTCGAACATCCACATCGCCTGCGCGATGCCAAGCTCGTCAAGCCAGAACACATCGCGCACGCGCTTGATGCCGCGCCCCAGCAGCGCGCCCGTGCCGTATCCCACCGTCGTCAGGTAGATGGCGCCGCCGGGCGCGAGCACGCGCTTGTAGTCGTCGGCGGGCATGCCGCCCTTGCCGATGAAGATCCGGCAGCCGGTCTGTTCCATCCACTTCGGAATCCACTTCGAGAAACGGAAGCTCGCGGTGGCGGTCACCGCGCCGACGTTGTAGCCGCCATTGCCATCGGGTGCGGCAGCCGGCGAACAGTGGAAGTTGACGTTGCTGAGCCCGGGTAGCTCGACCGGCGTCTCGCAGCCTTCATCGAGCACCTTCTTGTACACGCCCTCGCGCGCGGTGTAGATCACGCCGTTCAGGTAGACGGCGGAGCCGAGCTCCAGCCTGGCAATGTCTTCCGTCGTGGCAGGGAGGTTGATGTGGAAGACCTTCAGGTCATCGTCTTGTGGGCTTACCATTCGACTGTCTCCCTGCGCAGGTATGGGGTGAACCACTGCGGGTCCGTGCGGTACTCGATCTCGCCGCCTGCGTGGATGCGTGCTGTTGCACGCCGCGATGACAGGCAGAACGTATGCAGGCTGATCGGCATGCCGCCCGTGTGGGTATGGCCGACCTCGATATGGCAATCGACGACCATCGACGAACCGACAAAGCCCATCGCCCCCATGCCGATCGAATTGCCGAGCTTCATGAGCTCCAGCTCCAGTTCGGCGACCTTGGGGTCGGGGTTGCGGTCGCCGACCACGCGCAGGCAGGCCGCCTGCTTGCCGAGCTGCATGCACGTATCCTTGGAGCCGCCCAGCCCGATGCCGACGATGGCCGGCTGGCACGCCAGGCCGCGCTTGCCGAACGCGATCAGCGTATCGAGCACGAAGCGCTTGATGCCGTCGATGCCGTCACCGGGGAACAGCATGCGATAGTCGGTGCCGAACAGGCCGCCCTTGTGCACCGTGGTGATCTCGACCCAGTCGGCATCCGGCTCGAACGACCATTCGATCTCCGGCGCGTTGATGCCGACGTTGTTGTTGTTGTCCGTGCGCCAGAGCGGATGCACGCGGTTCGGCCTCAGCGGCACGGCCAGCGTCGCGTCGGCGGTCGCCTTGCGCAGCGCCCGCTCGACGGCGACAAAGCCGCGCTGGACCGCCGCCTCATTGCCGACCTTCACGTAGTAGCGCGGCAGGCCGGTGTCCGCGCACATCGGGCGGCGGTCCTCGTCGGCGGCTTCCCAGTTGTCCTGCATCGCGTGGATGACGAAGCGCGGCAGCTTGCCGGTCTCGGTCTTCTGCAAGGCCTGGATGCCCTGCTTGTAGTCCTTGGGGATCTCGATCGCGGCGCGTTTCATGATCTCGAACGCGGCTTCCTCGACCCGATCGATGGAAATGGTCATCGTAGCGGTCCTTTATGCGGCAACTTTCGGGGGTTGGCCGGCTTCACCGCTAATCAGCGACGTTCCGGGCCGGACAATATCGAATTTCACGGGGACCATCTCCAGGCGAAGGTCATCGCCATCGGCGCTCACGCGGGTGTAGCGGCTGCTGTGCAGGTCGCCCGTCTCGGGGAAGTCTTCGCGGAAATGCGCGCCGCGGCTGTCCTCGCGCGCCAGCGCCGAGACCGTGATGACGCGCGACATGTCCACCAGGCTTTGCAGGTTCAGCCAGTCATGCCACGTCACGTTGTAGCGCCGGTCGCCGTCGGGCACGCCGATCGCCATCAATGCACGATGGTGCGACGCGACCGATTCCAGACCGCGGCGCATCGCCGCGTCATGGCGCAGCACGCCGACGTCGTCCCACATGGTCTGCGCGAGCGCGTCGCGCAGTTCGTGAATGGCGCCCGCCGGCTTTGAGAACGGATACTCGGCACGTTCGATACCGCGTTCGATCACGCGGCGGTCCGGCTCCTTCCATTGCCGCACGCCCGGGACGTAGTCGGCCATGGCATCGCCCGCTATGCCGCCGAACACCGTCGAGTTCGCCACGCCGTTGCCGCCGAGGCGGTTCGCGCCATGGACGCCGCCGCAGTCCTCGCCGGCGGCGAACAGGCCCGGCGACGCCGTGCTGCAGTCCACATTGAACTCGACGCCGCCCATGAGGTAGTGGGCGGTCGGCACCACCTCGACCCGGCCGCCTGCCAGATCAAAGCCGCAATCGCTGCAGCGGTTGACCATGCCCGGAAACGTCTTGGCGACCTTCTCCGGCCCGAGGTGGCTCATCTGGATGTAGACGCCGCCCATCGGCCCGGTCCGGCCGGCCCGCATCTCGGCGTAGATGCCGCGGCTGACCACGTCGCGCGTCGCACGCTCGCCACGCGCATCGTAATTCGTCATGAAGCGGTCGCCGTCGCCATTGAGCAGCCAGCCGCCCGCGCCGCGCAGGCCTCTTCAAGCACGGTGCCGGTCATGCGGGTATCCGGGCCGCCAAGCAGGCCTGTCGGATGGAACTGCACCATCTCCATGTCGCGCAGGCTCAGGCCGTAGCGCATCGCCATGGCCAGGCCGTCGCAGGTCTTGTCGCCCGACGGCGTGTGATAGCGATACATCGTCGGCCCCGCACCGGTGGCCAGCAACACGGCCTTCGCCTGTACGAATCGATAGGTGCCGCGGCGCATGTCGATGAACAACACGCCCGCTATGCCGGAACCGTCCACAGCGGGGACCAGCTCGATCGCGCGGTGCTCTTCCATCTCTTCCACGTCGAGCGCGCGCACCTGCTCCATCAGCCGGTTGATGATCTCGATGCCGGTCAGGTCGGCCTTGTGCACCGTCCGGTCGAAGCTCTGGCCCGCGAATGCTTTCTGGTGCAGCGTGCCGTCCGGGTTGCGGTCGAAAAAGCAGCCGATCTCGTTCTCGAGTTCACGCACACGCTCGACCGCGCCTTCCACGAGCCGCCAGGCCAGGTCCTGCCTTGGCAGCCATTTGCCGCCCTCGATCGTGTCCATAAAGTGGCGTTCGACTGAATCTCCGGAGGACAGCGCCACGTTGTACCCGCCCTGCACCATGCGCGTACAGCCGCATTTGCCGAGCAGGCCCTTGACCGCCACGGACACCTTGAGTGCAGGATTGGCCTTCTTGGCGTGCAGCGCCGCGAACAGGCCGGCCCCGCCGGTGCCAAGGATCAGGATGTCCGTCTTGTGGTTCTCGATTTGCATTCAGATGACTCCCAGGGCAAAGACCACGCCGACGAGCAGCGACAGCGCGCCGCCCCAGCCGATCCACGACAGCCGTGCGTCGCGCGTCGAGCTCCACGGCAACAGTTCGAGCGCCAGCAGCCGCAGGCCGAAGCACATGTGGATCGACAGCAGCAGCACCAGCCCCCATTCCCCGAACTTGACCGCGCCCATGTCGGCGAACTTCAGGAACGCGTCCATGCGGGCACGCTGGTCCAGCGCAAGGCCCAGCACATAGAAGTGCGCGGGAAGGAAGATGCCGAGCGCGAGGCCTGAGAGCCGATGGCCCAGGAACGCCCAGTACGCGCGATGGTTGCGTGGTGACTTCATGACCAGAGCCCTCCGACCGCCGCCACCGCGCGCAACCCCATCGCCAGCAGCACCAGCCGAACAGCAGGCACACCACCGATGCGCCGCTGCGGCTCAGTCGCGCCCATTCGATGAGGATATTGCGCAGGCCGATCGGCACATGAACCGCCACGCTGAGCACGAACAGGGAATAGAACGGAATCCAGATCCAGCTACCCTGCGTGCGCGACAGGATCTCGGCCGCCGTCAGCCCGCCGCGCACCGCATAGAGGATGACGCCCAGATGCACGAGCACGAAAGGCGCCATGACCATAGCCGTGAGACGCTGGAGGGCAAAAAGACGTTGCTCCATGTTCAGCCCCCTCCCTTCAGGAACTGCAGCAGCGCGTTCTTCTTCAGGCCCGCGATGCTGCCCGTCGGGCTCAGGCTGACCGGGCAATGCGTCATGCAGTTGCCCTGCGTGTGACACGCATTGCAGCCGCTACCGGAGGTCGCCTTGCGCAGCACGTCCTTGGGATCGGCGTGGCGCTCGTCGTTGAACAGTGTCCAGGCGCGGTTCAGCGCCGCCGGGCCCAGGTACTCCTTGTCCCACGACACCACATCGCAGGCCGCATAGCAGACACCGCAGTTGATGCATTCGATCGCGGCGTCGGCCATCTTGCGCTTGCGGCTGGCCGGCGACACGGCCGCCGGCGGGTCATCGCGCGTGGCCGTGCCGACGAAGGTGTTGCCCGCTTTCTTCCACTTGTCGAAGAACTCGGACATGTCGACCACGAGATCCTTGATACGCGGCATATTGCGCAGCGGCTCGATGACGATCACGCCGTCCTCTTCCACGCGGCTCACGTGCGTGCGGCACGTCCAGCGCGGGCGGCCATTGACGGTCATCGCGCACGAACCGCACACGCCCACGCGGCACGCGAAGCGGTAGGACAGCGTCGGGTCGAGGCGACGTTGCACTTCGGTGACCACGTCGAGCACGGTCTGGTTCTCGCGCCACGGCACCTCGTAGGTGGTGAAACTCCCTTCGTCGGTCCCGCGTGCAATGCGTACCGTGAGCATGCGCTGCGCGGTCTTTGTCGCCTCCATCACTGTCTCCCCCGTGTGTTCAATGCGCCGATGCACCAGCCTGGTCGCGCTTCTGTGGTTGGGTGGAATTGAGTTTAAGTAATCGATATTTCTGAATCAATTGGATATAGGTTGATATTTTTGAAGTTACAGACCAAATGCGACCGATAGATAACACATTGCGATGAACGGTCAGATCAGGGCCGGCGGACGGAACGTGAAGCCCTGCGAGAACGACTCCCTCAGGTACTCGACAAATACCTGCGAGACGCGCGACGCATGCGCGGAATACGGCCGGATGGCATAGAGCCAGTCACCGAACGCTCCAGTCGCGCGCCATTGCGGCAACAGTTCGACCAGTCTTCCGCTTTCCAGCGCCGACTGCGCGCTGAAATCCGGCAGCAGCGCAATGCCGAGGCCTTCGATGGCGGCATCACGCAGCGCCTCACTGTTGTTGACCGCGAGCGGACCGGCAACGGGGACCGTCACCGGATCGGCATGCCCCGCGCTTGTGTCCTGCGCCTCCGGCACGAAGGTCCACGTGGCGGTTCCCTGCCGGCGGGGATAGTGCAGGCAGGCATGCTCAGCCAGCGCCTCGGGCGATTCGGGCGCGCTTCTTGTCCTGAGGTAGGACCGGCTGGCCACCAGCACCGTGCGCGTGGCAGCCAGCGTCCAGGCAACGTGAGTCTCGGGCGGCGCGGACGTATGCCGCACGGCAATGTCGAAGCCCTCCTGCGCGAGCGGGCGCAAGCGGTCGGACATATCCAGCTCGACCTGGATCTGCGGGTAGCGGCGCAGGAACTCGGGCAGCAGCGGCACCAGCTGCTGCCTGGAAAACGCCACCGGCGCGGTGACGCGCAGGAAGCCGCGCGGGGCACCCGCAAGATCGCGGACATCGGCGTAGCCAGTTGCAATCTGCTCGAATGCGCCGCGCATCGAATCGACCAGTTGCCTGCCGGCATCCGTCAGCGTCGCGCTGCGCGTGGTGCGCTGCACGAGCGTAATGCCGGCGGCCTTTTCCAGATCAGCGATGTGCTGGCTCATCGAAGCCTTGCTCACGCCGAGCCGCGCTGCAGCCTTGCTGAAGCTGCCCTGCTGATGCAGCACGACGAGCCAGTGCAGGTGCTCCCAAAGATCCTCTACGTTGGTTTTCGTCATGTCGAAACTCCTTTCACGTCACTTTCAGTACCTATAGTTCGCATCTATAGCATGCCAGTATCTAAAAATCCTGAACAGTGAGTTCGGCGTCAGGTGGCTACCCGCGCCTCCGCGGTCTCCATAAACTCGCCTCATTCCCAGACACGGCGGGCGATGCAGGCCCGTCAGACCAGCACAGGAGATTCCCATGACGGCGCCCTACAACGATTCCGCTGACGTTATCCACTTCGTTTCCGGCGAACGCTATGCGGGTTCGGGCACGCGCTCGCAGGCCGTGTTCAACCCGGCGACGGGCACCGTGGCGCGTCAGGTCCGGCTCGGCACCGTTGAAGACGTCGAGGCCGCCGTAGCCAGCTCGCTGGCGGCATTTCCGAAGTGGGCCGACACGCCGCCGATCCGCCGTGCGCGCGTCATGCTGAAGTTCCTGGAACTGATGAACCAGCACAAGGACGAGCTGGCCGCCATCATCACCGCCGAGCACGGCAAGGTATTGAGCGATGCGGCCGGTGAAGTCAGCCGCGGCATCGACATCATCGAGTTCGCCTGCGGCATTCCACAGCTGCTCAAGGGCGATTTCACGGACCAGGTCTCCACCGGCATGGACAACTGGACGCTGCGCCAGCCGCTTGGCGTGGTGGCCGGCATCACGCCGTTCATTTCCCGTGCATGGTGCCGTGCTGGATGTTCCCGGTCGCGATCGCCGCCGGCAACTGTTTCGTGCTGAAGCCGAGCGAACGCGACCCCTCCGCGTCGTTGTTCATGGCCAGGCTGCTCAAAGAGGCCGGCCTGCCCGATGGGGTCTTCAACGTCGTGCAGGGTGACAAGACCGTGGTCGACGCATTGCTCCATCACGCCGACGTCAAGGCGGTGAGCTTTGTCGGCTCCACTCCGATCGCGAACTACATTTACGAGACCGGCGCGCGGCTGGGCAAGCGCGTGCAGGCACTGGGCGGCGCCAAGAACCACATGGTGGTGATGCCGGACGCGATATCGACCAGGCCGTGGACGGCCTGATCGGCGCGGCATATGGCTCAGCCGGCGAACGCTGCATGGCAATCTCGGTCGCCGTGCTGGTCGGCGACGTGGCCGACAAGATCATGCCGAAGCTGGAGGCCCGTGCGCGCGAACTGGTGATCCGCAACGGCATGGACGCCGCCGCCGAGATGGGCCCGGTCGTCACCGGCCAGGCGCTCGAACGCATCGAGAACTACATTGCACTGGGCGTGGAGGAAGGCGCGAAGCTCGTGGTCGACGGCAGGAATTACAAGGTGCCGGGTCACGAGCAAGGCTTCTTCACCGGCGGCACGCTGTTCGACAACGTCACCCCGGACATGCGCATCTACAAGGAAGAGATCTTCGGCCCCGTGCTGTCATGCGTGCGCGTGGACGACTTCGCACAGGCCGTGAAGCTGGTCAATGACCATGAGTTCGGCAACGGCGTGGCCTGCTACACGCGCGACGGCCAGGTCGCCCGCGAGTTCGCGCGCCGCATCGAGGTCGGCATGGTCGGCATCAACGTGCCCATCCCCGTGCCGATGGCATGGCATGGCTTTGGCGGGTGGAAGCGCTCGCTGTTCGGCGACATGCATGCCTATGGCGAGGAAGGCGTGAGGTTCTATACGCGCCAGAAGAGCGTCATGCAGCGCTGGCCGGACGGTGTGACGCGCGGCGCCGAGTTCGCGATGCCAACGGCGAAGTAAGCTCGCGGCCTGCAACGGGAACGCCGCAAAGCTGCAAATGTTTACTGCCCTCTCCCGCTTGCGGGAGAGGGCAGCAAACACTCGGTCTCTCTCAGCAATCTGAGGGCCGACCGTGGCGGCCGGCCCTTCCTTCTCGTCACTGCGTGGCGCAGGTAAAGCTCGCCGCCACGTTGACATCGCCCGAACCGTTGTACTTCGGCCAGTTCGGATACTCACACAGCGGTCGCGTGCGGCCCGGAACACCGACCGTGTCAGTCACCGTCAGCGAGGCCGGCACCGTGTTCTTCTCGACCCAGTTCTCCAGCGCCGTCAGCGAGTCCCACGAAGCGTTGAATACCGAACTCACGGAATGGCCATAGCCGGGAATCTCGTAGTAACGCATGAACGTGCTGACATTGCCCGCGCCCATCTTGTTCTGCACTCGGGTGAAGTAGTCTTCAGTCGCCCGCGTGCTGACCAGCGCGTCTGACATGCCGTGCGCCATCAGGATCTTGCCGCCATGGTTCATGAAAGCGGACAAGTCGGTCTTGTTGACGTCCTGGATGCCGGTGAGCTGGCTGATGCGGTCCTGCCACGATCCCGGGTTCTGCGGGTCGAGCGTGAGCGAGTTGAAGGTCGGGTCACGCGTCACGAAGTAGCGCACCCACTGGTCCCAGAACACGCTCATGTACGGGGCAGTCGTCGGCATCGGGCTGGCGGGTGCAACGGTGTTGAGGGCCAGCGCGATGACCGTAGGCTGTACCGATGCAGTGCCGGCTAGGCCAAGATCCGCGCCCCAGACGTTGAAGCCCGGATACTTCGTCTCCCCGCTGCCCAGCGCATAGCCAAACACGATCTCCGAGTTATAGACCTTCAGGGCGCTGATCTGCGCGTCCGACAGGCAAGTGTCGCCAGTATCGGCGCCGTTGGCGCAACGTACCGCCTGGCCGTTCAGCATGGCCGTCGACGGGTCGAAACTGGCGTTGCAGGCGCCGACATTGCTGATCAGGCCGTCTTTGACACCATCCAGGGAGTCGCATGCGGCAATGGCCGCGTCATAGAGCACCTTGCGCTTGGCCTGGTTCGGGTAAGCGCCCGGCGCGGCCAGCGCGCGGGTGATGCGGCCGAACTGCAGGTCCAGGCTCGCGGCATTCCAGGCAGGATAAAGCACGATGGCGCCATCCCAATCCTGAGGCCAGCGCTGCACCACCGCCAGCGCTTCCCGGCCGCCGGACGATCCGCCCGCGAAGTAGGACTTTTTGGGGCCATCGGCGTTGTAGTGCAGTTGGATCAAGGCAACCGCGACGTCCCGGGTTTTCTTCAGTGCGTCGCCAGCAAAGTTGCGCAGCGCTTCGTCATTGGTGCCGAACGAACCGTCGCGGCTTCCCAGCGCGCCGGCCTGGTGGCCGGAATCGCTGGCGAATGTCGCATAGCCGCGCGCAAGCGGCGTGGGCTGGTCAGTCGGGCCAGCCGGCACGTTGCCTGCCGTGTTCGGAATGGTGCCGTCGTAGCCGCCGCCGCCGAACATGACAACCTTCTGGTTCCAGCTCGCCGGCATGTCGACTTCGAACTTGATGGCTGGCGCGGTCGGATCCACCGGGGCGATCGTGCCGGTCACCTTGCAGTACTCGCCCGTGCCAAGCTGGCCTCCGCCCGTGGCCGGTACCTTGACAGCATCGGTCACCGTCGCCCCCTTGGTTGGCAAGCCAATGTTGCTTGCGGCGACGGTCTTGCCTGGCATGTTTTCGCACGACACCGGGGTGATTGGGTGAGGGCCACTAGCATGGTCGTCGCCCCCTCCGCCGCAGGCACTTAGCACGAGCACCGCCGCAGTGGTCAGGACGAAGGGTGCCAGTCCGATAGTCGCTGGCGAACATCTGCATCCGATGTCTTTTGACATTTTATTTCCTCCAGGTGTCTCCAAAGATGGGGCAGATCGCGGTATCGCTGATGAGTCCCGGCCGTTTGTGCGCAATGGACGTGCCAGAGCCAGCGGATGGCCTGGATGTGGCGGGGAAAATATGTCCGCGATTTCACAAGTGGTGCAGGATTACCGACCTTGTGCTCGCGCGCGCAGGCTTCTGTGGCCGTGGCATGAATCTTTTTCAACCAGCGGGAAGAACCTGCATAGGCCATTTGCTTCCTGGGCTGGGACGACAGCGGCATCAGGCTTGTCGAGACGGAGGCTGATATTCCTTTCAATCAATTTGGCTTCCAAGCCCTAAGCCGTGTATGGATTCCGGAGACGACACGTAGGAAGCGCGCTATCCCTGCAGAGCGCTGATCACTGTATATTTATACAGTTCTTCGATTTCACACCCGTTTTGCGCCTTGTCCGCCGCTCGACCCGATCCGCCCCGCTATACCGTCGCCGTTCGCACACTGTGCGAATTCACCGCCAAGGCGGGCGACCTTGACCTGCGCTTCACGCCCTCGCCCACCGGCCAGGAAGGCGTAGCGGGTCACGGCGTGGTCACGAGCCGTCGCGGCCCGGGCTATGAGCCCGAAGTGGCGCTGTCGGGCGAATTCGAAGGCCTGCGCGTGCGCGGCCGTGCCGACGGCTACGATCCCGTCGCCAACCGCGTCGAGGAAATCAAGACCATACGCGGCGACAAGACCGAGATTCCGCAGAACCACCAGGCCCTGCATTGGGCACAGGCGAAGATCTATGGATGGCTGCTGTGCGAGGCGCGCAACCTGAAGAAGATCGACGTGGCGCTCGTGTATTTCGATATCCTGAGCCAGCGCGAACGCGTGCTGAAGGAGCGCTGTGATGCGGCGACGCTGCGTGCCTTCTTCGAGGACAGTTGCCGCCGCTTCATGCAGTGGGCCGAACGAGAAATCGCCCATCGCGGCAACCGCGACGCGGGCTTGCAGGCATTGGCCTTTCCCCACGCCACGTTCCGCGACGGGCAGCGCCTGCTGGCCGAATCGGTCTACAAGGCCAATGCCTCGGCGCGCACGCTGATGGCCCAGGCACCTACCGGTATCGGCAAGTCAATTGGCACGGTGTTTCCCGCGCTCAAGGCCATGCCTACGCAGCGCCTCGACAAGGTGTTCTTCCTGTCCGCGCGTTCGACCGGCCGCGCGGTTGCGCTGCAGGCGACCGCGCAACTGCGGCGCAATCCCGATGACGCACCGTTGCGTGTGCTGGAACTGATGGCGCGCGACAAGGCCTGCGAGCATCCGGACCTCGCCTGCCATGGCGAGTCGTGTCCGCTGGCGCGGGGCTTCTACGACCGGCTGCCCGCCGCGCGCGATGCCGCCAGCCGTGCAGCGCTGCTTGACCGTAACGCCGTGCGCGAGATTGCGCGCGCGCATGAGGTCTGCCCGTACTACCTCGCCCAGGAGATGATCCGCTGGAGCGACCTGGTGGTGGCAGACTACAACTACTATTTCGACCGCAGCGCGATGCTGTATGCGCTGACCGCGCTCAACGAATGGCGCGTCAGCGTGCTGGTGGACGAAGCGCACAACCTGGTCGAACGCGGCCGCGCGATGTACACGGCCACGCTCGACCACACCGCGTTCCGCGGCGTGCGGCTGTCGGCGCCGGGCGCGCTCAAGCGCCCCATGGACAAGGTCTATCGTCAGTGGAACGCTTGGCCAAATCCAGCGAGGCCGACTATGAAACGCGCGAGGAAGAGCCCGCGGCTTTCGTGGAAGCGTTGGCGCAGCTCTGCACCGCCATCATCGACGACATGAGCGAGCATCCGCAGCGGCACGATGCCACGCTGGAACGCTTCTACTTCGACGCCATGCATTTCCTGCGCTTGGCGGAGCAGATGACGGAGTACGGCGGCAAGCATTCGCTGTTCGATATCACGGGCACGCCACGCAACCGCGGCGGCGCGGATGCCGCGCTGTGCGTGCGCAACCTGTTGCCGGCGCCGTACCTGGCGCCGCGCTTCGCGGGCGCGCATTCGACCACGCTGTTTTCGGCAACGCTGCAGCCGGCCGACTACTACCGCAACCTGCTCGGCATGCCCGCCAGTGCGGTGTGGGTGGAAGTGCCCTCGCCATTCCAGCCTGAACAACTCGACGTCCACGTCGCGCGCCATATCTCCACGCGCTATTCCCACCGGCAACGCTCGCTGCCCGCGATCGTCGCGCTGATGGCTGACCAGTACGCGCGACGCCCCGGCAATTACCTGCCTTCTTCAGCAGTCATGACTACCTGCAACAGGCCGCCGCGCTGCTGGCCGAATGCCATGGCGATATTCCGACCTGGTCACAGGCACGCGGCATGACCGAGGCGGGCCAAGCCGCTTTCCTCGACGCGTTCGCGCCGGGCGGCCGGGGCATCGGCTTCGCGGTGCTGGGCGGCGTGTTCTCGGAAGGCGTGGACCTTCCCGGCGATCGGCTCATTGGAGCGTTCGTGGCGACCCTGGGCTTGCCACAGGTGAACCCCGTCAATGAACAGTTGCGCGAGCGGATGGAGGCTGCATTCGGCTGCGGCTATGATTACGCGTATCTGTATCCGGGTCTGCGCAAAGTCGTGCAGGCAGCCGGCCGCGTGATCCGCACGCGTGAGGACCGCGGCGTGGTGTGGCTGATCGATGACCGCTTTGCACGACCCGAGGTGCAGGAGATGTTGCCGGCTTGGTGGGAGGTGTCGTCCAGTGAGCCGCGCTCCATGGACAAGCGGTAAGGCAGGGGCCGCCGCCCCTGATCGGCAACGATCAGCCCGGTCTGGCGACAATACCGTCGCCGGAATCTGCGCAGCGCAGCGGAGATTTACACGGATGTACGGTGGGAGCAGTCCGCAAGTTGTCTCGGGTGCCTGTCATGCAGTGCCGGTAACGCTTCCTGGTGCCCCGCCCCGGCGTCAGCTTGAATCCAGCAACAGCCCCCGCGAGATTGCTGGCCTGCTCATCCAGTAGCGAGGACGCCGCCGCTGCCTGTTCCACCAGCGCCGCATTCTGTTGCGTTGCTTGCTCCATTTCCTCCACTGCCTGATTAATCTGGCTGAGACCCGTACTTTGTTCGCTCATGGCCGCGCTGATCTCGGAGATGAGCGAGGAGACCTGGCGGATGCCGTCGACAATTTCCGTCATCGCGTCTCCAGCGGCCTGAACCCGCTGACTCCCGGACTGTACGCTGACCTCGGAGGTTTCGATAAGGGCCTTGATCTCCTTGGCCGCAGTGGCACTTCGATGGGCAAGGTTGCGCACCTCGCCGGCTACCACTGCGAAGCCCTTTCCATTCTCCCCTGCACGTGCGGCCTCGACTGCCGCATTCAGCGCAAGGATATTGGTTTGATAGGCGATACCGTCGATGACGCCGATGATCTCCCCGATCCTTGATTGCGACTGGGCGATGTCGTCCATCGTCGTGACGACGTCGGAGACGACATTGCCGCCCCGCTTCGCCGCATCGCTGGCGGACGATGCAAGACGTGTTGCCTGTACTGTCGCCTCTGCGGATCGGCTCACGGACCCGGTCAGTTCGGACAGCGAAGCAGCAGTCTGCTCCAGATTGCTGGCCGCCATTTCGGTACGACGCGAGAGGTCCCGGTTCCCGGCCTCGATTTCGTTGGTGGCGAGCTTCACCGATTCGCTGCCACGCCGAATCCTGGACAATGTGCTGCCAAGCTTTTCGACAAACGTATTGAAGGACATTGCGATCTGCGACACCTCGTCACGCCCGACGACCGGAAGACGCCGGGTCAGATCGCCGTCACCCGTGGCAATGTCATTCATGGCATCTCGTACTTCGGATAGCCTGCGGAATGCTCGCGCCGTGAAGAAACCACTCAAAACCGCGGCGACCACTGCCAGCAGCACAATGGCCAGGGCCGAGGTTTTGATGACGCGATTCAGGGCTGCCGTGGCTTCAGCCTTGTCCAGAGCCACAACGAGCTTCCAATCTGTGCCATGAATCGGCCTTGTGCGAAGGAGCTTGATTCTGCCGTCGAGCGCTATCTCAAGCGGATTTCCTTCATTTTCCAGCGATGCCAATGCCTGAGGCGTCAATGCCGGTGACAACTCCGACGCCGCCCTGCGAATGTACTTTGCCTCTGGATGTGCCAGGATATTGGCATCCTTGTCGACCACGAAGCCGAGACTCTCGGGCGTTGGGCGCACGGCTGTCACAACATCGCGTACGCCATCCAGAGACACCACTGCGGATACCACGCCGCTCGTGACGCCGTCTCGCACAATGGGCGCGGCGAATGAGACAAAGGGCTTGCCAGTCGTTGCGTCGGCATATGGCTTGGTCACGATCGGCCTGGCTGCCGCCAGGGTCTCCTTGTACCAGGGCCGCGCGGTGGGATCGAATCCCTCCGGCATCTGATCCTTGCTTGCGACAAAGGACCGGTCCTGCCAGCCGGCAGTGGTGATCGGAAATGCGCCGGCCTTCTGCAACTGACGAACAATACCGCGTGGGTCACCGGGTGCAATCTGCTCTGCGGCAGCGGCCACCATGGTTGCCTTTCCCGCCGCCCACTCATCCAGCGCAAGTGCATGGCCGGTCGCGATGGCATCAAGGTTTTGCCGGATCGTTTCCAGATTGCTGTCGCGAACGATGACATAGGTTGCACCCGCTGTCAGTGCAAGGGATGTCATCACGATGCCGGTGGAGATGACCTGTATTTTCGTGCGAATCGATGAAAGCATAAGAGATGGCACAGATTGACGCGGCATTCCCGCGCATGTCTCGTCAGGCCCGGAGAAAGCCCGGGAAACCCCGGGCTGTTTGACGATAGTCCCCTAACCGCTCAGAACCTGTGGCGGACACCAACCACGACGCCGAACTGATTGGCGCCGGGTACAACCCGCTCATTGGAAGTAGCGCCAAGCACGTCGTTGAACCCATTCACCCCAAGGGTCGAGTTTGGATTGTTGTTCAGGGCGTACGACATCGACGCATACAGATCAGTACGCTTGGACAAGACGTAATCGGCGGTAGCCACGAACTGCCACGGGTTGCCAACATGGGCGTAACGCAGGTTCTGATAGTAGGCTGCGCCGGTCAGCGAGAAGGCCGGCGTCAGCTGGTAACCCAGGCCAGCCCATGCGAGGTTGGAATAGGTATTCGCAGCGCCGCCAGTGCCCGGCAGGGACGCGCCATGGAAAGCACGGGCATAACGGTAGCCGGCATAGAGTTTGGCCGGGCCAAAAGCATACGTGCCGGCAATCGCTGCGCGGCGGAACAACTGGTTGGTCGCCAGTGCGGTCGCGGACGACTGGTTCGTCTGGTCGTACACGGCACCGACCGAGAGCGGACCGGCGGCATACACGGTCATCAGCGAGTACTCGCGGCCGTAGTGAAGTTGCCCGGAATTTCCTGGTTGTTGTAATTGAAGCTGTACAGGCCGGTCACAGTCAGGCCACCGAACTTGCCAATGTACTTGGCCGAGTTGTCCGCACGCTGGCTAAGCATGAACGGGTCCTGTGCGCCGATTGCGTAGCGGCCCGCGTTAGACATCGGGTCAAATGCGCCAGCGAAATCCCAGAACGGAGCCGCGTGGCGACCCAAGGTCAGTTGTCCCCACTGATTTTGCAGGCCCACATAGGCGGCGCGACCGAACAGGCGGTTGCCTTGCGCCATCTTGCCGTCGTCAACGGTAAAGCCGCTTTCCAGCGTAAAGACACCCTTCAGCCCCCCACCGAGATCTTCCACTCCGCGCAGGCCCCAGCGTGACCCCGCCTGGCTGCCTGATTGCAGGGCCATCAGGTTCGAGCTGTTCCCGGCTGCATCAGGAACCTTGTTAAGGTACTCGACGCCGGCGTCAACGATTCCGTAGAGGGTCACGCTCGATTGGGCATAGGTGCTAGCCGACGCCAATAGTCCGGCGGAAATGGCGAACAGTTTGAGCTTCATATTTTCCTTATTGGAGGTTTCAGCAAAGGAACTACGGGGGGCTGCTAGGCCCGAGAGGACTTCTCGTTGCCGTTTGACTTGCAGGGACTGTCAGCCAGCAAATGCGCGAGCTCCGCCGGCAGGCCGGCGCGCGGCTTGTTCAGCGGGCGCCATCGGCGCCCGGTGGGAGTTGTCGGACGACCCCGGGGAGTGCGCCCGGGATATACCTTCAGACCGGGATCTTCGTTTCGTAGTCGATGCTGGTCGACGCGAGCAGCAGGCCGACGCCGCAGGCGGCAAAGAACATCAGCGCCAGGAAGTAGGAGCCCGTGGCCTGGACGATCAGGCCGACGATGATCGGCACGCTAATGCCGGCAATGTTGCCGCCGAGGTTCATCACGCCGCCCAGGAAACCGATCTTGTTGCGGGTGCCGAGCATCGACGGCACGGACCAGAACAGGCCGCACCAGCGCAGGAAGAAGAGGGTGGAGGAAAGCAGCGCCACCACGGCCACCGCATCGGTGACATAGGCCACCGAGAAGATCGACACAGTGGCGACCACGGCTGCAATGCCGAACAGCGTGCGCGTCACCACGTTGGGACGCCGCCGGCTTCCTTCCACTTGTCGGCAATCCAGCCGCCGACGAGTTCGCCGACGAAGCCGCTCATGAAGATGATGAAGCTCGCGCCGCCCATGGTCTTGAGATCAAAGCCGCGCGCCTTGCTCAGGTAGGTCGGCATCCAGGTCAGCAGGCCGTAGAAGACGGCGTTGAAGCACATCCAGCTGAGGGCCATGCACCACACCGAGCGGTACTTGAAGAAGTCGAGCGAACGGCCCGACAGGTTGGCCGGCTCGGCGCTGTGCTCGCGCGCATGCGCTTCCTCGATGTGGCGGGCTTCCAGTTCGTTGACGCCACTGTGTTCGCGCGGCGAATTGCGGATGTACCACCAGGCTACGAAGCCGGCAAGCACGGTGCCGACGCCGGCCACCACGAACGACATGCGCCATGAGCCGAGCTCGCTGATCAGGCCCGCAATGATAAGCGAGCCAAGCGCTGCGCCCAGCGGCGCGCCGCCGTCGAGCAGCGTGGCGCCGCGGCCGCGTTCGTTCTGCGTCATCCAGATGGCGTTGAGCTTGCCGCCGGCCGGGTAGATCGGCGCTTCGGCGGCGCCCAGCCCGAGCCGCGTGAGCAGCAGCGAGGTGGCGTTGGTGCAGACCGCCGCGATCGCCTGGAAAAAGCCCCAGAACACGGTGGCGCAGGCGATCACGATACGCGGCTTGTACTTGTCGGCCAGCATGCCGCCCGGAATCTGCATGAATGCGTAGGTCCAGAAGAAGGAGCTGAGGATCAGCCCCTGCATGGCGGGACTGAGATCGAACTCCTTGGCGATCAGCGGCATCGCTACCGACAGCGAGGCGCGGTCGATGTAGTTGATCGCGACGAGCATCAGCATCATCAGGAAGATTTTCCAGCGCACGCTGCTGCGCGTGGCCGTGAGGGTGCCGCTCTGGCTTGTCGTTTGCATGACCAGTGTCTCCTGCTCCGCAGGTCCTTCGGTTGAGGCGTTTGTAGTAGGTGTCGCGCAACCGGTCGGAGTATAAGACACGTAATCTGTAATTACAACATACCTAAGTCTTTGATTTATATGATTTTATGCAATGTATTTTCAGACTAAACTAAAATGAAGGAACTACTGCATCAGCAGTGCTGTCTCCGATCGCGCCTGTGCGTATTCGCTGGCCCGCACATCCTCCAGATCGGCCACCGGGCGCACCCGATCCACGCCGGAAACGCTATGCCCCGCACTCCAGATGTCGCCCCCCCCCCCAACACGCAGGTTTTCTCGGCACTACTGTCCGAGGCCATCTTTCAGGACCAGGAGTTCGCTGCGGATGTGCGCGCATGAACGATGCCACGATCGCATTCGTGCGCGAATGCCTTGAAGCTGAACAGGCTCAGGCACCCGCTTCATCGACTCCGATCTGGACAGCCTGGCCACTTTCATTGTCGCCAACCTGCGCGGCATCGCGCAGGTTCATTCCATCAACGCCACCGCCAAAGCCAAGACTCTGGACACGCAAAAGTTGATGCATCTGTGCGAAGCAATGGTGAATGGCATGGTGGTTTCCGCTTGATACTGGCGGGGCTTCGGCAGCAGCATGACCTGCTGGCGCCAACTGCGTGATTGGCAGGCCAGAGACGTTTGGAAGCGACTGCGCCTAGCCGTGCAGCTTCCAGTGACTCCACAGCTCTCAAAGCAGGGCCTGGAGCACACGCGAGATGGCATTCCGGTACACAGCTGCTTCGCAACATAGCAACTCTACGTAAGAAGAATCCCTGAAAGCGAAAGCAGCGGCGCAAAAGTAGGATATAGGAACGCTTGTATGAAGGAATGCATCATGCGCCCTCACTATGCGTCCGAAGAAGACTGGCCGGATGTCGAAGCTCTGCTGCGCGCGTCATCGCTCTCCATCGAGGGGGTACGCGACCAAATCAACCAGTACGTCGTGGTGCGCGACAACGCCGGGCTGCTTGGCTGTGCTGGCGTCGAGCGCTATGAGAGACGGGAGTGCTTCGGGCGCTCGTGGTTGCGCAACGAGCAAGGTCGGCAGGTCTTGGCGAGCTGATGCTATCCGCCATCGTCGCTGATATCCGGCAGCAAGGTGTCGAGTCCATCGTTCTTCAGACGGGAACCGCTTCGGGCTATTTCGCCCGCTTGGGGTTCCTGCCCATTGGCGCTATGGATCTACCCTCCTCCGTCCGCCCGTCCCCAGCACTCAAACTGGACGAGACAGGCGCCGGCACCCTAATGCAGATTGCCTTATGAGTGCCTCTTCCGCTCCTGTGACCGTTGACCAGCAACGCCGCGACTTGAAACCACAACCGTCTCGTTGAATTCCCGGGCGCCGCGCGCGACCCGGTGTTCCCGATGTTGGGCGTACGACGTCTATTCAAGCCGGCAGAGGCAACCTGCTGCTGACTGGCCGGCGTCTGGTGGCACGCGTGGCTGACGATTTCGTCACTCGCCGGCGTACCATTGAGGTTGTGTTTCGCAAATTAACCTCACGCCTGAGCGTTCTTCAATAATGTGGCAACCAGATCCTCTCTCTCTTCGGCTCTTTATTTCAGTCTGCGAGGAAGGCAGCATCGCCCGAGCCAGCGAGCGAGAGGGTATGGCTGCCGCCGCCGTTAGCAAGCGGATGGCCGATATGGAACGCGCGCTCGGCACTCAACTCCTGATCCGCAGTTCACGAGGCGTGAATGCTACCCCGGCAGGAGATATCCTTCTTCGGCATGCCAAGCAACTGGTGCAAGGCGTTGAGCAAATGCAATCCGACCTGAGTGAGTTCTCCTCGGGGGTTCGTGGCCTCGTCCGGGTTCTTGCGAACATTTCCTCTATCGTTGAATTTCTGCCGGAGGAGATCGCATCCTTTTTACAAACGAACGAGAATATCCACGTAGTTCTCGAGGAACGCGCCAGTTCGGAAATTGTCAGGGGCATTGCCGAGGGTAGCGCCGACATCGGCATATGCCGTGATTTTGTCGCGGAACGGGAAGTGGAAATGCTGCCATTCCGCGAGGATCACTTCTGCGTCGTGGTGCATCGCAGCCACCCTCTCGCCAGCCGGAGCGAGGTATCTTTCGCGGACACGCTCGGCTACCAGCATATTGCTTCGCCCCCAACGTCGCGCTGCATGCGCTAACCCGCAGAGTCGCGTATGAGAACAGGCGAACGATAACGTATCGAGCCAATGTCACTACGTTCGATGCGGCGTGCCGGTTGATCCACCTGAATCTTGGCCTTGCCGTACTGCCGGCAGAAGCCATACAGAAGTACCAGCCGCTCTACGATATCTGTGCGATCAAGCTAATCGATCCCTGGGCGACACGGCAGTTCGTCATTGTACTCGCCACGCGGATCAGCTCTCCTCCGCCGCGAGCCGATTTCTTGCGCATTTGACGCGAACGCCGGGCAACCCCTTGCAATGATCCGGCGGCGAGCGCAGCCTCCCCAGCCATCGTGCGGGACGATGGCAGCCATCGCCGCAATGGGATTGCTGCAAGGTTCCTGCGCAGGCAAACTCTGGTTCCGAATCCCCTTCGGCAATACCAGGCACATCAATGAGCAGTGCGAACACTTCGGCAACAAACGTCTACCACTTAGCGGAATTCGAGTCATTGAAATGACCCACATGGTCATGGGTCCCGCATGCGGACTCATCCTTGCCGACCTGGGAGCGGAGGTCATCAAGGTCGAACCGCCGAAAGGTGACAACACTCGCCGGCTGCTCGGCGCTGGTGCGGGGTTCTTTCGAGCCTTCAACCGAAACAAGAAGAGCATCGCAGTCGAGGTCGGCGAGAGCAAGGACATGGAAGCCTTGCTGAGGCTGATTGACAGCGCCGATGTCTTTCTTGAGAACTTCAAGCCTGGCCGCATGAAAACTCTCGGCCTCGACTACGAAACGCTTCGCAAGCGCAACCCGAAGCTGATCTATGTCTCCCACAAAGGGTTTCTGAGCGGCCCATACGAGAAGCGCCTCGCTCTGGACGAGGTGGTACAGATGATGGCTGGGCTTGCCTACATGACCGGCCCGGTCGGACGCCCCTTGCGTGCCGGCAGTTCGGTCAATGACATTATGGGTGGCATGTTCGGCGCAATCGGCGTCCTGGCTGCCCTATACGAACGCAATACCACAGGAGCAGGCAAGGAGGTTCAATCTGGCCTGTTCGAGAACTGCGTCCTCCTGTCCGCGCAACACATGCAGCAGTACGCCGTGACCGGAAAACCCGCCGCGCCGATGCCGGCACGGATCAGTGCCTGGGCAGTCTACGACGTATTCGAGCTGGCAGGCGGTCACCAGATGTTCATTGCCGCCACCGGCGACGCCCAATGGCGGACGCTTTGCAACACCATCGGAAGAAATGATCTTGTCAAGGACCCGCGGCTAGGCTCGAACAACGATCGCGTACTGGCAAGAGACTGGCTTCTGCCGACGCTTGGAGAAACACTGAAGGCATTTCGCTCCGAAATGCTGACGGCCGCTTTTGAAGCCGGGAACGTGCCTTTTGCCGAAATCACCCGTCCCGAAGACCTCTTCGACGATCCGCATCTCAAGCAGAGTGGCGGGCTGGCGAAACTTCAGGTCGATGACGGCACCACCACCGACATCCCCCTCCTGCCCTTCACCCTGGATGGCGCACGCCTCCAGCCCCGCATGCCGATCGCACGCATTGGCGAGCACACCCGTGAGGTCCTGGAGTCCGCCGGTTGCGCCGCCAGCGATGTGGATGCCATCGTGGGCAAGATGCTGCGAGCGTGCACCGCCCCCGTGACCGGATAGTGCAAGCGGCCGCGGACAACGGCTGGCCCCCCGCATACATGCTTTGCTATTTGCCAATTGCTCTCAATCGGCATGAGCTTCCTATTTCCCAGCGTTCGTCGAAGACGTATTGAACAAGCGTTACCCCAGGAGACAAGTATGAAGAAAGGAATCATTGCAGCGCTTCTGCTCATGTGCGGAGTCATGGCGGGAACCTCCGCGTCGCATGCGGAAGCCACATGGCCGACCAAGCCAATCCGGTTGGTGATCCCGTTTCCGCCGGGTGGCGGCACCGACATCCTGTCTCGCATCATTGCGAACGAGGTGTCCCAGAATACCAAGTGGACGTTCGTCCCGGACAACAAGCCTGGCGCCGGCGGGGTAATCGGCATTGCCGATGTGGTCAAGGCCGCCCCGACCGGATACGACATTGTGATGGGGCAGAAGGACAACGTCGTTGTCGCGCCATGGGTGAACAAATCCGTGACCTATGACCCGCGCCGGGATCTCGTGACGATCGCTCATGTTGCCTACATCCCGCTGGTTATCGTCACGCCGAGTCATTCGCCTTACAAATCGTTCCAGGATCTGGTGGCGGCCGCCCGGAAGGCGCCCGGCACGATCACCTACGCATCGCCGGGCAACGGCACGACAGCCCATCTTGCCGCCGAGATCCTTGGCAAGGCTGCCGGCATCAAACTCCTGCACGTGCCTTACAAAGGCTCCAATGCCGCACTGGTCGACACCATGGCAGGAAATGTGAATCTGATGATCTCCTCTGTCCCGTCGGCCCTGGCGCAGATCAAGTCGGGCAAGGTGCGAGCCATGGCCGTTACCTCCGCGGCGCGTAGCTCCGCCTTGCCTGAAGTACCCACTGTTGCCGAAAGCGGGTACAAGCAGGTCGACGTTACCACCTGGTATGGACTCTTCGCACCTGCGAAGACGCCGAAGGAGATTGTCGAACGCATGGGTGTCGAAGTGAACAAGGCGCTGGCCAAGCCGGCCGTCGTTCAGGCCATCAAGGAACAGGGTGCGGAAGCGAAGTCCATGTCCCAGGCGGAATTCTCCAAGCTGGTCCAAAGCGACTATCTGAAATGGAAGGACATCGTCAAGGCATCCGGGGCAACGGTTGAATGAACTGTAGGGGCGAACCAATGTCGTTGAGCAGCGCTGTCTCAGTTCATGACGTCGTGAAAATCTCGCTCTTTGAGGAACTCAATGACCCTTTGGAGTTGCTGCCCCATGTATTGCCCAGTCGCGAGCATCGAAAGGTTGCGGAGGTATTGCGCAAGCACCTGTCCGAGCAGCGCGGTGTGATCTGTTCTTCAACAGATTGGCAGAATCCTGTCATGTGGGCACATTACGGCGCGGCGGGGGTTATCTGACCACTCGCTTAGAAGCAAAGAGCGCGCGTGGAACAGGCAAGCGACCTATCCCACGGACCAGATGCACAACTCGTCCTGTGGCGCACAACGGGTTGCACGTGAGCCCTGGAAGCCTTCCGTCGGACTGCTAGCCTCAGACTACGGGTAACACCACCCCCATCACCCCTTACAAATACTTAAATAAATTCATCCCCTGAATCTGCATGAACGACTGTTGCGCACCCTGCAGCGCGGTCTGGCGCTGGTAGTACTCGGTGATCGCCGCGGCGTAGTCCAGGTCTTGCAGGCCCGACAAGGTCTGCGTGTACGTCAGGTCGCGGTTGGTGCCAATGGCGTTCAGCGCGTCCAGTTCCTGCATGCGCGAGCCGACCGATGCGCGCACGGTCAGCACGTTGTCCAGCGAATTGGAGAACTGGCGGAGGCCGGTGGCGATGGCGTTGCTCAAGTTCGCGCTGTCGGCGTCGGACGTCACCGGCTTGTCCAGCGTATCGATCACCGCCTTCAGGTTGGCGAACATGTCGGTGCCGGCCTGGCTGGCGGGCTGCATGGTGATGGTGTCGCCATTCTGAGGTGTGCCGCTGACGGTGAAGCTGATGCCGGCCACCTTGATCTGCGCAGGCGAGCCGAAATTGACCGGCGTGCCGATCACCGTCGGCGGCGTGGTGCTCTCGTCGGTGATGCTGTACTGCATCGTGCCACTGCTGTTGCTGAACGTGAGCTTGAGCGGGGTGCCATAGAGCGGATCGGTCGGATCTGTCGTGGACACCTGTCCGTAGGTGGCATTGCCCTTGTTATTTACGCTGTCGCCCTTGAGCACATAGCCGGCCGAGCCCTGCACGCTCTGGAACACTTCGCGGCCATTGTTACCCGCCTGCATCTGACGGGCTACGTCGACCTGGAACTGCTGCTGCTCGGTATTGCCGATGTACTGCACGCCGCCGTTACCCTGCACGAACGGCGCCGAGCCTGACTGCGTGCCGCCGAACAGGTACTGGCCATTGCCGTCGTCGGCATTGGCCAGGCCCAGCAACTGCTCGTACTGGCCCTTGAGCGCTGTGGCCAGCGAGGCACGGTCGACGTCGCTCAGGGTGCCGTTGCCGGCCTGTACCAGCAACGTCTGGATGTTCTGCGTCACCGTGGTCACGGTCGACAGCGTGTTTTCTTCCGTGCCCAGGGCGATGTTCGCCTGGTTGCGCGTCGTGGCGTACTGGCCGTTGATCGCGCTCGCCTGCGTGACGCCAAGCGCGCGCGTGGCCGCGACCGGATCGTCGGACGGCGTCAGGACCTTGCGGCCGGTGCCGAGCTGTTGCTGGATGTGCAGCAGCGACGACTGCTGCAGGTTCATCGAGGCCAGGCCCTGCTGGTAGAGCGTGGAGGTTGCGACGCGCATTGTCTGTTCCTTCTCGAGTTCTTGATCGGGTCCGCTTACCTGCCGATGCCGATGATGGTGTCGAACAACGTGGTGGCTGCCTGGATCACCCGTGCGTTGGCCTGGTACATCTGCTGGTAGCGCAGCATGGAGACCGTTTCCTCGTCCATGTTCACGCCCGACACCGACTGTTGCGCGGTGCGGATTTGGGTCGTGATGCTGTCCTGCGACGTGGAGGCGATCTGCACGGACTTGGCGCGCGTGCCCACGTCGTTGACCAGCTGGGCATAGGCATCGTTGAAGCTGGACACACCGCCGATGATCTTGGCGTTCTGCAGCTTGGCCAGCGAGAGCGCATTGCCGTTGTTCTTGACCGCACCCGCGTTGGAGCCCAGCGTGAACGAGTCGCCAGCCTTGGGCGTGCCGCCGAACGAGAACGTCAGGCCGCCGAAGGTGTAATCGGTGTTCGCGCCGTTGGTGGCGGTGCTGTTCGGCGTGACCGTGGCTCCGGATCCATCCGTGAAGGTGTAGCCGGCACCGTTGTAGGTGGCGATGATCTTCCCGGTCATCGGGGTGAAGCCCGGCGCCACGCTGCCCAGCGCGGCCGTGCCGCTGCCCACGTTGGTGCCGGCGGCGTCGGCCCGCAGGCGCTGCCGCCGCGATCTTGGCCGGGTCGGAAATGGCCATATCGAAGGCGCTGGCCGCGTTCGGGTTGGCTGGATCGAGAACGAATCGTTCGGGCTCATGGCCGCACCCACCTGCACGCTGATGCCGTCTGCGCTCATCGTCAGTGGGAACGTCGCAGTACCCCCCGCCTGGGTGGCCACGACTTTCTTGTCCGAGAGCCGGGTAAGGGTGTAGTTGGCGCCGTCGAACTGCAGCGTGTAGTCGCTGGTGGTCAGCGCCGACGCATTGGTAATCGTCGTCTGCGCCAGCGCGCCACCAGTGTTGTTGGCATTGGCCAGCGTGGTCGCGGTACCAAGCGTGAACATGTCGGTGCCGATGCTGCCGTTCATGTCCATGCCCAGCTTGTGCTGGTCATTGAACGCTTGCCCGATCGCCAGCGACAGGCGGCCGATGGCGTTCTGGGCGCTGTCCAGGCTCTCGCTGCGGAACTGCAGGAGCCCGCCCAGCGTGCCGCCGGTGATGGTGCCGCTTTCGCTTTCGCGCAGGCCACCGCCCGGCACGGTGTAGGCCACCACGGTGCGTCCCGGATCGGCCGCCGAGGGGGCCGCCTTCAGATCGTACGATTCGTTGCCCATCACCAGCGGCTGGCCGTTGCCGATGAACACGTTGTAGGTGCCGCCATCCTGCACCACCACCTTGGCGCCGACCAGCTTGGTCAGCTCGGACACCGCCTGGTCGCGCTGGTCCAGCAGGTCGTTGGGCGGCTGGCCGCCCGACAGGGCCTTCAGCTTGGCGATTTCACCGTTGAAGTTCGAGATCTGCTTGGTGTAGCTGTTGATCTGGTCGACGTCGTGCCGATCTGCTCGTTCACGCCCGACTGCAACTGCTTGAAGTAGTTGCTGGCCGAACGCACCTGCCCCACCAGTGCCTGGCCAGCCGACAGCATGCCCTGGCGCGCGGCCGGGTCCGCCGGCGTATCGGCCACGGCCTGTACCGCCGAGAAGAACTTCTGCATCAGCGGCGCCAGGCCGCCCTTCTGGTCTGCCAGCAGATTGTCGATCTGGCCGATCTGGTCGGCGTAGGTCGACAGCGCCGAGCTGGCCGACTGCGCCCCCCGCAACTGGCCGGTCAGGAACTGATCGTAGACGCGCGTCACGGTGGTCGTGTTTGACCCCATGCCGAAAAAGCCCTGGCTGGTGTACTGGCCGCCCGCCGACGCCACGATGGTGTTCTGCCGCGAATAGCCTTCAGTGGCCGCGTTGGCGAAATTGTGGCTGGTAGTCGTCAGCGCGTTCTGCGCGGTGTTCAGGCCGGAAAGACCAATGCTGAAGAGAGACATATTGCTCTGACCCCGGATGCTGTTGATGCCTCCGGCAAACTGGGACGGAGACAGGGAATGTGGAAGTTATCGGCAATCCGACCGGGAGACTTTAGGGGCCCATGACGGTGTCGCACATGCATGTGCCGGCACTCCCCCCGGCCCCTGTCCCACGCGCGGGAGAGGGGAGAAACCATTGGCGGCGTATTTACGCCGACACCTTCTTCATGATCTGCACCAGCTTTTGTCCGTATGCCGGGTCGGTGGCGTACCCCGCGCGCTGCAGGCCATGGGCCGCTTCGTCGGCGGAACCGGCCGACACTACTGCGGCGTAGCGCGGTTGGTGGTCAGCAACCGCGCGTAGTCGGCGCAAGCCTCTTCGTACGAGCCATAGGCGCGGAAGCGCGCACGCACCTTCTGCGGCTGGCCGTCGACATACTCGGTGGTGGTGACTTCGGCCACGCGGCCCTTCCAGTTCGCACCGGCCTTGATGCCGAAGACGTTGAACGTGGTGCTGCCGTCCGGATGCGCAATCTCGCGCCGGCCCCAGCCGGACTCCAGCGCAGCCTGCCCGACGATCAGCCGCGCCGGCACGCCGCTGGCGCGCGAGGCGGCCTCGGCCGGCGCCGACAGGCGCGACACGAAAGCGCTGACGTGGGCGGGCGCATCATCAGGCAGTGGCCCGAGGTTGCTCTCGCCCTGTCCCTGCCAGCCATAGTCCTGCGCACGGTATTGCCGCAGGCCTGCCGCGGGATTCCAGTTCGCACCCTGCACCACCGTGCCGATGGCCGGTGTGTCGCCATCCTCAGTAGCTGTAGCGCCAGCCCCGCGGCTGTCCAGCAGCCGCGCCATCTCGGCGTCGGCCGCGGCAGTTCCCGTGGCACCCGGGGCCGCGTTGGCGCCGATCATGCCCGGTGGCACCTGCGCGCCGGTGGCACGCGCGAGCTGGCGCACCATCACCTCGGCCAGTCCAATGCCGCGCGAAGACATCTGCTGCGCAAGCTGCTGGTCCAGCATCGACATGTAGAGCTTGCCTTGTTCGCTGTCGAACATGCCGTCCTGTGGCGTGGCGTCGCGCATGCTCTTGAGCACCATCTGCGTGAAGACCGCCTCGAACTGCTTGGCCGCGGCGCGCAGCGTGCCCGTGTCCGCGCCGTTGCGCGCGGTTTGCTTGAGTGCCTCGAAGCCCTGGGTATCGAGCGCGAAACGCTGCGAAAGATCCGCCTGCGCGGAAATGCCGCTGTCCATCAGATGATCTCCAGCTCGGCGCGCAGCGCACCAGCCGCGCGCATCGCTTCCAGGATGGTTTGCAGATCCGCCGGCGTGGCGCCCAGTGCATTCAGGCCCTTGACCACGGCCGCCAGCGACGCGCCGGCCTTCACGATCTGCAGCGATCCGCCCTGCTGCTTCATGTCGATCTGCGACACCGGTGCCACCACGGTCTGGCCGCCGCTGAACGGCGCGGGCTGGCTGATGACAGGCTGGGTATTGATCACGACGGACAGATTGCCATGCGCGACCGCACAGTCTTCGACGGTCACGGCCTGGTTCATCACGATGGAACCGGTGCGCGCGTTCAGGATCACCTTGGCCGCGGCCTTCGCCGGTGTCACCTCGAGGTTCTCGATGCGAGCGAGGAAGCCCACACGCGCCGATGCCGAGACAGGAGCGCGCACCTGCACCACCCGCCCGTCCAGCGCCGCGGCCACGCCGCCGCCCATGGAGCGGTTGATGGCTTCCACCACGCGTTCGGCGGTGCCGAAGTCCGTGTCCTTGAGTTCGAGGTTGAGTACGCCTCCGTCAGGCTGAAATGCCGCCACGGCGCGCTCGACAATGGCGCCATTGGCAATTCGGCCCACGGCCAGCTGGTTGACCTGCACCTTGCTGCCGTTGGCCGAAGCGCCGGCGCCGCCCACCAGCATATTGCCCTGTGCAATGGCGTACACCTGTCCGTCGGCGCCCTTGAGCGGCGTCATCAGCAAGGTACCGCCGCGCAGGCTCTTGGCATTGCCCATCGACGACACCACGATATCCAGTTGGCTGCCCGGCTGCGCATATGCCGGCAGCGTGGCAGTGACCATCACTGCAGCGACGTTCTTGAGCTGCATGTTCTTGCCGGCCGCAACGTGATGCCGAGCTGCGAGAGCATGTTGGTCAGACTCTGCGTGGTGAACGGCGTCTGCATGGTCTGGTCGCCGGTATTGTCCAGACCAACCACAAGGCCATAGCCGACCAGCGGGTTATCGCGCACGCCCTGGAACGTCGCCAGGTTCTTCAGGCGCTCCGCGTGGGCAAAATTGGCGGCGAAGCCGAACGCCACCACCACCGCCAGCGCGGTGATGCTGGCCTTGAGCAGGCTCGACAGGAAACGGGCAAGCATCGGAGCGGACATGGGCAGTTCGGGACGATCAGAACGGAGAGACATTGAGGAAGAAGCGCTGCAACCAACCCATGTTCTGCGCTTCGTCTATATAGCCCTTCGCCGTGTATTCGATGCGGGCATCGGCCACCTGGGTAGACAGCACGCCGTTGTCGCCGGTGATGGTGCGTGGATTGACCACCCCCGAGAAGCGGATGAACTCCGCGCCCTGGTTGATCGCGAGCTGCTTCTCGCCCGACACCACCAGGTTGCCGTTGGCGAGCACTTCCAGGACAGTCACCGTAATAGTGCCGTTAAAGGTATTTGCCGCGCTGGCACCGCCGCTGGCCTTGAGCGCGTTGGCGCCGTTGATGCTGGCGTTCGAGCTGCTGCTGAACAGCCCGGCCAGTGCCTTGGGCACGGCATCGAATGCCAGCGACGTGTTGCCCGTGCGGCTGGCGTTGGTGCCTGAGTTCTTGGTCGCGTTGACGTTCTCGGTAATGACGATCGTCAGGATGTCGCCGACATTGCGCGGGCGGCGATCCTCGAATAGCGGATTGCGGCGTAAGAGGACGCAAAGATCGAACCGGTTGCCGGCCCCATCGGGCGCGGCTCGCGCGCGCGGTGGTCGGCAACTGCACGAGCGGCTCGCGCGGCATCAGTGCGCAGCCGCCGCTGGCCAGCAATGCCAGGCCGGCCAGGCAATACAGACGCGCGCGCCCAGGCGGGAAAGCATGTTGGCCATGATGACTCCGTCAGCCCATTTGCGTGAGGCGCTGCAGCATCTGATCGGATGTCTGCACGGCCTTGCTGTTGATTTCGTACGCGCGCTGCGTCTGGATCATGCTGACCAGCTCTTCCACGACGTTGACGTTGGAAGCTTCCACGTAGTTCTGCTGCAGCACGCCCGCACCATTCAGGCCCGGCACGGTGGTGTTGGGTGCGCCTGAGGCATCGGTCTGTACATACAGGTTCTCACCCATGCTTTCCAGGCCCGCCGGGTTCATGAAGTTGGCGAGCTGGAGCTGGCCGACCTGCACGTTGTTGCTCGAGCCCGGCTGGGTCACCGACACCGTGCCGTCGCGGGCAATGGTCAGCGAAGTGGCGTTGGCCGGAACGGTGATGGCCGGCTGGATCACGAAGCCGCTGGACGTCACCATCTGGCCGTTCTGGTCCACCTGGAACGAGCCGTCGCGCGTGTAGGCGGTGGTGCCGTCGGGCATCGCCACCTGGAAGAAGCCCTGGCCGATGATGGCCACGTCCTCGAATTGCCGGTCTGTTGCGGATTGCCCTGGGTATGGATGCGCTCGGTGGCGACCGGACGCACGCCGGTGCCCAGCTGCAGGCCCGAAGGCAGCGTGGTCTGGTCCGACGACAATGCGCCGGGCTGGCGGATGTTCTGGTACATCAGGTCCTCGAACACAGCGCGCCCACGCTTGAAGCCGTTAGTGGAAACGTTGGCCAGGTTGTTCGAGATCACGTCCATCTGCGTCTGCTGCGCATCGAGGCCGGTCTTGGCAATCCAGAGAGAGCGGATCATGGTGTTCCTTGGAATCTTGCGCAGGGCCATGTGGTCCTGCGCGTCATGCGTTCATGGGTCGGCGGCGGCGCCGCTTCAGTTGGTCGAGAGCAGCTGGTTGGCACGCTGGTCGTTGGTGTCGGCGCCGGTGATCATCTTCATCTGCATCTCGAAGCGCCGCGCATTGGCGATCATGTCGACCATCGCTTCGGTCGGATTGACGTTGCTGCCTTCAATCGCGCCCGATACCACGCGCAGGGTCGGGTCCGCTTCAAGCGGCTGCGCGCCAGGGCGCAGGCGGAACAGGCCGTCGTCACCACGCGCGATGGCGTCAGCCGGCGGATTCACCACGCGCAGCTTGCCCACCTGCGCCAGGCCCGCGGAGGCCTCGCCGGGTCCGCGCGCGGTGATGGTGCCGTCACTGCCGATCGTGACCTGCGAACCTGGCGGCACCGACAGCGGGCCACCGTCGCCCATCACCGGCAGTCCGGAGCTGGTCTGGACCTGCCCGTCCTGCGCGATCTGCAGCGATCCGGCGCGGGTATAGGCTTCGCTGCCATCGCGCGCCTGCACCACCAGCCAGCCGTTGCCCTGCAGGGCCACATCCAGCGGCCGGCCGGTGTACGTCAGCGGACCGGCGCGCATGTCGGCGCCGGTGTGGACGCCAGCGTGAATGCACGCGTGGGCGACTCCTGCCCCACCACCGGCACCGCGCGGTACATATTGACCTGCGCGCGGAAAGCCGGCGTCGAAACGTTCGCCAGATTGTTCGACACAGCGGCTTGCTGGTCGAGAATCTGCTTGGCGCCCGACAGGGCGGTGTAGATCATGCGGTCCATCGACTTGCCTCAGCTTGCTTGCTCTTCACGCCGCTCACCATGCTTACATGTTCATCAGCGACTGCATGACCTGGTTCTGGGTCTCGATGGTCTTGGCGTTGGCCTGGTAGTTGCGCTGCGCCACGATCAGGTTGACCAGCTCCCCCGACAGGTCGACGTTGGAGGCTTCCACCGCACTCGACAGCAGCCGGCCGCGGCGCCCCCAGGCGCGCCGACGACAGCTTCGCCGGACGCCCCGGTCGCCGCCCACGTGTTGCCGCCTTCCGGCTTGAGGCCCTCGGGATTGCCGAAGCTGGCCAGTACGACCTGGCCCAGTACCTGGGTCTGCTCGTTCGAGTAGCTCGCGCGCACGGTGCCATCGCCTTCGATCGCAAAGCCCAGCAGCGCGCCCGAAGCGTAGCCGTCCTGCGAGGGGCTCATCACGTCGTTGTCCGAACCGAACTGCGTCGTGCCGGCGAGATCCAGCTTCATCGACAGATTCGAGGCGCCATTCGTCATGGCCTTGGTCAGCGTGATCGTCGCAGGGTTCGTAGACACCAGCTTGCCGTTGCTGTCGAACGCGAGCGTGACCGGCGATCCACCCATGACGTTGCCAGCGGCGTCGGTCACGTTCATGGTCCAGTCAGTGCCGCCTGCGACGGTCGGAGCGGCGGCAGACTTGCCGAAGTAAGCGACCAGCTGCTGCGAATTGCCGAGCGAGTCATACACCGTCATGCTGTTGCTGTAGTTGTACATGCCGGAGGTCGGCAACGCGCCAGGCGCGCTCGCGAACGCCGTTCCAGGCACGGTGCTGCGCGAATCAAGGTTGTAGCCGACCTTGATGTTGCCGGTCGGCTTGGGCGGCATCTGCGCGCTCGAGACGACCATCGGCTGCGGCAGCGCGCCACCACCGGCGCCAGCCGGCGGGAAGCCGGTCAGCTGCAGGCCCTGGGCATTGACGATGCGGCCATCGTCCGTGCGGCTGAACTGGCCGTTGCGCGAGAAATGCACGGAGCCGTCCGTCCCGACGAGGCGGAAGAAGCCACTGCCATTGGTGATCGCCAAGTCAAGCGAACGGTTGGTTGCCTGGATATTGCCTTGCGTGAACGACTGCACCACCGCGTTGACCGTGGTACCCAGGCCGATCTTGGTGCCGGCGTACACGTCGGCAAACTGTGCCGTCGACGCCTTGTAGCCGACAGTGTTCGAGTTTGCGATGTTGTTGCCGATGACATCCAGATTCGCTGCGGCGGCATTGATGCCGCTTACGCCTTGACCGAAACCCATTTAGTTTCTCCTTGCTACCTGTCTTTCGTTTGTCGCCAGCGCGCTGCCGGCAGGAATCAGGGGCGCGGCCCCGTGTTCAGAGAATGCGACGTACATCGTCCACGTTCGCCGGCTGCCCGTTGCCGACGTCGACCAGCACGCCCGACGAATCACCGCTGATGCTGTTGACCTTGCCGTAGACCAGTGCGACCGGCTGCACCGAGGTGCCGTTGGCCGTGGCGTTGACCTTGAAGGTGTAGTCGCCATCGGCAACCGCCACGCCGGCGTCGTTCTTGCCATCCCAGGCGATATCGTGCACGCCCGCGGTCTGGCCCTTCATGTCGATGGTGCGCACCACATTGCCATGCGCGTCGAGCACGTTGACGGTCACCGCATCGGCCGTCGACGGCAGGTCCACGCCAACCTTGCCGGCCACGCCGTCCTTCACCGAGAACTGCGAGCCAGGCACCATCACCGTGTGACCGATCAGCGCGGCCGAATCCATGGCGCGGCTTGCGCTCACCTGGCTCAGCAACTGGTTCAGCGTGGTGTTCATGGTCTGCATGCTGCTGACCGTGGAAATCTGCGCGAGCTGCGAAGTCAGCTGCGCGTTGTCCATTGGGTTGAGCGGGTCCTGGTTGTTCATCTGCGTCACCAGCATCTTCAGGAAGTTGCTCTGCAGGTCGGCCGCGCTGGCGCTGCCGCTCTGGAGCGCGGCGTTGACGTTCGTGGTGCTGCTGGTGTTGTTGACCGGGGAGGTAGTAGTCATGTCGCGTTGAAGAGTTCCGTTGTCGTTACTGGCCGATGGTCAGCGTCTTGAGCATCATGTTCTTGGCGCTGTTCAGCACCTCCACGTTGGCCTGGTAGGAACGCGAGGCCGAGATCATGTTGACCATTTCCTCCACCGGGTTGACGTTGGGCATGACCACGTAACCTTCGGCATTGGCCATCGGGTGGGTGGGGTTGTGCACCAGGCGCGGCGGCGACGGGTCTTCCATCACGCCCCGCACCTGCACGCCGCCCACATCGCTCTGGCCCGGCGTCGGCGCCATGCCGAAGATGACCTGCTTGGCACGGTAGGCCTGGCCGTCGGGGCTGACCACGCTATCGGCGTTGGCAAGGTTCGACGCGGTCACGTTCATGCGCTGCGACTGCGCGGCCATGGCCGATCCCGCGACGTCGAAGATGTTCATTGCTGGCATGGGTCTCTCCGGCTCTTACTGCTGGATCGCGGCCAGCATGGTCTTGATCTTGGCGCTCACCACGGTCAGGTTCGACTCGAAGTGGACCGAGTTGTCGGCGAAGGCCACGCGCTCGGTGTCCATTTCGACGGTGTTGCCGTCGACGCTCGACTGCAGCGGAATGCGGTAGGCCAGATCGGCCTCGTCGCGCGTCGGGGCCTGCGCCGGCAGGTGGCGCACCGAGGTCGTCGACAACGACACGCCTTCGGGACGGCGGCCGCGCTCCATGCTCTGCGCGAGCGTGCTCGAGAAATCGAAATCGCGGGCCTTGTAGCCGGGCGTATCGGCATGCGCGATGTTGGAGGCAATCACCGATTGCCGCTGGGTCCGCAGGCTCAGTGCTTCCTGCTGGAAGCGAAATGCCGCGTCGAGTCTGTCAATCATGTATGCATCTCCACTTGGAGCAACCTTGGAGCAAACGACGAAGAGCGACCTTCTTCAGGGATCGCATCTTAGGTTCACCCCTGTCACGCCAATCGGATGAATAAGGACGGGAAATCCATGCAATTCGGAGGGCTTCCCCGGCGACGGCTCCCTACAATGGGATCCGTTTCCTTGCGCGTGGCCGAGGAACCGGCTGAATTGCCCCGTGGCCACCGCGCCGTCCTTGCTGGGATGAAGTCATGAAGAACATCAATCGCGCCGTCATCAGGACAGCGCTGGCCCTGCTGGCAGGAGGCGTCCTGTCAGCCGTGGCCGGCCAGGCCATGGCGCGCCTGCGCAGGCCATCCCTGTGGCCATGCAGGCAGCCAATCCGTTTCCCGAAGATCCGGTGCGCGTGGCGTGGAGGAGTTCCTGCTGCGCCAGACCGCCGGCCTGCCGGGCAAGGCCACGGTCCAGGTGCAGCCGCCTCGGGCGGGCGCGCGCCGGAATGCGTGTCGCCCGATCCGTTCCTGCCGCCCGGCGCTTCGCCGTGGGGCCGCATCTCGGTAGGCGTGCGCTGCGGCGGCGAGCGTCCCTGGGTCCGCTATATGCAGGCGCGCGTATCGGTGCTGTCGGACTACTACGTGGCCGTGCGCGCGTTCGGTCCGGGCGAGCCAGTGACCCCGGCGGACCTTGAAGTGCGTCAGGGCGACCTGTCCACGCTGCCCAGGGCCGTGATCACCGACCCGTCGCAGGTCGTCGGCGCGGTCACGGCCAATCGCATCGCGGCGGGCTCGCCAATGCGTACCGATCTGCTGAAGAAATCGATCGCCGTACGTTCCGGCCAGACGGTCACGGTCGCGGTCGAGGGCGACGCCTTCCAGATCACAAGCGAGGGCAAGGTCCTTGCCGATGCGGCCATCGGCAATCCGGTGCAGATCCGCCTGCGCAACGGGCAGGTAGTCAGCGGCCTGGTACGCAGCGGCGACACCGTCGTGCTGCAATAACGCGCTGAAAGTGCCTCATGGGACACTGGAATGCAGGGCTGGCGGGCATGCGACAATGCGTGCCAACCCTGCCGTCGCGGCGAGAATTCCCTAAAGATTTCGCCGGGGCGTCCGTAATGACAATGGAACCCAGCAAGGAACGCCCGTGAAGATTAACCATTCCACCTCGTCCAGGCCGGCCGACGCCCCGGCTGCGGACACCACTGTGCGGCCGCAGGCCGCACAGAGTGCTCCCGCCGCCTCGAGTGGTGTGAGCGTAAGCCCCCTGGCCGCGCAGGTCCGCGAGATCGGCACCCGCCTGGCCAGCGAGACCGACGACGACATCGACACCGCCAAGGTCGAAGAGATCCGCCAGGCCATCGCCGAAGGCCGGATCAAGATCGACCCGGGCAAGATTGCCGACGGCCTGCTTGCCACTTTGCGCGAGCTGAGCCAAGGCGATAGCCACTGAATCCAGCCATGAGCCAGCCCCTGATCCAGAGCCTGCAGAAAGAAGCCGAAGCCGTCACGGCGTTCGGCCAACTGCTCACCGAAGAGCGCGAAGCCTCAGGGGCGGTGACTTCCAGTCACTGAGCGGACTGCTCACGCGCAAGGTGGAACTGGGTCAGGCGATCTCTCGCCAGGTGGCCGCGCGCGAAGCCCAAATGGGCGCGCTGGGTCTGCGTCCGGGCCCGCAGGGCCAGTTGCTCGGCCGCAATATCGATCCCGCGGTGGTCGATGCCTGGCGCCAGCTCATCTTCGCCGCACGCACCGCGCGCGACAAAAACCAGCTCAACGGCGCGATCGTCGACGCCCATCTGGACCACACGCGCGAAGCCATTCATGTGCTGCGCCAGCACAGCGGCGGCGACGCCGGACTGTATGGCAAGAACGGCAAGGCTGCCGCGGGTGTTGGCGGCGTGAGCCTGGCCAGCGGCTGAGGCTGGCAGCGCTCAGTCGTCGCAATACTGTCCCAGCACGCTGAGGCCCCGCTGCGGATCCCGGACAAACGGATTGGACCGGTCCCACGCGTATCCGGCCAGTATGGCCGAAATCATGCGACGGATCTCCGGCGTGGCATTGGGATGAAAGACCAGCTTCTGGAAGCCTCCCGCATACCAGCGTCGACAAACGCACGAAAGCAATCGACGCCGGACTTCAGTGTCTGCGCATAGTCGGTCTCCCAGTCCACCGCCTCGCCGGCGAATTCGCGCGCGATGCAAGCGGCGGCCAAGCTGGCCGACTTGAACGCGATGGTCACGCCTGAGGAAAAGACCGGGTCCAGGAACTCGCCCGCGTTGCCAAGCAGCGCGTAACCCTTGCCCCACAGCGATTTCACATTCGCCGCATAACCCGCGATATGGCGCGCGGGGGTGTCCCAGACTGCATTGGCCAGCAGACCCGACAGAGCCGGATCCTCGTTCACCAGCGCCTGCAGCCGCTCGGTGTCGCTGCCCGCATAACCATCGAGGAATGCCTTCTCGGCAACGACGCCCAGCGAGCAGCGGCCGTTCGAAAACGGTATGGTCCAGTACCAGACATCCACATGCCGTGGATGGATGCCGACGCGGATCTTGTTGCGATCGAAGGTGCCCGGCATCACGCGGTCTTCGACATGCGTGAATATGGCGCTGCGAACCGGAAAGCCCGATGGCGTTTCAAGCTGCAGCAGGCGCGGCAGGATACGCCCGAAACCTGAAGCATCCAGAAGGAAACGGCTGGTAACGCGATAGCTGCGGCCGTCGGCATCGCACACGGTCACGACCGGCCGCGCACCTGACACGTCGACCCCGGTCACCTGGTGCCGGAAACGGACTTCGGCGCCCTGTTTTTCGGCCTCGCGTATCAGCACATGGTCGAAGTCCGCACGCTGGACCTGGTAGGTGGTTCCCCAGCCGGCAGAAAACTTGTCGCGGAAGTCGAAATCGACATACCGCTCACCGCGCACGAACGCGGCACCGTTCTTGTACTGGAAGCCGGCTTCGACCACCGCCTGCAGCATGCCGGCTGCCTCGATGTATTCCATGCTCTGCGGCAGCAGGCTTTCGCCGATCGAAAAGCGTGGAAAGGTCTCCTTTTCGATTACCAGCACGCCGATGCCGAGGCGACGCAGCAGCCCGGCCGCCACAGAGCCCGCGGGCCCGGCGCCGATGATCAGCACGTCTGCAAATTGTTCTTCCATTTCATCCTCCAACGCGTTCAGTCGCGCTTGCAACGCCTTTCCGACTGAAACCAGTGTGAAGCGTGCCCTCCGGCGGGACATCGCGTCCTGCAGGATCCGGCGAGATCGCTAGGGAGGGATTGGCCAAAGACAGCCGCGAAACTGTCGGGAGACAGTATGGCCATATGCTACCGAATGTTCGGAAGTGTGGAAACAGGACACTCCGAACGGCCGCGGCGAATGATGCGATACCGGCCTGCGCGTCACACCGCCGCGCGCACGGCGTATGCGGACGGAATGGGCAACCGGAAGTGGACGGTGAGACTGGGATCCTCAGCGGAATCCCACGACCACCTGATTGCTCTTCCCCTGCAACACAGCGCCACAGGACCCTGCCCGGGCAGCCGGAAGGCAAACACGAAGCCCTGGGTCGCGTCGTCGCCATCGAAGGCTTCGGTCCGTCCTTCGGCCTGCGGCAACAGCACGCAGCGCTGGGCGTTGCAAAGGTAGGCCTGGAGGTCCGTCGGCGGCGTCACGGCGAAGCTGTAGCGCCAGCGCACCGAGGTGATGACGCCCTCCGATTGCGGCAGGTTGCCGCTTGGCAGGATCGGGCGGGAAACGGTGCGCAGGCCCCGGCCATACAATGCCGGCCCGTTGACCGAAGCGCTCCAGCTATGACTTGTGCCGGGATCGGGCGTACCCCACGTGTCCGTCGCTCCCGCAGCAAGCAGGACCGCGATCGCATGCGTGGCAACCCGCCCGGAGCTGTGCAGCCTGCGCATCAGAGCAGTCCGCGCAACTGGTTGCGCAATCGCGTAATCGCCTGCCCGCGGATCTGGCACACTCGCGATTCGGTCACGTCCAGCACGGCGCCGATTTCGCGCAGGTTGAGTTCCTGGTCATAGCACAGCGACAACACCAGCTTCTCGCGCTCGGGCAGGCGGTCGATGGCACGGATCAAAGCCTCGCGCATGCCGTTTTCCATGAGCTGCGTGAGCGGGTTGTCGTCTTCGCTGCCGCCCAGGTGGCGGTCGAGGAAGTCTTCCTCGCCGGAGCGCTCGAAGTCTTCGTAGTGCAGCAACTGGCAGCCATAGACCTCGTTGAGCGCGGTCTGGTATTCGTCCAGCGGCAGCTCCAATTCCTGCGCAACTTCCGAGTCCAGCGGCGCGCGGCCCAGCTTCTGTTCCAGGCCGCGCTGCGTGCGTTCGATGCGGCGCGTGAACTGGCGCAGGCTGCGCGACTGCCAGTCGTTGGCACGCACCTCGTCGAGCATGGCGCCGCGGATGCGCTGGCTGGCGTAGGTCTCGAAACGCGCGCCATGCGTGTCTTCATAGCGCTTGGCCGCGTCGAGCAGGCCGATCATGCCGGCCTGGATCAGGTCGTCGATCTGCACGCTCGCCGGCAGCTTGGCGGCCAGTTGCAGCGCGATGCGGCGCACGAGCTGCGCGTGTATCTTGACCACATCGGCCTGTTCGAGCTTTCCCTGGATCGTGTACATGGTGGAATTCTCGTGAATGCTAGCTTGCAAAACCTGCCCGTTTCTCGGGCTGGCGGCTTAGGGTCTATCTCTGTTTCGAAGGGCCACGGTGTCAGACAGCCACGACTGCGCGCGCAGCCGGTGAAACCGGCTCCGCGTGCAGTGGCCATGCGCCAACGCCGCTGGCGGTGCGGCGCAACGCTGTGGTCGCTGGCGCTGCGGGATAAGCTTCGACCACGCAGCGTCCGAGTTCCACGCTGCGCTTGAGCAGCGGATCGGGCGGCAACCAGCCGGCGCAAGCGATCTCGACGCCCAGGTACTGCCGTGCCGTACGCGCGAGGTTCCCGGTGATGGCCTGGACCGCGGCCTCATTGGGTGCCATGTTGACCAGCAGATGGAAATGCCGGCACGCGTACAGGTGATGCAGGCGCTTGATGCATGCGTAGGCTGCGGTGATGGACGCCAGTTCCGGCCGCATCACCACAAGCACGTTGTGTGCGGCCCCGGCCATCGCCGACAGCGCGCCATCGGCGTCCGTCTTGGCATCGAGCAGCACACTGCGAAAGCCCGACATCGGATCCGCCGGCTGGATTCCTTGGGGCAGCGCCTGGCCAGCCGGCAAGACAGCAACGGTGCCGGCATGCCGCGCGCAGCGCTGCCTCCAGTGTCAGCCGGCCAGCCTGCACGTCGCAAGCGTGCCGGCGGGCTCGGCACCCGAGCGCCGCACGGCGTGGCCCGCCGTGTCCTCATCGACGAGCAGCACGCGTTCGCCCTGCATCGCCAGCGCGTGAGACAGGCCCAGTGCAATCGTGGTCGCACCGGCACCATGCTCGCTGGCCACCACGCAATCCGGCGCGTGACGCGCGGCGCCAGCATGCGGCGCAGGCTCTCGGCCTGATCCATCGCCAACGTACTCACGATGCGACCCCAGGGACCATCAGCTGCGGCAATCCGGTCGCCACTTCTACCTGCGCTCGCACGGCGAGGTCCGCCGGCTCGACGGTCTCGGCAGCCGGCGCCCCGGATAGCTTTCCAGCACGTCGAGCAAAGCCAGCAGCGCCCCATGCCTTCATTCAGCACGGCACCCGGCACCGCGGCATTGCCGGGCTGGCGCGTGCCGGTCCGGCCTGCCAGGCGCGCCAGGAAGGCTGGTGCCGTGGCCGTTGGCGCATGTTCAAGGCGCAGGGCGGTCAGTCCGAGCTGCAGCGCAGCCAGACCCGCGCCGGCTGCGCTGGCGCCTTCACCGTCTTGCGCGAAGTGATCCAGCGCGTGACGCAGCGTGCGGAACTGCGTTTCGGCGTTGTCCGCCCACAGCGACCAGCTCGCCGCATGCGCGGCCTGGACTGACAGCTGCGGATCGCACAGCAGGTAGCGCGTATCGAGCGGCTCGCCCGATGCGTAGTCGACCATCCTCGCGATCACGAGATGGGCGTCGATGCCGCCTTCCGGCGCGCCGCGGCCGCGCACGGGACCTTCAGGCACACGTACGTCGGCCGTTGCAAGCCACTGCACGGCTTCCCGGCCGCGCACCGTCAGCTCCCCTACGGCGTGGAACGTCAGCGTTTCGGCCAGCGCATCGAGCTTCCACGCCGCACCGCCGCTGATCACGCGCGCCGTCTTGCGAGCAGCAGCGACCCAGCGTTCGCCGGACTGCTGCCAGCGCGCCAGCGTGGCACCCGCCGGCAGCGCGTCGAGAAGATGGACCACAGGCCGCGCCGCGCCCAGGGTGGCGCGCAGCGTTGCGGCCTCGGCATCGGCTTCGCCCATGGCCTGGCCAGCGCGCCCGGCGGGCGTGACGGTGGCGGCAAGCGGCACGGCCGTTGCGATCGCCGAGCCACAGCGTATGCAGCATCGACTGCGGCGTGCGGCGCCCGGGCACAGGAACCTGCAGCGTGGCCGACAGCGACAGCACGAACAGCTCGCATTCGCGGTTCACGTCGCGGCAAACGGCCTCGCGCACCTGCTGCGCCATCGGTCGCAGCGCGGGCGTCGCAGTGCGCTGCTGCCACAGCTGGCGCGCCAGGTCGAAGCCATGCTGTGACGCATTGAGTTCGCTCACGCACTGCCCCAGCGCGTCCGCGCTGTCGGTCAGCGAGCGCAGCACGTCATCGGCGCCACCCTGCCGGCCCGGCGCCTCGTCCAGGGTGCCTGCCTGGCGACGCGCGGCGTCGGCATCGGCAAACACCGAGCCGCGGCGCGGCGTGAGAAAGGCCCGCTCGACCAGAGACGGACCCTGCGCGAGTTCGAGATGCTCCGGCACGCGCTGTCCGGTGGATACGTAGAACACGGGCAGGCGATGGCGGATCACCACATCCAGGACCGAGCCCAGGTGCGTGGCTTCATCGAGCTTGCTGATGATGCAGCCGTCGACGCCGCCACCTTCCGGCACGGCGTCATGGCGGTAGGCATGCACCACTTCGTTGAGGGTATCGCCATGGCTTGCGCCATTGAGCAGCAGTACGCGCTGCACCGGCGCCTGCACGCCCGCAAGCATGGCAATCTGCTCGGACAGGTTGCGGTCGCGCTGGCTCATGCCGACCGTGTCGATGATCACCAGGTGCTTGTCCTTCATCGCCGCCAGCGCGAAGCGCAGGTCGCGGCATCCTTGACCGCGTGCACGGGCACGCCAAGGATATCGCCGTAGATGCGCAGTTGCTCATGCGCGCCGATACGGAAGCTGTCGGTGGTCAGCAGCGCCAGGCGCTCGGGACCGTGGCGCAGCACGTAGCGTGCCGCCAGCTTGGCCGTCGTGGTGGTCTTGCCCACGCCGGTAGGCCCGATCAGCGCCAGCACGCCACCCTGGTCGAACAACGCGTCTTCGTTGTCGAGCACAGGCACCTTGCTGGCCAGCTCGGCGCGAATCCACGTCATGGCGGCGGGACGGTCGTAGCCGACTGGCAGCCTTGCCAGCAGCGTGCGCGAGAGCTGCGCCGAGAAGCCGGCCCCGACCATCCAAGCGAACAGCGATTCACGCAGCGGGTCTCCGCTGGCCACAACGCCATTGACAGGGGCTGGCGCGAGCCCGGCGAGCTGGCGCTCGAGCATGGCTCGCATCGATTGCAGTTCACCACGCAGGTCGCCGATGGCGGCCGGCTCGGGTGCAGCCACGACCGGCTCCGGTGCCACATAGACCTGCGCGCTGGACGATGCGGCGCTCAGGTCGGTGTCGCGCATGGCGACGATTTCCACGCCGCCGTCGATGGTACGGTTGGACAGCACCACGGCGTCGGGGCCCATGGCTTCGCGTACCTTGCGCATGGCTTCACGGCCGTTGGCCGCGACGAATTTCGCTACGCTCATCTTGCGTTCCTCACGCACCGATCATTGCGGTAATGCGGATATTGCGGTTGTCCGGCACTTCGGCATGGGACAACACCCTTAGTTGCGGCATGGTCCGCCGCAGGAAGCGCGCCATCAGCGGGCGCAGTTGCGTCGGCACCAGCAGCACCGGATCCAGCCCCATCTGCTCCTGCCGGCTGACGGCGCCTGGGTCTGCTGCAGCAGCGCATCGGCCAGGCCCGGCTCGATGCCGCCGCCATTGGTCAACGCCTGGGACAGCACACGCTCCAGGCCCGCATCGAGGCCGATCACCTGCAGGTCCGCGCCGTTCGGGAAGAGCTGCTGCGTGATCGCCCGGCCCAGCGCCTGGCGCACCAGCGCCGTCAGCTCGTTCGGGTCGCTGACCTTCGGCGCATGCTCGGCGATCACGTCCAGGATGGTGCGCATATCGCGAATAGGCACGCCTTCGTCCAGCAGGTTCTGCAGGATCTTCTGCAGCGCCGTCAGCGAGATGGCCTTGGGCACCAGGTCCTCGGTCAGCTTCGGTGCGTCCTTGGCGATGCGGTCGAGCAGCATCTGGACCTCCTGGCGGCCGAGCAGTTCGGCGGCATGCATGTGGATCAGGTGGTTCAGGTGCGTGGCGACCACGGTGCTGGCGTCCACCACGGTGTAGCCGAACGCCTGCGCCTGCTCCTTCATGCCGGCATCGATCCATACCGCCTCCAGCCCGAAGGCCGGATCGCGCGTGACGTGGCCCGGTAGCGTGCCGCTGACCTGACCGGGGTTGATCGCCATCCACTGGCCCGGCATGGCTTCACCGCGGCCGATCTCGACGCCCTTGAGCGTGATGCGGTACGCATTGGGCTTGAGTTCCAGGTTGTCGCGGATATGCACGACGGGCACGAGGAAGCCGATCTCCTGCGCCACCTTCTTGCGGATGCTCTTTATGCGGCCCAGCAGTTCGCCGTCCTGTGCGCGATCCACGAGCGTGATCAGGCGATAGCCCACTTCCATGCCGAGCGGGTCCACCAGCGTGACGTCGTCCCAGCTCGCCTCGGTCGATTCCTGCGCTGCCGCCGCGCGCGCTCTTCGCGCTGCTTGGTCTGCTGCGCAGTGGCCTCGCGGCGCGCCAGGTTGCGTCCCAGCCAGATCATGCTGCCGGCCAGCAGCAGGAACGCGAAATGCGGCATGCCGGGGATGATGCCCATCGCACCGATGATCCCCGCGGTCAGGTACAGCACGCGCGGGTTGGCGAAGAGCTGTCCGGTGAGCTGTTCGCCCACGTCCTGCTCGTTCGACACGCGCGACACGATCACGCCGGCAGCGGTCGAAATCACCAGCGCCGGAATCTGCGCCACCAGGCCATCGCCGATGGTCAGCAGCGTGTAGTTGTGCACGGCGGTGCCGAAGTCCAGGTCGTGCTGGACCATGCCCACGACCATGCCGGCGGCGACGTTGATGAACATGATCAGCAGGCCGGCCACGGCGTCGCCGCGCACGAACTTGCTGGCGCCGTCCATGGCGCCGTAGAAGTCGGATTCCTGCGCGACCTCGGCGCGGCGCTTCTTGGCCTGCTCTTCATTGATCAGGCCGGCGTTCAGGTCAGCGTCGATCGACATCTGCTTGCCGGGCATGGAGTCCAGCATGAACGCGCGCCCACCTCGGCAATACGGCCCGCGCCCTTGGTAATCACCATGAAGTTGATCACCACCAGGATCGCGAACACCACGATACCGACCGCGAAATTGCCGCCGACCAGGAAGTGGCCGAATGCTCGATCACCTTGCCTGCCGCATCGGGACCGGTATGGCCGTCGAGCAGCACTACGCGCGTGGAGGCCACGTTCAGCGACAGGCGCAGCAGCGTGGTGAACAGCAGCACCGCCGGAAACGCCGCGAAATCAAGCGGCTTCTGCGTATACATGCTGACCAGCAGTACCATGATGGCCAGCGCGATATTGAATGTGAACAGCAGGTCCAGCACGAACGCCGGCAGCGGCAGGACCATCATGCCGAGGATCATGACGATCAGCAGCGGCCCGGTCATTGCCTTGAACTGGCCGGCATTGCGCAGGCCCGGCAGTTTCAACAGGGAATTCAGAGCATTCATGCGCGGCTTTCCGGAACGGCGAGTTCATCCGGCACCAGGAGATCGGTAGGCGCCGACGGATGCGGGCCTTGTGAGTAGTGCCAGTGTTTCAGTTGATAGACCCAGGCCAGGACTTCAGCCACGGCGGTGTAGAGGCCGGCCGGGATTTCCTGGCCCAGGTCGACATGTCGGTGCAGCGCGCGCGCCAGCGGCGGCGCGGACATCAGCGGAACGCGGTGCGCGGCGGCCAGTTCGCGGATGCGCGCGGCGACCTCGTCGGTACCCTTCGCGACCACGCGTGGCGCGCCCATGCGGCCTTCCTCATAGCGTAGCGCCACGGCAAAGTGGGTCGGGTTGGTCACCACCACGTCCGCCTTGGGAACCTCCTGCATCATCCGGCGACGCGCCATGGCGCGCTGCTGCTGGCGGATGCGGCCCTTGATGTGCGGGTCGCCTTCGCTTTCCTTGAATTCCTGCTTGACCTCTTCCTTGGTCATGCGCAGCTTCTTGAAGTGCTCCCAGAGCTGCCACGGCACATCGATGGCGGCAACAAGCAGCAGCGACAGCGCCACCAGCAGGCAGCAATGCAGGACGATGTCGAGCATACGCAGCAGCGCTTCCTGGACCGGCGCGTTCATCAGCGCGATGGCATCGGGCAGCCGGTGCCACACGACCCAGGCGCCCACGCTGCCGACCAGCAGGGATTTGGCGATGGCCTTGACCAGCTCCGCGAGCGAGTGCGCAGAGAACATCCGGCCCAGGCCCGAGAGCGGCGACATGCGGCCGAAGTTCGGCGCCAATACCTTGGTGGAGAAGGTCCAGCCGCCCATCAGCAACGGCGCGGCCACCGCCGCCACGCCGAACAGCAGCAGTAGCGGCAGGAACGCGAGCAGACTTTCCCAGACCACGTTCGCGAAGCGCGAAAGCATGCGCGACGTATCGAACGCCGTGGCAGGCTCGAAGCGCAGGGACTGCCGCATGACCGCGTCCAGGCTGCGGCCGAGCACGCCGCCCAGCGTCCACAGGCCAACAACGCCGGTCATCAGCATGATGAACGTAGCGAGCTCGCGCGAACGAACGACCTGCCCTTCCTCGCGCGCCTTTTCCAGCGCCGGGGTGAGGCGGGTTCGGTCTTCTCGAGATCGCTTTCTTCGGACATCCACGCTCCGTGCGAAGCGGCCAGCCGCTATTCGTCAGCGGGGATTATCGAAGCGGGGGTGGGATTCCCATTCATGGGAAAAGGCGGGGGAATTGGGTGCTGTTTGGGAAATGGGGGCCGGTTGGGGGTTAACGGCGGGCGAGTTGGGAGACTTTAGGGGGAATCTTGGAGAAGCCATCGACCGGCGAGTGCGTTGGGGGCAAGCCACCGGCCGTAGCCTTCCAGGTCCGTTCCAGATGGTCGCTTAGCGGCTCACGCGGCCACGGACTTCCGGCAGCGGCCACACACTCCCGCGTCTATTGGTCGCGATACTATGCGCTAGCGCAGGCGGCGCCCCCCCCATCGTGGGGCATTTAGGGCGGCGCAGAGCAGCGCTCGTCGCTTGCCGGACCGAACTCGGCCATCCAGGAACGTAGCGCTCGAGTAAACTCCGGCTCACTATGGCCGGAACCTTGTCACTCCGGCTCCGACCCACGTCGTGCCGTAGAACGTACGAAAGTCGTGCGACAGGCTCCAGCGACGAGAAACGATCAGTCATCCAGTGCCCGTGGCGCTCGACGATGAGCTGTACGAAATTTCCCTTCCGATCGTCGAGCATCAAGCCGCTGCCCGACCACGCTCGCGCCGTGGCTGTGCGAAGAGGCCGACGACTTGTGCTTGATCAGCGCAACCGCGACACCGCCGATCACCGCGCATTGCAATGGCGAGGAAGTTCTGCACCAGCGGCAGCTTCATCGAGACCAGCAGCCCGATCACGATTGGCGCCGCGATCGCGCCGATGCCGCCGACCCCCGAGGCAAAGCCGAGTCCCGTCGAACGGATCGACGTCGGATAGAACTGCCCGGCATACGCGTACAGCAGGATCTGCGTGCCCAGCGTCGACGCGCCGGCGACGGCAACGATGAGGAACAGCGGCTGCGCGCCGTAGCCGAGCAGCGTCAGCGAAACCGCGGCGACCGCGAAGAATGCGCCCGTCACCCACTTGATGTTCAGCTTGTCGGCGAGCCATCCGCCACCGACGGCGCCGACGACTGCACCGGCGTTGTAGGCGAGCAGGAAATTCAGCGCGGAACCGAGGCTGTAGCCGGCCATGCCCATCAGCTTGACCAACCACGAACTGAGCGCATAGAGCATGAACAGGCAGGTCATGTAGGCGACCCAGAACATCACCGAACTGAAGCCGCGGCCGTCCGAGAACAGTCTGCCTACGGTCGGACCTTCGGCCTTGTCCTCGGCTGGAACAAGGAACGCCTCGTGCGGCTCGAGCCGCATCTCCGGCCGGATCTTCCGGACCACTTCGCGCAGATGTGTGTCGTCGTGCTGCTTGATCAGGAACGGCAGCGACTCAGGCATGTACTTCAGGATGAACGGGATCAGCACCGCTGCGGCGCCCGCGGCGATGAACACAGATTGCCAGCCATAGGTCTCGATGAACTGCTTGCCGAGCAGCGCGGCGAGGATGCTGCCGACCGCGTAGCCGCAGCACATCAGCGTGACCATCACGCTGCGCACCTTCTTCGGTGAGTATTCGGTCATCTGCGCGGCCGCATTCGGGATCGCGCCGCCGATGCCGAGCCCGGCGAGGAAGCGCATCACGCTGAAGGTGATCGGGTCGTTGGTGAACCCGGCGGCCGCGGTGAAGGCGCTGAACAGGAACACGCAGATCGAGATCGCCCACCGGCGGCCGATCTTGTCGGCCAGCGCCCCGAGCGCGATCGCTCCGAACATCATGCCGAACAGCGCCGAACTGGCCATGAAGCCCGCGGTCGCGGCCTCCACATTCATCGCCTTCATGATCGACGGAAGCGCGGTGCCGGCGACCGCCAGGTCGTAGCCGTCGAGCACCAGGATCACAAAACACCAGATCAGCACGGACCAGTGGAAGCTGTTGAACTTGGCCTCGTCGGCCAGTTTGTGAACATCTATCCGGTGCACGCCTGAAGGTGCTGTTGCCAGGTCAGGGCGGATTGACTTCATTGACTTGTCTCCTTTATCTTCGGTTTGAGGTTCGACATGCGGCGCAGTAACCACATTCCGGACCGAAACCTCACGGCCAACGGCCGCCCGTGCATAGACAAGGTCGCTCCCTTAGTCCGTGCAGGCTGCCCCACCCTCACACGCGAGGGGCTTCGGGCAGGCGTTCACCGCCGCGCACGACGTATTTGGCGGGATACAGTGTGACCAGAACCTCGACTTCGTCTTCCGTTGCCCCGGTGCACGCGCTCCAGATCGAGCTCACCTTTTTGGCCAGCGATAGCACGGCGCCGTCGCTGCGCCCATCACGTATGTGGCAGAAGATCAGCGTTTCGGAAGTGGGCTCTCCCGATCGATAGGTGTTGTCGGGCGTGGCTTCATGGAATACGACGCTAATCAAGTCCAGCGGCGAGAGGATGATCTCCCTGATCGCGCTCGTGAACTCGCTGGCGATCCTGGCCTTGACGCCAGCTTCGATTCCGACCTTGCATTCGCAAACAATGATGGGCATTTGTGTCTCCGTGAAAATGGGGCTGCAGAGCCCTCAGTCTCTCGGAACGTCGCCGTGGGTGATTGCATCGGGGTGCCACCACTTGCTTGGAAGTGCCATGACATGGCGTCGTGCCGCCGGGCCAGGCCGAGCTCGTTATCAAGCCACACGCCCGTTACTTGTTACGTCGGCCAAGGAACCGCGGCGATGTGTGGCCCCAGACGCTTGAGCACATGGCAGAAGGCGCTAGGGCGCAAGACGGTAGATGCGATCGGCTGATGCGCCAAATGCGCTTCGATCTGCATGTGCCAAGCGATGGGAGTCGGATCGCGGGGCGCAGATCGTCGCAACGTGGGTCCCACCTGTCTGGTCCACTTGCGTGGACCATGAACCAGGCGGCAGAGCAGTGGGCGCGCCTACTGGCCCGCGTTACGCATTAGCGCGTCGCAGCCCTGCGGAAATCGGACGGCGTGACGCCGGTCGCCTTCTTGAATGCGGTGCTGAAGTGCTGAGCGTGGCTGAAGCCGCAATCCAGCGCGACCTCAGTTGCGGTGCGATGAGGATCCAGGAGGAACTCTTTGGCACGCTCGAGACGCAGATCGTACACAAAGCGCAAGGGCGTCTGCCCGGCACTTTCGCGAAAAGCACGCATGAAATGCCGGGGACTGACACCGGCAACTTGCGCCAAGTCCTTGATCGTGAACGGCCTCGACAAGTCGGCCTCGATGTAGTCGATAACGCGCCGCAAGCTGCCAGGTGCGAGGCCACCGCACGGGCGAACGGTAGCGGCCTGGCTGCCGTCGACCCGCGCCAGTAGGGCGAGTGCTTGCATTGCCCAGCCCTCGGCGAACAACCCGTAAAGGCTGTCTGCATTGCGCGCCTCACGGCATAGGACTGAAAGGCCACGTTGCAGATCTTCGTTGCCAAAGGCAATCAGCGGCCGATTGAAGTGGCAGCCGGCGTCGGAGGCAACGATCGGGTCGAGGAAGACCACCGTGTAGTCGAAGTGCGGGGCTACGTCGAACTCGCCTTCGACGGAAATCGAGGCCGGGAACAGAGCGAGGTTTGTTCCTTGTCTTATTCCCGAGTGGATGCGGCGGCCGTCGAGCTCCAGATGCAACTCTTTGAGGCCGTTCCGAAACCAGAACAGCGCGAGCCGCGGTTGACGAAAACGCCAGGAAATAGGCCCGGCCGCTCGGCGCGCGAGGACTTCGACATGTGTGGTGCGCGAGTCAACAATGGTGCCGGATACGAGTTCGCCCCCCACCTCGCGGTATTCAGCTTGTGAGTCCAGGTGACCATGCATCGCTTACCTCCCTTCGACCTTGCTTCCGGCCTCATTGTGCGCGCGGCCCCTTGACCTCACAAGCGAAGATGAGTTGCTCAACGAGGCGGCGGCGCTTAGGTCTAGCCGATGGACGTCGCCACATGCTGGTGAATGGCACTGGCCGATTGCAGCGTCGGCCGCACCGGGCGCGCGTGATCTCGGCGCGCAGCCCCATGGGCCTGGCAACCGCGGTTTGCTCGGGCAAAACGTCGACCCTGTTCCTTCTCAGAACCTGACTTTCCCAATGCCCTTCAATTGCAAGATTTCTCGGGCTTCGTTCGGGCTGGCGATTTCGAGTCCAAGCCCCTCGATAATCTGCCGCGCCTGCCGCACCTGCGCTGCATTGCTCTCGGCGAGCGTGCCCCGTCCAAGCCACAGGCTGTCTTCCAATCCGACGCGCACATTGCCGCCCATACTGGCAGACATTGCTGCAAGGCGAAGCTGATCCTTGCCTGCCCCGAGCACCGACCAGCGATAGTCATTGCCGAACAGCCGGTCAGCCGTCCGCTTCATGTGCAACACGTCTTCAGGATGCGTGCCGATACCTCCCAGGATGCCGAACACGGTCTGGACAAAGAACGGCGCCTTGACCAGACCGCGTTTCGACGAAGTGCGCCAAGTTGTAGAGGTGGCTCACGTCGTAGCATTCGAATTCGAAGCGCGTGTCATTGGCGGCACATTGCGCCAGGGCGTATTCGATATCCTTAAAGGTGTTGCGGAAAATCAGGTCACGACTGGCTTCCAGCGCTTCGCGCTCCCATGCATGCTTGAACTCCTTGAAACGCGCGAGCATCGGGAACAGCGCGAAGTTCATGGAGCCCATATTGAGTGAAGCCACCTCGGGCGCAAAGCGCATTGACGGCTGAATGCGCTCCTCGATCGTCATGTAGGGCGAGCCGCCACTGGTGATATTCAATACTGCATCGGTGCGTTCCTTGAGTTGCGGCAAGAACCGGCCGAATGCATCGGGGCTCTGGTCCGGCTTGCCCGTGACAGGATCGCGTGCATGAAGGTGAATGATCGCCGCGCCCGCTTCGGCAGCGCCGACCGAGGCTTCGATGATCTCTTCCGGTGTGACCGGTAGATACCGTGACATTGAGGGCGTATGAATCGCACCGGTCACAGCGCATGTGATGATGACTTTTCTCATGATATGAATCAGGTCCGGCTGGCGGGTTCTGGGTCGCCCGCATGCAGATGCACGATAAATGCCCCACCCTCACACGCGAGGGGCTTCAGGCAGGCGTTCACCGCCGCGCACGACGTATTTGGCGGGATACAGTGTGACCAGAACCTCGACTTCGTCTTCCGTTGCCCCGGTGCACGCGCTCCAGATCGAGCTCACCTTTTTGGCCAGCGATAGTACGGCGCCGTCGCTGCGCCCATCACGTATGTGGCAGAAGATCAGCGTTTCGGAAGTGGGCTCTCCCGAACGGTAGGTATTCTCGGGCGTGACTTCGTGGAATACGACGCTAATCAAGTCCAGCGGCGAGAGAATGATCTCCCGGATCGCGCTCGTGAACTCGCTGGCGATCCTGGCCTTGACGCCAGCTTCGATTCCGACCTTGCATTCGCAAACAATGATGGGCATGTGGTGTCTCCGTGAAAATGGGGCTGCTGAGCCCTCAGTCTCTCGGAACGTCGCCGTGGGTGATTGCATCGGGGCGCCACCCCTTGCTTGGAAGTGCCATGACATGGCGCCGTGCCGCCGGGCCAGGCCGAACTCGTTATCGGCCGGTGGCCGCCAGTGCGACGTATGTAGCGCCCCAAACCAGTGCTCACGCATTTGGCACCAAGACGCATCTCTTCGGCGCCCCGGGAAACTCTCGCGCATGCCTCTTGATCCGCTTTTCAACGACAGCCTCGATGGAGCGCCGCTTCTGAGCCAGCGGGCCGACTTTTCGCAAGAGATGTATCAGGGGGCGCCGCCCAAGCGGAAGCGATCCAGTCCGTTCCTGCCCTCCTGATGCCACGCGCCATTTGCGTCGCCCTTCCGCGCCTGGCCGAAGATCAAATCGACGATGCTCCCATGGATGGAGCGGCAGCCGATTGCACAGCTGCGCACCCCGCCCCAACGTCACCCAGGCTGCTACGCCTGCCCTGCAGCACAGCCAGCTCACTCAACACCTGCGTCTCATGCGCCAGCCACGCCGCAAGAGAATGCAAGCTCTCCCACGTCCCCTCTAAATCCACCGGATCCAAATTCGAGTCCCCATGATCGCTCGCCATAAGCAAGAGCCCATGAAGCTGTGCCGCACGCTGTACCGCAAGACTCAGCGGGCTCTCTCCCGGACTGTGGGCGGTCACGAGCATGTCGGCACCCTTGTGTTCCGCTGTAATACCGTGATTGCTATGGCTATACATGGCGCACCTCCCCATGCGCTCGCGCGCGCTGCTGCATTGTGCAGATACTGGAGATTGCCGATCGCCCGTAATGGGCAATTAAAGACTGAAGCATGGGAATGCCCCCCTAACCATACAGGTTCAGTCCCGCTCCCCGGTTGCTGATTGGGGTGGGGGGCGCAAGGCAGGGTTAGCAGACCGGGAAAGAGCCAAAAGCCGGCGAGCCCGAAGGCTCCCCTGCCAGGGCCCGCCCAAAGAAGGGGCGTGCGCAGGCACGGCGAACGTAAGGATACCGCCAGAAGACGAACGTTCGGCTCTCTCTCCGGGCTGCTAAACCCGGTCGCCACGACGCAGCGACGAACCCAGTGTGAAGAGAGGCTGCAAGTGCAAGTATGGGCAAGCTCTCAAAAGCCAGCCCAACCAAAACATCAGAACCCCAGACTCGCCAACAAATCATCCACCTGCGCCTGGTCCGACACCACATCCGGCTTCCCCTCCGGATTCACCTGCGGCCCGTTCATCAGCGTCGACGGCGCGTGCGCATCCACGCGACGCTCGGACGGCACGTTGTCGATCAGCACCTGCAGCAGTTCCTGCTCCAGCGCGCGGATCATGTCCATCATCTTCTTGATGACCTGGCCGGTCAGGTCCTGGAAGTCCTGCGCCATCATGATGTCGAGCAGGTGGCTGTTGGTGGCGCGGGCCTGGCCGGGGAGCTCGGACAGGAAGGCGCGGGTATCGAGCACCAGCGAACGGGCGTCGGCCAGCTCCACCGGTTGCTCGAACCAGGCCTCCCAGCGCTTGTCCAGAGTCTCGGACTGCTGCTCGATATCGGACTGGATCGGCTGCGCCAATTCGACCGCGTTGAGCGTGCGCTCCGCGGCCTGCTCGGTCATGGCGGCGATGTAGTTGAGCCGGTCGCGCGCATCGGGGATGGCCTGCGCGGCACGCTCGATCTCCTTGTCCAGGCCGAGTTCGCGCATGTTGTCGCGCAGCATCCGCGTCAGGTTGCCGATGCGGATGATCAGTTGCTCGGCGGAATCGTTGCTCAGGGTGGGAGTCATGGAAACGCGCCTCCGCCTCAGCCGCCGAGCTTTTCGAAGATCTTGGTGATCTTCTCGTCCAGTGTGGCGGCCGTGAACGGCTTGACCACATAGCCGTTGGCGCCGGCCTGGGCCGCGGCGATGATGTTTTCCTTCTTGGCCTCGGCGGTCACCATCAGCACCGGGATCTTGCCGATATTGGCGTCGGCGCGGATCGCCTGCAGCATGGTCAGGCCGTCCATATTGGGCATATTCCAGTCCGAGATCACGAACTGGAAGCTGCCATCCTTGGCCTTCTCCAGGCCGGCGGCGCCGTCCTCGGCTTCCTCGACGTTAACGAAACCCAGCTCCTTGAGCAGGTTGCGGATGATCCGGCGCATGGTCGGGAAATCATCCACGACCAGGATCTTGATGCTCTTGTCCACTTTGAGGGCTCCAGTAAATACAGTGTTGGCTTGTTGCCAGGACGAGCGCTGCGCGCAGGCATGCGTGCGTCGCTCGGCCCGATTTCATTTACACCCGCTGCGCGCGCGTGCCGTATGTGGCCAGGCGTGCCATCACGCGCTGGGCCATCGCCGGCAAGGGCACGACTTCATGCACGCCGCCGGCGGCTATCGCCTCCTTCGGCATGCCAAAGACGATGCATGTGTGCTCATCCTGCGCCAGGTTGTAGGCTCCGGCCTCGCGCATGCGCAGCATGCCTTTGGCGCCGTCCTTGCCCATGCCCGTCAGGATCACGCCGATCACGTTCTTGCCACCGTGCTCGGCGGCCGAGTCGAACAGCACGTCCACCGACGGGCGATGGCGGTTGACCGGCGCTTCCTGCGACAGGTGCGCCACGTAGTTGGCGCCGCTGCGCGCCAGGCGCAGGTGCGAATCGCCGGGCGCGATGTAGGCGTAGCCGGGCAGCACACGCTCGCCGTGCTCGGCCTCCTTGACCGTAATGCGGCACAGCCCGTCAAGGCGCTGCGCGAACGAGCGCGTGAAGCCGCCCGGCATATGCTGCACGATCAGCACGGCCGGGCTGTCCGGAGGCAGCGGCATCAGGAAGTCCTTGATCGCCTCCGTGCCGCCGGTCGACGCCCCCACGATGATCAGCTTCTCGGTCGACAGCAGCGGGCTGCGCAGCATTGGCGCCGCCGCAGCGGGCGCGCCGGTCGCGGGCTGCGGCGCCTGACGCACGCGCGCGCGCGACACGGCGCGGATCTTGTCGGCGATGGTGTCGGTGTACTCCATCAGCCGTCGCGAATGCCCAGCTTCGGCTTGGTGACGAAGTCCACCGCGCCCAGTTCCAGCGCGCGCATGGTGATCTCGGAGCCGCGCTCGGTCAGCGACGACACCATCAGCACCGGCATCGGGCGCAACCGCATCAGCCGCTCGAGGAAGTCGAGCCCGTCCATGCGTGGCATTTCCACGTCGAGGGTGAGCACGTCGGGGTTCAGGCGCTTGATCATCTCGCGCGCGACCAGCGGATCCGGCGCGGTCCCGACCACTTCCATGTCGGACTGGCTGTTGATGATCTCCGTCATCAGGCTGCGGATCAGCGCGGAATCATCCACGCACAGCACCTTGATCTTGGCGGCAGTCATAATCGTTGTGCTTTCGGTTGGTTCAGGAGGGCGTGCGCGATGCCGCGGCGCGCACAAACAATTCTCCGCCGCGTGCCGGCGCCGTGCCGGACGTGGCGATGGCGCGCGCCAGCGCGCGCTCTTCGCGCTCCACCGACACCTGGTCGTCCTGGCGCGTCAGGCGGCGCACCAGCGCCAGGCCGCCAATCGGAAAATAGCTCACACGCCGCGCATGCGGACCGCGCAGGTCCTGCGCGGCCACGCGGATTTCTTCCGTCTTCAGGTAGCGCAGCACGAAGTCCGCATTGCGGTCGCCGATGTTCAGCGTGGTCATGTTGGCCAGCACCGCGCCGCCGCCGAAGACTTTCGCCTCGAGGCGTTCGCGCCGCGCGCCCATCTTGAGCAGTTCATTGATCAGCACTTCCAGCGCATAGCAGCCGTAGCGCATCGACGCGGACAGCATGCGGTCCGCGGTGCCGCCCTCGTCGTCGGGCAACATGAAGTGGTTCATGCCGCCCACACCAGCCTTCTCGTCGCGGATGCACGCGGCCACGCAGGAACCGAGCACGGTGGTCAGCACCACGTCCTCGCCGGTCACGTAGTACTCGTTCGGCAGCAGCTTGATGGCCTGGCGGTCGAATTCGCGGTCGAAGTACTTGCGTGTCGCGATCGCTTCGGGAAGGTGGGGCGTACGCATCAGGCCCTTCCCGCACGGGCGGCGTCCGACGCCAGTTCGTACACGGTCTGCCCGCGCAGCTGGAACGCGCGCGTGACGTAGGAGAAGTTCTCCGAGTGGCCCGCGAACAGCAGGCCGCCCGGCTTGAGCAGCGGCGCGAAGCGCTCCAGGATGCGTCCCTGGGTCGGCTTGTCGAAGTAGATCATCACGTTGCGGCAGAAGATCACATCGAAGCGCTCGCGCAGACCCCAGTCCGGCGCGAGCAGGTTGAGCGGCTCGAACGTGATGGCGGCCGCCAGCTCCGGCTTGACCTTGACCGAGCCGGCGCGCTGGCCCGTGCCCTTCAGGAAGAAGCGCTTGAGCCGTTCCTGCGACAGGCGTGCGACCTGCTCTTCCGAATACACGCCGGCACGCGCTTGGCCAGTACCTGCGTGTCGATATCGGTGGCCAGCACCGTCGCCGCGCGCTCGCCGAGCGCCTCCGCGAGCGTGATCGCGATCGTGTATGGCTCCTCGCCGGTCGATGCCGCGCAGCACCAGACGCTGTAGGGCCGGCCGGTCTTCTTGGCATGCTCGGCCAGCAAGGGGAAGTGATGCGCCTCGCGGAAGAACGACGTCAGATTGGTCGTGAGTGCGTTGGTGAAGTACTCCCATTCCTGCGAGGCGTCATCCGCCTCCAGGATCGCCAGGTAGCTCGCGAAGTCGGTCAGATGCAGGGCGCGCAAGCGCCGCGCCAGGCGCGAGTACACCATCTCGCGCTTGTGGCTGCCCAGCGAAATGCCCGCGCGGCGATGGATCAGCGCGCGGATCTTCTCGAAGTCGAGCTCCGTCAGCAGGAAGTCGCGCGACTCGTCGCGCCGCAGGGCGGCTGCCGCCGCGTTGGCGGCGGCAGCGCCTTGGGCAAGGCTGGCGGCGGTACGGTTGGGCGTCATGAATTCGCGTGGCAATGCTTGGAAATGCTGGGGGCTGCGGATCGCTGCGTCAGGGGCGCTCAGGCGGCTTCGGCTTCGATCAGTTCCATCTCCGGGCTGGTGATCAGGCGCTCGATGTCGATCAGCACCAGCATGCGGCCCTCGACCGTGGCCAGCCCTGTCACGTGCTCGGTGGACACCGACACGCCGAACTCCGGCGCCGGCTTGATGGCGTCGCCCATCAGCGTGAGCACGTCCGATACGCCATCCACGACAATGCCGACCACGCGGCCCGCCACGTTCAGGATGATGACCACGGTCTGGTGGTCATAGCGCACGTTGCCGAGGCGGAACTTCAGCCGCAGGTCGACGATCGGCACGATCACGCCGCGCAGGTTGGTCACGCCCTTCATGAAATCTGGCGCGCTGGCAATGCGCGTCACGGTCTCATAGCTGCGGATCTCCTGCACCTTGAGGATGTCGATGCCGTACTCTTCCGTCCCCAGCGTGAAGACCAGGAACTCCTGGCCTGAAGCCTCGCTTCCAGGGGTATCGATCTGTCCGATGCCGGCCATGATGTCTAGTTCTCCTTAGGTTGGACGATTACTGCGCCAGCGCGGGTTCCTGCCGGCGCACGCCGTGCGCTGCAGCGCACCGACATCGACGATCAGCGCCACGCTGCCGTCGCCGAGGATGGTGGCGGCGGAAATGCATGGCACCTTGTGGTAGTTGGTTTCCAGGTTCTTCAGCACGACCTGGTGCTGGCCGATGAGCTGGTCCACCAGCAGCGCGAAGCGCTTGCCTTCGGCCTGCAGGATCACGGCGATCCCCTGGGTCGGCTCCTGCAGCGCGTCGGCCACGTTGAACACGCGATGCATTTCCAGCAGCGGCAGGTACTCGCCGCGCACGTGCATGACACGGTCGGCGTTGGCCGCGGTATGGATGTCCTCGGGCTTGGGCTGCAGCGACTCCATCACGCAGTTCAGCGGCAGGATGAAGGTTTCTTCGCCCACCTTGACCGACATGCGTCCAGGATCGCCAGCGTCAGCGGCAGCACGATGCGGATGGTGGTCCCCAGGCCCGGTCGGCAGCTGATCTCCACATGGCCGCCCATTTCCTGGATGTTGCGCTTGACCACGTCCATGCCCACGCCGCGGCCCGACACGTCGGTGACCACTTCGGCAGTCGAGAAGCCCGGCGCGAAGATCAGCTGCCAGACTTCCTCGTCGCTGATGTTTTCGGACACCGGCAGGCGGTTCTGGAGGGCCTTGGCCAGGATGCGCTCGCGGTTCAGGCCACCGCCGTCGTCGCTGACCTCGATCACGATGTTGCCGCCGTGGTGCTGCGCGGACAGGGTCAACTGGCCGGTCGGATCCTTGCCGGCGGCCACGCGCTTGTCCGGCGTCTCGATGCCGTGGTCCAGGCTGTTGCGCACCAGGTGGGTCAGCGGGTCGATGATGCGTTCGATCAGGCTCTTGTCGAGCTCGGTCGCCTTGCCGAACGTCACCAGGTCGATCTGCTTGCCGAGCTTGCCGGCGAGGTCGCGCACCAGGCGCGGGAAGCGCGAGAACACATAGTCCATCGGCATCATGCGGATGGACATCACGGCTTCCTGCAGGTCGCGCGCATTGCGCTCGAGCTGGCCCATGCCCGAGAACAGGCGGTCGAACAGCACGGGGTCGAGCGAGGACGCGGTCTGCGCCAGCATCGACTGAGTGATGACCAGTTCGCCGACCAGGTTGATGATCTGGTCGACCTTTTCAGTCGGCACGCGGATCGAGCCCGACTCCTGGTTGTGGGCAGCGGCTGCGGCCGGCTTCGCCTTTTCCTTGGCAGCGGGCGCAGGCGCGGCGGCTGCCGGTGCGGCCGGTACCGCGTCGGCGCGGCGG
>LRMT01000039.1 GCA_001725945.1 Cupriavidus sp. UYMMa02A | reverse complement strand
CAGTACCACCTGTCCGGATCGGACTGGGATTACCGCCACCGCCAGCCGACCAAGATCATCATCCACACCGCGCGCGAGTGGGGCCGCTCGAATGGCTTTTCGCGGCTGCACCTCGGCGGCGGGCTCGCCGCGTCGCGAGCTTCCGCCCGCAGCGCGGCCAGTTCGCTGCTCGCCGCTTCGTTGGCGGCTTGCCAGATGGTCTTGATGGCTTCGGCGGCGATGTCCTTCAACGCCTCGGGCAGGTCCGGGTGGTCGATGGTGACGCGCGTGCGCCCGCGCAGTTCCTGCCAGAACGCCTGCAGCACCTCGGCGGGCGTGCCCATGCTGCCCTTGCGCACCAGGCTGTAGAGCTTGTTGGCGGTGGGCGTGACGCCGTAACGGAAGAACAGCACGCCGCAGACCTCGCGGTACAGCGCGCGGGTCTCGGGGAAACGCCCGCGCAGCTCGGCAATGTCATGGGCCATGGCAGCCTGCAGCGCAGCGTCGGTCAACTCCAGGTCGGCGGTGGCCATCGGCGTAAAAGTGCGTTTGAATATAACAAAATATTACTACGTAATACGCAACAAATAAAACTAAAAACGCCATACTTTAGACATAAGTTTCTTATGTCTATAAATGCGCGGAGAGAGCGTCACCTGTTTCAACCTTGTCGAGCGGATTCGACTAAGCTAGACTAAGTTCCTCGTTGGGAGAAGAACCATGCAGACGGTGAACATTCATGAGGCCAAAACGCACCTTTCGCGGCTCATCGAAGAGGTGGCGGCAGGCGAAGAGGTCGTGATTGCGAAGGCGGGCAAGCCGGTGGTCCGCATCGTGCCGTTCGTCAAGCCAAAGTCCCCACGGCGCCTCGGCGGGCTGCAGGGCAAGATCCGCACGGCGGATGACTTCGACGCGCCGCTCCCTGATGACTTGCTGGCCGCCTTCGAGGGACGGTAATGCGCATCCTGCTCGATACCCATGTTTTCATCTGGGCGGTCACAAATGACCCGAAATTGAGCCAGGCCGCGGAGCGACTGATCATGGATGCCGAGGAGGTCTTCATCAGTGCGGCCACCATCTGGGAAATCTCCATCAAGGCGGGCCTCGACAAGATCGAAGTCGATGTCGACGAACTCATCACCGAAATTACCGCCGCAGGCTTTCGCGAGCTTCCTGTGACGAACACGCATGCAGCCGCAGTGCGTCATCTGCCAAACCACCATCGAGATCCCTTTGATCGGCTGCTGATCGCCCAGGCGATCACCGAACCATTGCGACTGCTATCGGCAGACGAACATGTCTGGAAGTATTCCGACCTCGTCATTCGGGTTTAGGGTCCACAGAAACTTCGGCAAGTGACGGCATATAAGCGGACCGGTTTTCCGGTCCGCTGCTATGGCCGACTACGCCTGGCAGCACGAGCTGAATGCGGAGTTCGGGGGCAACGTCCTGATGCGCAGTGCCGTCTGGCTGACGATCAAGGAATCCAAGTCGTCGTTTGCAATCGAGCACGAGCAGGACCAACTGGACCGAATTCGCCGATTTGCGGCAGTCATGGAACGGCGGATCGGTGAATACCCCGCGCTGCTGTCCCCGGATACGCTCGCCGAGTTGCAGCGAGAAATCGTGAGCGAGCGCAGCACCATTTCCCGCTTCGGGCTGCGCGCCTCACCCGTGTTCGTCGACGAAACGCATCGGTTTGAGCATATCGTCCACTATGTCGCCCCGCATTGGGATAGCTGCGGGACCTGCTACACGGGCTCGAGGTCTTTCTGGAGCGCACAGCCGCGGCGCGTGCCAGTGTCCGATACCGCAATCACCGCCTTGGGCGATTACCTGGTGGCCCGCGGCTTTGCGCGGGACCCTGAACGGGTGCCAGGCGTCGCGCTCCTTGGGCTGGCCATCGACCAGGTGGAGCGATCGCCGTTCGGAGTCGGCCGCAACCAGGTCGAAGTAGACACCAGCGCCGCAGTGGCCGCGAACACCTTGTACCGCCAGATCAAGACCTTCTTCGCCGGCTGCGCGGTAGCGCTCGAGCCGCTGGACCCGCGTGGGGCCCAGCGGCTGGCAGCAGCCAGTACCCACTGGCTCCGCCACACCCATATCTCGCACGCGCTCGCGGCGGGCGTGCCACTGGAGGCCGTTCAGCAAAATGCTGGCCATGCCTCACTCGACACCACGACTCGCTACGTGACGACAGAGGACGCGCGCCGCCGAGCGGCCATGAAGCAGCTCTGGAACGCTAGAACGCATCAACAGCAAGAGGACCTAGATTAACTATGCACATCCCGCCCGAAAATCGCAGGCGTCCGTCCGTCGAAGAAGTCCATGAAGTGTTGAAGCACCACCAAGGCTGATCGTCCATTTCTCGGGAACACCCAAAGGAGTGGGCGAGGCGCAAAAGTCCGGCTGTGGTTTCCAGATGATCTGCGGAACATTCTTGATGACCGCGCGCAGGGCGGAGTATCCGCCTCGGTCGTCAAACCAGGCGACGTCTTTGGCCGTCCTCGAGGGAACAATGCAATGGGATGTATCGGTGTCATCCTAGACCTCACCACGCCACTGTCCCTGTTCGAAGTCCACAGCCAAGATGGAGGTTCGCAACTCGACGACGAACGTAATCGGCTTTGCCAACAGGAAGCCATCGCCGTTCAGGACCTCGAGCGAACGATCACGCAACGCGCGGCCGACAGCCACAACGAATGGGTAATTGCCGATTACAGGACAGTTGGCATACTGGCGATGCCACCCTTCGATTTCGCGGTACCGGTTCGCCCTACTGACATTCCTGGCGCGCCCGAGAAGTCTTACCTAATGGGTACCGACGAGCTTCAGGACCTTGATCAACTTAAATCCTTAGCCGCGGTTCAAGCACGATTTCCCGATCAACCACTGTACACGATGACCCGGTTGGGTTTTGAGCGGGTCCTTGCTGCAGGTAACACTGAGCCCGTTACACACGCCGAGTTCTACCCTATCTAGGATAAAAGATGAAGGAAGACATCCTAGAACAGATGGTGGACGAGTACCTGCAGCACGACGGCTACTTCACCCGGCACAACTTGAAGTTCAAGCCCCCGAAGGACCACGCCGACTACGACATGCGTGCGGACTCCGTACACAGCGATATCGACGTGATCGGTATCAACCCTCTCCGGGCGGGGCCAGAGCGCGTTGTCGTCGTCAGCTGCAAGAGCTGGCAGCAAGGGTTTAACCCGCAATTCTGGTGCAATGCCATTGAGCAGAACAAGGAGTTCACCTACATTACGGCCGTCACCAAGCTCTTACACCGCTGGCCAACCGCGCTTGTTGGGAGCAAAACTCCGCCTTCCGTGAGAAACCTGGCGGGCAACCCCATCCGGATCCCCCACAGAGTCGTAAGTCCACCGCTGCCCATACACGACTCGATGTGCGGCTGCCATCGACGATTGAGCATCCAGAAACTCAGCAAGCTCATTCAGCAAAACGCCGACTTCTGGTGCAGTCATCAGGGCCTCGCGCGCCTGGGAGGCCTCGGAGCGGCGCGTCTCGTAGTCGCGTACGTCCTCCTGGCGGACCAGAACAAAATGCGCGCCGCGCTCCTCGATTGCATAGACCTGCTGGCACTTCGAGCAGTCAATCCGCGCCAAGTGCCATTGCCGGTTTGACCAGGCGTGATCCGTCTCGCAATCGAGACAGCCTGTCGGCGCGGCTGGAGATTTCTTTGGTATTCCTGCTCGACCAGGGCTCCGCACGCTGAGCTGCGACTGTGATGGCCGTCTGGCTGATCACGCGGTAGCAGGACCCCGCAGAGGGCGACCTGCTGCTGTGGGGCTGCCGATGTTCAACAGGCCGTGATGTAACGCGTCTAATGAACGCAAAGCCTTTATTGGGCTAAGTAGCCGCCATCGACCGCGAGCGTGTGACCCGTTATAAAGCTCGCGTGGGTCGAGGCAAGAAACACGATTGACTGCGCAATTTCATCAGGGGTGCCGGTGCGTTTTGTGGGAATAATTCCTGCAAGGACGTCCTTGCTGAGGCCATAATCAGCGAGCCGGTCGAACATTGGCGACTGAGTTGGGCCGGGAGCCACCGCATTGACGCGGATGCCAAGCGCTGCAACTTCAAGCGCTGCTGATTTGGTCAGGCCTTCAACGGCGTGTTTGCTCGCAGCGTAAATGGAGCTGTTTGGAAAGCCTACTTGGCCACCGATCGACGAGAGATTAACAATGGCTCCGCTCCCCTGCTGCTTCATGGCCTTAAGTTGATACTTCATCCCAAGTACAACGCCGAGAACGTTGGTATCAAACACGCTACGATAATTCTCGACAGAGACATCATCAAGGGGCGAAAAGATCCCTTCAACGCCTGCATTATTGACGGCGATGTCTATCCGGCCAAACCGCGTCTGGATGGATTCAAGCAGATTGCGCCAGTCCTCTTCGGATTGCGCGTCGGCGCGAACAAATGCAGCATCAGTCGCACCAGCTTTTTTAAGTTCTTCAACCAGTTCGGCGCCAAGAGATTCCCTGCGCCCGGAAACTACAACCTTCGCACCGGTCTGGGCAAAGGCCATAGCCGTTGCACGACCAATTCCTGAAAGGGCCCCAGTGACCAATACCACCTTATATTCCATGATTACTCCTATGACGATTTTTGAAGAGGAACATCAGATCGATGTGCCAAACGATGAAAGAAGCTTACATTGCGGAACAGAGATTGAAAGCCCAGTCAATCCTCGTTACTGAAATTCCATCATGGAATGAATCCACCCTAAAGATGCACTTTGTAATGCGGTATGGGTGGGGTGAATCGAAACCGGCACACACCCCAACAGCATTCAGCCCCGCACAAAAAGCACGCCCGTGCCGACATTTGAATTGAGCGGCGCTCCGACCTTTCAAAACCGCCTGGACAGCGCCTGTTGGTCTTTGGATCTCAGTTTGACTCATGCCGCACATGGACTTCCCTCGGATATCAGCCAATCTCCGCGCCCTGCCCGCTACGCTCCCGACGCCCTGGAACGCCTGCACCTGCCCGAGGCGCTTTCCGGCGCCCAAGGCATGAATCGAGCGCCGGCCCGCGGGGCGCAGCCACTGCCGCCTGGCTCGCCCGCTACGCGAACAGTCCGGCCACGCTGCAGGCCTACCGGCGCGAGGTCGAGCGGCTGGTGCTGTGGGCGACGCTGCAGCGCGGCAAGCCGCTGTCGTCACTGACCCATGAGGACCTGCTGGCGTACGAGTACTTCCTGGCCGATCCGCAGCCGGCCGCGCGCTGGGTGCTCGCCGCGGGCAAGAAGCTGGCGCGCAGTCACCCCGACTGGCGCCCGCTCGCCGGTCCACTGTCGCCGGCCAGCACGCGCCAGGCCATGGTGATCCTGAACGCCTGCTTTGCCTGGCTGACCGAGGCCGGCTACCTCGCCGGCAATCCCCTCTCGCTGGCGCGCCGCCGGCGTGGCCCCACGAAGGCACGGATCACGCGCTACCTAAGCCATGCACTGTGGGACGTCGTCAAGGAAGCGGTGGAGGCCATGCCCACGGACACCGAGCGCGAACGCCTGCATGCGGCGCGCTGCCGCTGGCTGTGCACGGTGCTCTATCTGGGTGGCTTGCGCGCGGCGGAAGTCGCGGGCACGACCATGGGCGCGTCCTTCTGCCGGCGCGATGCGCAAGGGACCGAGCGTTGGTGGCTGGAAGTCGTCGGCAAGGGCAGCAAGCCCCGCCTGGTGCCGGCGACCGACGAACTGGTTGCCGAACTCGCCCGCTCCCGGCGCGCGCATGGGCTGCCGCCGACGCCCCAGCCCGGAGAAGACCGTCCGCTGGTGCTGCCGGTCATCGGCCGCGCGAACCGCGAGAAGGCCTTGTCGCGCGGCGCCCTCCATTTGATCATCAAGGAAGTGTTTGGCATGGCAGCCGAGCGCCTGCGGGCGCGCGGGCCCGAATGGGCGGCGCAGGCCGAGGTGCTGGCCAGCGCGTCGGCGCACTGGCTGCGGCATACGGCGGGCTCGCACATGAGCGATCGCCAGGTCGACCTGCGCCACGTGCGCGACAATTTTGGCCACGCCTCGATCGCCACGACCAGCATCTACCTGCATACCGAAGACGATGCGCGGCATGAGGCGACGCAGGAGCGGCATCGGATCGGGTGGACGCACCAGAGTTAACGCCCCCAACTCTCTTCAATCACGGCAAACCCGCGTAAGGCATGCGAAGTGTACTTTCACGATTATGAAAGTTGATTTCGCTCTGCCACGCGGTGGGACGCCACGAACTGCACCCTCCTCCGCCCTGTGGGCTCCATTGGTGGTTTGGTTTGTCCGTCCAGCGCACCTGTCGCTTCGGGGCAATGCGATGGCTCACGATTTGGTGCACCGCGGACTCCGCGCACTTCCTCTTGGTCTCCGGCGGCTCTGATCTGCCGGACTCCCAGATTCCTTATTGCGAATATTAGAATCTGGCGTAGTGACGACGAGGGTTTACCTTTATAAGGGAAACCCCTAACATAGATAGCGTTCATCGGATGCCGCATTGCAAGACGAGCGAAGAGCATCCACAAGAAAGAAGTGAGCCATGAATAACAAGCGCCTTGCAATGATCGCTGTCGCCACCCTTGCTACGGCCCTGTCGGCCGAGCCAGTGTTTGCCAAGAGTGGGAAATTTGACACCTACATGGACGGCGCGCGGGCTGCGAAGTACGATGTTTACACTGACGGCGCCAAAAGCAGCAAATTCGACACCTATACCGACGGCGCCCGGTACTACATCGCCTCGGACCGCGCCTCCCTCTAAGCGCTGAAAGCCGCGCTGGCCGGACGCAGGAACGCGTCTGCTTTTGCCTTCCCTGACAGAACCCCACCCTTTTCGAAGCGTGGGGTTTTGTTTTTGGCACACCGGTGCGTCCCACCGCCTGCCGCATAGCTCCGTCTCGTGGCCCGTAGGCGGGGAATGCCGCTGACAGCAAACCCCTGACCCTGCTGGCTCCATCGGTTGCCGGGTTTGTGAGCCTGTCGGTTAATTGTGTTTTCTGGCATTCTCAGGAGAACGCTGATCGTGCTGCGGGAGTTGCGAAGGATGACTTCAAGAGAGAAAGAGGCGTGCATTCCGCCAATAGCATTCGTCGCAGCAACTGCAACGCGGTGGACCTTGACCAGGCGAACGACGCTGCCGCGAGCACCTGATATCGGCGCTTGGCTCTGTGGTAACTGCTGGCGGACCGGGCCGGACCCATTGCGCCCTGCCCGGCCACCCTGCTGATCGCCTCGGACGCCGACCGTCTCGTCGATCCGGGCTGCACCGCGCGACTGGCGCGCGTATGGGAGATGCCTCTGCTACGGCATCCATGGACCGGCCACAACCTGCCGCAATGATGATCCGGACTGGCTGTGCGACATGGTGCCGCGCCAGATCACGCTTGCGGCATGACTCCGGCGAGTACGGCCGCGGCGGACTCAAGCCGTTCATGCGTGCCGAACAGCCGCGCGGCCATCAGCCCGGCCTGCAGCCCGCCATAGACCACCTGGGCCAGCTGCGCGGGCGGCACCGGATACGGCTTGTCGCGCAGCGGCTGGGCTCGCTCGAATAAGCCGGTCAGCCATTTCTCGTGCATGTGAACGTACTCGCGCATCGTGGTGCGCACCGGCTCGGACAGCGAGAGCACATCGGCTGACAGCATTCCTACTAGGCAGGCCTGATCGGTGCCGAAGCCCGTGCGGACCGGCTCCAGGTATTGCCGCGCCTGTTCCGCGGGCGCCAATTTGGTGTCGATCGCGCGGATGCGCTCGTGCACGCGGGCGCTGTATTCGCGCACCGCTTCCAGCACGAGATCGTCCTTGGACGGGAAATAGTAGTGAATGCTCGAGGTCTTGACGCCAACCAGCTCGGCCAGGTCGCGATAGCTGAAACCGTTGAACCCCTTGCGACGGATCAGCACCAGCGTGTGCTCGATCAGTTGTTCGCGCACGGATAGTGTTTTCATGGTTTCAGACCCCTTGCAATGGACTGCCGGTCAGGCCGGCAGCGTTTGCGCGAGCAGCGTGATGAGTGAACCGCTGAAGAGGCAGAGCCCCACCCATCCAACCAGTATCAGCGCGCTGAAACGCAAACTCATGATGTTCCCCTTGGAGCCGGGCTCGGCAACGCCCGCTGTTGATGTCAGCTGGCCGGCCACAGGCCGGCCGCTCTGGTCAGGCGAGTGCGCCGTCGGTGAACGGGTCGACCTTGCCGGCCTTGGCGCCGTCGGTGTACGGGTCAACGCTGCGTGCCGGCGATGCCGAGACACCATGCGTATCCAGGCCTGCTACCGTACGGGCGCCATCGGTGTACGGGTCAAACTTGCCGACCTTGGAACCGTCCAGGTACGGGTCAACGCTGCGTGCGGGCGTGCGAGACACCGTGCGTATCCAGGCCGGCTACCGTGCGGGCACCGTCGGTG
>LRMT01000038.1 GCA_001725945.1 Cupriavidus sp. UYMMa02A | reverse complement strand
GTACGCCGGGCAGACCAAATCAGCGATCTCAGCCGCGTAGCTAAGGTCGGAAAAGCAACTGCAGAGCAGGAAGATCTTTATGGCTATGTGAGGGGAGTCACCCATCGCTTGGCCGAAGGAATCCGCCTGGAATGACGGGACACGATGCCTTTAATTTTGTTTGAAAACTCTGGTCCGAACGGCAGCTGTCACGCATATCGAGCGCTGGTCGGGTCGGGCATGGCTCGGGGATTGCGTTGACGGAGCCACCGTCGCTCATGGCTGGCTCTCTTGCCGACTTGGCGCCGTCGGTGTACGGATCAATGGTGCGCGCCGGCGATTGCGACACGCCGCGCGTATCCAGACCGGCTACCGTGCGGGCACCGTCGGTGTAGGGGTCGGTCTTGCCAACGCGTGCGCCATCGGTGTAGGTGTCGAACTTGCCGATCTTCGCGCCGTCGGTGAAGGCGTCGACCTTGCCGACGCGGTAGTTGTAGCCATACGTGTCACCGGCAACGCCGCTGTCACGCGGGCTCGCGGCTTGGGCGACGCGCGCTGGCGAGTGCAGCGGCAAGGGTGGCTGCGGTGATCACGGTCTTGGCGAACTTGGCATTCATGATGGGCTCCTTGGCTGGCGACCTCCCTGGGGCGTCGCCTGGTTTTGGTTCAATCTCAGGTCTTTCTTTATTCCGCATCTACTAGTAGATAGATGACTGAATCTAAAAAAGACCGTCTTCACGGTATTGCGATGGTCCCGTTGCGCAGTCGGCTTCTTTTTCTTTGCCGGTGGAGCAGCGCTTCCATGTCCCCAATACTATCTACTACTAGGTAGACAGTCAAGGAAAAATATTCCTATCGCCCTGATAGCACCCGCCCTTCTCTGAATAAGCCCTTGATATCAAAAAGGATTTATGGCTTTCTGACGCATCTGCAAGACGAGATGCTGGTCATTGGCGATGCAAAAAACAAAGCCGCCATGCAGCGTTCGCCACATGACGGCTTTGCGCCTAGGGGCGACGCCGGCCTCAGCCGGACACGGCAGCGATCAGGGTATCGGCAGCCGCTTCTACCCGGTCGGATGTGCCGAACAGGCGGGCCGAAATCAAGCCACTTTGCAGCGAGCCGAACACGACCTGGGCCAGCCGCGGCGGCGGCACCGGGAACGGCGTGCTGCGGTGTGGCTGGGCCCGCTCGAGCAAGCCGGTCAGCCATTGCTCGTTCATCAGGAAGAAGCTCTGCAGCAGCTTGTGCACCGACTCCGGCAGGCATAACGTCTCGGCCGACAGCATGCCGCACAGACAGATCTGGTCGGAACCGCAGCTCGCGCGGAACGGGGCCAGGTAAATGGCCGCCTGCTCGGTCGGAGGCAACGTCGTATCGATCGAACGCAGCCGTTCGGACATCATCGCGCTATATGTCTTCACCGCCTCGAGGACCAGATCGTCCTTGGTCGGAAAGTAATAGTGGATGCTCGACGTCTTGACGCCGACAAGCTCGGCCAGGTCCCGGTAGCTGAAGCCGTTGAAGCCGCGGCGCCGAATCAGGACCAGCGTGTGCTCGAGCAGTTGCTCACGGACGGATTGCGTTTTCATGAGGCCAGTGTATCTACATGAAGATAGACGCTCAAGCGAGAACGCCCCAAGGTGCGGGTAATCCCTAGGACTTACCCGCACCTCAATGAAACAGCCCGGGAGATACCCGGGCATGCACGGCTAAAGCGGATTAACCAGGCAGGACCTGCGCGGCGAAGGTGATCATCGAGCCACTCGTCACGCAGACCAGCAACCATCCGCCAAGCAGCAGGATGCTGTTACGCAAATTCATGATGGACTCCATTGCGGTCAGCCAGGTCCTGGTGAAACGGCCCTGGCTGCCGTGGTGAAAAGCCGCCGGCCTGTCGCGGCCGGCTGGCGGTCAGGCCAATGCGCCGTCGGTGTACGGGTCGAACTTGCCAACCTTGGCGCCATCGGTGTACGGGTCGACGGTACGCGCCGGCGATTGCGCGGAGTACGCGCCGCAGCGCTATGCGCGCACGACGGTGACCACGCTGATGTGCGGCATGCCGCTCGGCGCCGTGTTGGGCGGAGTGGTATCTGCCGCGCTGCTGCCCCGTGCGGGCTGGCAGTCGG
>LRMT01000037.1 GCA_001725945.1 Cupriavidus sp. UYMMa02A | reverse complement strand
AGATTGCCACACTCGTCGAACGCCAGACCCGGTTCGTGATGCTGGTGAAGATTGCCAGCAAGGACTCCGAGGCTGTAGTCAACGCGCTGATCAAGCACGCTGGCAAGCTGCCGCAGGAACTGTACAAATCCCTGACTTGGGATCGAGGCACGGAGATGGCTGGTCACAAGCGTTCACCGTGGCCACGGACATCCAGGTCTACTTCTGCGATCCTCAGCATCCGTGGCAACGCGGCTCCAACGAGAACACGAATGGCCTCTTGAGACAGTACTTCCCGAAAGGCACCGATCTCTCGGTCTATTCGCAAGCCAAGCTCAACGCCATCGCCAGGCGGCTCAACGAACGCCCGCGCAAGACAGTAAACTTCGATACACCGGCTGAACGATTCCATCAAGCTGTTGCATCGACCGGTTGAATCCGCACTTCTGAGCAGTCGTTGCGGTTCCTTAAGCGGGAGTGGCTCTTCGGGGTCGGGAATGGCCTATCACGCAAGCCGGCGCAAAAAATGGCGCAGCCACCGATCCGCCAGCCCCTGCTCCGCTTCATGGGTACCACTATGAGGCGTACAAAGAAAGCAGCCGACTAATGGTCGGCTGCTTTGCCATGGGGTTGCGTTCTCCTTCGGGAGATGGGAAGAAAAGCCCTGCGCAATGGCAGGGCTTCGATTAGGCTCGCGATCGCTTAGTGGATGTTTGCTAGGACGCGGGCGCACAAAGATGTCCCCTCATTGTTGAGTTCGTACCGGTCAGATTCGATCGTCAGATCGCCGTCCTGTAGTAGTAATTTCCATCGCGCTAGCAGCTCGGCTGGCGACAGGCGGTGCATGAGAGCCGCCCTCATCGGGATGAGAAGTTGATAGAAGTCTAGCTCGAAGCACAACAACCGCCGGCACGTAATGCCCCTCGGCAGGCATCCTGCTCGCGAAAGAGCCGCGCGATTCCCGGCCTGCGCATTTCCTCCGAATGGCACAATGCATCGCAGGTTACCCGAGCCTGGCCAGCCCCCTGGCGACTAGCGCGGCGTCGAGCGCCTGTCGCAGCGCCGCCAACGTTGACCACGGACATGCGTCGGGCAGCCCCGGATCGCGAATTCGCAACGCCTGCCAGGCGTCCTGCAGGTCTTGGTCAGAGCGATCGCGGAGCGACGGCGAGGCGTCTAGGGCCCCGGCGAGGCATTCCCATTCAATGCGAAGCTCGACCACGTCTGCATACGCCAATGACTGCGCAACCAGCCCGGTCAGGATGCGGGTGGCCCGCTCGCGGATCTCACAGCAGGCGCGGCCAGCGACGGTCTCGAACTCGTCAGCCACGACTTCCCAGTCCACCGCTTCCGCCAGGGCGGCCACGCGGGCGCGGTCGCCCCGCTCCTGAGCTTCGCGCAGTTGCGCGAGCAGCGCATACGTAGCATTGAGGTGCTCGCTGTAGTCGCGAGCCCGCCTCCGGCGCACGCGTTCCCCACGCGCCCGGTACAGAGCCGCCTCGATCTGCGAGGTGCAGGCACCATCGGCGAGTTGGTGCAAGATGAGTTCAGTGCGCTGGGCGGCGCGTTGCATTTCCTCGCTGCCCTCCTTGGTGAGCAACGCCCACTCGCGCGCGAGCGCAGTCAGCCCGAACGCCGCAACGGCATCCTGGATAACCGCCACGCTCGTGCTCAGCAGCGCCTTGCGCAGGTAAATGAAGTCGCCGGCCTGGTCGGGATTGCTCCAGACTAGCACGCGATGCTTGGTGCGGAATTCGGCGGGTGTCATAGGTCGGCTTACGCAACGCTCAATGCGCTACTGGTGGGTGAGTCCCACCACAAATTTTCCGTCAACCATGCGACCGGCAAGCTTGGGCTGCGCCCACGCCAGTGCGGCTGGAAATGGGTCGTGGGGAAAATCGTCCGGAATGTCAATTACAGTCATGTCAGTCGAACTCTGTGTTGTCATCAAGGTTCTGTCTGGCTCCCTACGCATCTACTCGGAGGTAGTGCTTCGCGTCCGGTCAGGGCCATCGCGCGCGCCACGAGGCCCATCGATATGGAAGAGGAACTCTTCGAAGATGTCCATACGGGCGAACTCAAGGACTATCCGCGCTGGTCGGCTAGCATCTGGGACCCATCCGCCTTGAAACGTCACTGTTGCCCTCGAAGACAAGCCACTGTGTAACGGAGCGGGGGCACGTACGTAACATGCCTGTTCGCCGCCTTCGAAGTGCCGTCCCAATCGCCTTAGGCTTCATATCGTTGTGCAATTATGGGCGGACCATAATTATGGCCAATCCATAATTGCCCATAAATGCTTCCTACCTCACCTGTCGTGGCCGGACTCGAAAGGCGCCTAATGTCGAACGATGGGGCCAACGATAAAGTGCCCGCGCCGGCACTCAGACTATGGCCAAAATCATTCCGGCCCGCACCACGAGCAAAGCGACGTCCTTTGCCGCTTGAATGTCCCCTTTCGCACATTCTAGAGGGACGCTTGGGGTCGGGTAGCGCCGACCGGCGTCCTCCCCTCGGACGCCCAGGGCAAGGACGGCCAGCACGAGAAAGACTACGCGCCGATCATCGCCCGCAAGTGCGTGCGCGTCATGCAGATCGGCACAGGCGATGGTTCGGCATTCAAGCGAACCTAGAAAGATTGTGCCGGTTGCCCTCCAGTTCTGCCTGGAGGCTCCGGAGGCTATTCATCAGCGTCTGAATAGCAATCGCTATGGGCTACCTCGTCCCGCAGGAGCTTGCAAGCGCTGGCCCACGCCGTGATGATTTGGGCGTAGCACAGTCGGGAGAACGCCGACGGGCGGCGGCGACCGGCAACCTGTGGCAGGCGCCGGGCTCAGCGCATCCGCTATCGGGACGGGTCAGGGTTTCCAGAGGATGATCTCAAGCCTGGGCGGGTTGCAACAGACGCTGATCCAAGTACAGTGGCGACTTCAACATCGGTGATTCGACTCACCGTCGCGATGCAAGGAAAGGCGCGAGGTTCAGCACAGGCGTACGACGACTCACTGTGTCGGCAACAAGCCTCGCACTTCCGCATGCCAACGTGAAACCGAGCGAACCCTGCCCTGTATTAAGCCAGAGATTCGAAATGGGCGTATTCCCCAACAGCGGTTTGCTATCTGGAGTAGCGGGTCGGGAGCCCGTCCACTCCAGGGCGGCATGATAGTTTCCAGCATTGGGCATGGTTGCTTCTGCTTGGGACTTTAGCAACTGGATCCTTAGTCGGTCCTCCGGAGAGCCCGCCGGGGTCTGCGTAGGCTTCAGGATAGCTCTGAGGCCAGCATCATTCCCTTTGTACAAGGCTGTGTTGAACCCGGGGCGAACATCCGCACCGATGGCGTGGCCGCGTACCGCTCACTATCCGCGCGTGGCTATGACCACCCCCGACCCAACTGCAGATCGCGAGGTACCGGCCATGAGCACACCAAGGTACGAATCCGATGATGGGCCCCTTAGCGAGGAGGATCTACGCCGTCTGCGGGAAGCCACTGCCAAGTATCCCCGGGGCCGGTTACGCCGCCGGGGTCTGTCACTGGACCTGCTCGCGCAAATTGACACAGCCATGAGCGCCGGCGACTATGCAGCGGTCGGGCGTCTATGGGCTGCTGAGGTGGGCCCGCGGTCCGAGGACGATGAACCGGTAGGCATCGACGATCTGCCGCGCTTCGGTGACCATCCTGATCGGGTTGTTCGAGATGACGTTCGGACGTGGTCCGACTGCGGGCCGCCATGAAAATGCGAGCCCTGCGCCGCCCGCGCGCCTGGCGCAATCGGCCCTTGATCCTGGTCGCGCGGGTGGTGGCCTCGACGCGGGCCGCGGAAGCGGCGCTGGATGAGACGCTGGCGTACCTAGCGGCGACGCAATACATCGTCGATTACGATCCGGCGGAACTCGCCCAGGAACTCGCCGCCTTCGACGATGACCCGGAGGGCCGCACCCACCGCGAGGCACCCTGATCGGAGTCGCTGCGGCAGCAGCGTTGGCCATTCTGTCCTCGGCGCTGGGCCTCCTGCGACTATGGGCGCATCACGCGACCAGCGCGCCCCGGGGCGGCGCTGGCGTGCGGCGCGCCGCACGCGCCCGAAGGTCTAGACAGAACTCGCATAATGTCGCGCGATCGGGCCCGATGAGAAAGTGTCGGTGCCGAAATTCAAGCACCCGGCGGCCAGAATAAATTCTGGCCCGCATCGGGGACAAGCGAAACTGGATGCTTAATACGTGAAGGTTTCAAAGCGAAACAGGCATCTGGTCAATCCGCTTGGAAACGTAACTTTAGCGCGCCATGTTTGTCCGAAAGGCAGTGAATTTATGAAGACGTGATCGTCATCTCGGGGTTAGCTGACCAGCCGGCAGATACTGACAAGGATTTAGTCGTGCTCCTGACGGGTCTGCACGGGCGACTTTTCCGACCCAAGCGACGTGACATCAAGGGCGGCGCAGATTTGTTCACTCTCATCTCAATTGGCTGAGGTCGGCCAGGAAGCGACATGCAATGTCGCCCCAACCGTGCCATTCAGACGACCGCTCCGGACCAGGAAACTGCCGTTGGCGAAATGCATGGTCCAGTGACCGTAGTGGGTTGGGTACGGCCGCCCCTCCCGGATCGAAGGCTCATCGGCCAACACGGACATTCGGCTTGGCCCCAGACAGTGGGATTGGTGGGGGTTCAGTGCCGCCCATCATTTCCTTGTCGCCCATCTCGTGCACGCGCAACCGCTAGTTACGCTTAGCGCGTCGTCAGTGGTCGGCTCAGACAAGAGGCACTTATTCGCCGTCGCGCCAAAGCCGACGCCGCTGGCTGGCAGATGAAAGCTACCGTCTGGGTGAGTGCGCTGGCGCACGATTGGGGCTGAATTGTCTGCCCCTTCTTCCCTATTATCTCGCGGATGTGGACTTGAGACGCATGCGGGGTGTTATGAACGGTCGGAGGAAGAATGAAGGTCAGCCAGCGAGGGCATCGAGCATTCATCCGATACCTCGAGCGATCGCTTCGCGGGATAAGCATCTACTTTCCATTGTCCTTAAGACATTCCTACTTGCTCGTAGGGAGCATCACAGCGATCGGTACCGTGTCGAGATACGACGAGTTTTCGCCGAGGCGATCCGTTACTTCGGCGACAGGGCGCTACTGCGATTGTCGTCCGCATGCGTGACAAGGTATGTAAGTCATCAATTGGCTCTTGGACATACGGTGGGGAATGTCCGCTACAAACTTAATTTGCTCCATGCTGGAACGCGTCGTTATCTGCGCGAACAGCGCCTTACATATGCCAACCCTTTCTCGGGCATCCGGATCGATGCGCCACACCTGCCCATGACCTCCTGGGTGCCGCTAGCAGGCAGCGAGATCGCAAGACTTAGGGCGTTGGTATTAAAGCATGACGACGACATTCGCTGGCTACTTGGCTTACTTATCGAGACCGGCGCACGTGTTAGCGAGGTTGCGGGTCTGGCCCTTGCGGACATCGTCCTTGCACACGACCCGCCATACATTCATATTGTCGAGCGCCCGTGGCGCAGACTAAAGTCGCCGAATTGCATACGCCAAGTACCCCTAATTGGCACAGCCCTCTGGGCTGCGCGGAGAGTCGTTGAGAGTGCCCATATCACACAAAAGTATGCATTTCCAAGATACGTTAAGTCAGCTTCCATAACGCACGGAGCCGCACAAACACTTTGGGCCTGGCTCCGGAACAGGGGTATCAAACATAATCTTCACGCGTTGCGCATGACCGTACTTGACCAATTGCGTCGTGCCGGTTGCCCGCCAGAGATCTATTTTTCGATTCTGGGCATGGGAAATCGCACGACAGATTCGCATTACGGAATTGGAGTTCCTCTTGCGACGACAGGCAACTGGCTACGCGCTGCAATGCTGGACTCCAGTGACTTCATTGGGAAAGCGACCAGCGGCTACGATCGCGATCTTTCGCCATACAAGTGCGCAGTTGAGGTGATGAAGCTCTTGGGATCGCTGGAACGCCCAGACTTTCGTCAGATCGTGCTAACCGGTGTGCTTGAGCGTTGTGATGTCATCAGAGGACTACGGTACGCTCGCAGAATCGGATGTATCGAAATGGAGCACTCTGTTCCACGTCGTCATCGCGGCGCCTACGTTGCCACTGGCGTTGGCCTTCCGAGAACGGCAAGCGGCGTGAAGTCCAAGAGGCGCAAACGGCCTGACGCGCCCACCTACGACCACCGGAAGATCTTGCTAGCTTTACCCAGACCCAGCGGATACACGTCTATCTCGTACGCGGACGCCGATGTTGCAGTCACGCTCCCCGATACACATGCACTCTATGCAAGGTGCACCGCAAAGAGCCGACCAAGAATGCGGGAGTGAGAAGCCGTGCCGTCAACATTTGGACCCTTTGTTGTCCTTCGCAGAGGCAAGCGCGTCTCGCTCAAGCACGCCGGCCGTTGCGAAGAGGTGCAGCACACACTGGGGAAGCTTGAGCAGCTCTATCTGGAGCTCCATTCAGATGGCAGATATCGCCGGCGCTGCGAGTTAGCGAGATATGCCTTTCGCTTGGGACGGGAGCACTTTAGGGACACGTGCCTAACGGGCATTACCCCATCTCAGGTACGAGATTTTGTGTCATTTCATCTGAACCGCGGACTAAAAACGTCGTCTGTCAGGGTTGTCCTGGACGTGTTATGTGCAGGGGCCGCATGCTACATGCACGAGCACGATCTGACAATTCGGAACCCATTTCTTCGGGTTCCGATTCCGCGGGAGAAGTACGACCGGAAAAAGCATGTTCCCATTTCGGAAGCGGAACTAACTGCGTTCCGCACGGCTTGTGTGCTTCGCGACGATCCCGCTCGCTGGTTGCTGGCAATCATCATTGATACGGGTGCCCGGCTAGGAGAAATCTGTGGGCTTGCCCTTGAAGATATAGTGGTGGATCATGAATTTCCACACATCAAGCTCGTAGAGCGGCCGTGGCGCAGATTGAAGACGTTGGCCAGCAGGAGAAGCGTACCGCTTGCCGGGGCAGCATTATGGGCTGCACATCGAGTCCTGGACTCTGCTCCCAATGGCGAGGTCTATGCCTTTCCCAAATACATAAAGAACGGGCAAACCTCAAGTTATATGTCTAGTGTCCTGAAAGCTTGGCTTGGCCTCAGGGGATGCGACAGGGGAGTCCATGCGTTCCGGCACGCTTATATTGACCGCCTTAGAGAGGTCGATTGCCCACCCGCGTCCGACGCGCGGTGATGGGGTGGACCGAACGGACGATGGAAGAACGATACGGCTACGGCTACAGTCTTGACTCCATGCATGGTTGGGTATCGCGAATCGTCCATCGTGACTTCTACGACCTAGACTCTTTGTCCGCAATTCAAGACGGGGATTCTCGCCTGCCACCGGTTGAGTGCGGGCGCAGATTCGCAAAAATCGTAGCAATGCTCGGTCAGCCTCTTTGGCGAGACGTAAGGGCGTCCAGTACGATTCCCATCGGCGATTTGATGCGTGGACGCGCATACGCTGTCCGTCATGGGCTTGTGACGGTGCTAAGCCCGCAGTATGCGAATCACCGGCATCAGACTCGCTATGAAGTTCTTGATCAAAGTACGCAGCATTATCCGCATCACGTAGCGCTGCGCGTACCGGGTTATGTGGATGTGCAAAGAGGGCAACGGCGGCCACAGCGCCCGACCTGGATGCGCTGCGCGGAATGCTTTCCGAGGGACGCGATTTGTTTGGCCTCCGAGCCCATATTCATTACAAGAAAAAGACAGAGAGAGTTCAATGAAGATTGCAGGCACGGACGCTCCTTCGCGGGCGGAGTTCAGGTAGCTATCTGAACTGCGATCGTCACAGAACGGCCACATTCCGTCATCCAGCATCGTTGCCTCCAGGACGCTCGTTCGGCCGTTCCATCATGGGAAATCGGCCATTCCGCTACGGCGGCCAAGTGCAGTGGAACGTGTCGCTCAACAGCAGTTATCAGACGTAGTCCGCGCATGGGTGATCTCCTACTTAACGTTGGTCGCCTGGCGGCAACGACGAGGCAGTGGGAAACGGCTCCGTCAACCCCTTTGTCGTCAATGGCCGTAGAATACCTAGTGCCTTTATTCCAATACACGGTAGGATCCGCACGTGCTCAATCAATACATCGCATCGGTTAAAGCCGGATTTTCATTCGAAATAAAGTACGATCCGTTTGGAAGTCCTGTGGGTGTCGTATTAAACGACAATGGATCTTGGACGCATATTCCAATTGGAAACGACCACTTCAACACGCTACTCGATCACATTGAGGCAACGGGCATTGCTCCAGATCCAAACATCACCTGGGTATCGTTAATTAAAAATAGCGAACAGGAACTTCTCTACTACGAAACGAACATCGGAAAATTCGTTGACGCGAAAAATCCCATTTCTGATCGCATTCGCAGATTATTGAACGAAGGCAAAGTCGAAATAAGAGAACCGCGTGCCACTGATTTAATCGTATCGCTCGAGGCGAACGTGTTTCTGCCTCGCAGCTATACCATTCCGGTCCTGGTCCGTCAAAGTTAAACTCCTTTGAGTTCGAATCCAAGTCACTTGGCCTGCCAGTGAATCTAGATGCGACGCTGCTTCAGACTATCGACGCTGATTTCTTCGATGGCGCAGCGCAGACAAAAGCTCAGTTGAAGCATACGAACGGGAACGTTCTTAGAATCCGCTTTGCTGGCCGTGAGATGCGATCTGCATATAAGTGGGCGAACGGCTTCTTGGACGAGCACGAAGTTAGCTTGCTAGCAACTTCGCTCAACGAAAACGTTGCATTGTTCAAGCGTGGGAGCCGAGGCCCAACAACAAGCTGGTACTTCGATTGGATGGTTTTGCACCACTACATCTGGGTTCCCATTCTGGAAATATCTAATCGAGTGATTGACCTTATGAATCGCCAGGCCCATAGGAAGACGACCGGTTTGCTGTCGCGAGATGATCTCGGCGACGCCGTCTGTCTAAGAGCCGTTAGAGCCGACGGAACATCGTTTGTGGCTTCGGTGTCCAGTCTGCGGGACGAGCAGATTAACTTGTTCCCCTCCGAGTTTAACTGGGAATATCATCCCCTTGACAAGTCCTTTCAGAGAATTCGATTTTTACTTGATCGCGGACTTTATTTCGAGGCGGTGCTCGTCTCACAAGCAGCACTTGAGGGCATCGTCAACTTGATGTTTCCGGCCGACACGAAGCAGCAGTTCTTTGACGGTAAAGAGCCAAAATTGGAGACAAAATATCGATTTCTCAGAGATTTTATTCTGAGTGATACTAGTCGTGAATGGCTAGCGCAGGGTGCCATGAGAATGTATTTAGATGGTGGTCTAAAAGAGATCTACGATCTTCGGAACCACTACGCACACGACGCTCTGGAGAAACGTCCGAACTATATTTATGATGGGTCAATCATGCACGCCACTCGCAGACTACTTCGTCCGCTAACGGACGGCTGGGAAAACGGATTGTTTCAAAGGCAGGTGAGCGGCCTTCAGGCTCTAATATCCGAGTTCGAGGAATTTCTCAAAACCAGATTGAACAACAATAGTTAATCGTTGCGAATTCTGTCTATCGCAGCAATCAAGCGACGTCGTTAGCTGGCCTTAGCTGTGTTGCCGTCATCACGGATTGCGCCGCCTTAATGCGCACGCGTGGCACCCGTCGAAGACAAGACGGCCCGCAGTCGCGCAAGCGAACGCGACGCCGGCATATCTGCGTACCGGCGGCTGACGGTGACGGCCGTTGCCCGTTGCGGATTCAACCGGTCGATGCAACAGCTTGATGGAATCGTCCAGCCATTGGTCGCAGCCAGGCTGGCGGTAACAAGGCGACCGAAGGAGCCCAGACGTGGAGTCAGCAATCGGTGCCGGTGGCGAGCGTCGGCGGGTTCACCGCGCCGCCTGAATGCAACAGCTTCTCGAAGACCCAGGGGCCGTGCCACCGTCTCCGGCCCATGAGTCGCTCGACATATTCCTTGTGATGGTCTGCGTCCCGCGCTACTTTGCCCCGGTGTCGGCGGGAGTTGCAGAGCCGGCAGGCAGCCACGATGTTGCTTTGGGAGTTGCCACCGCCATCAACCCGGGCATGTAGATGCTCGGCCGTGCATTGAAGGTTTCGAGCCTGCCGACTGGAGAGATTGAAGGTAGCTGCGAACGCTTCCATGGATTGCTCCCACATGGGGCAGCGGCAATAGAAGCAACGACCGGATTGACGATTGAAGGCGCGGGCGCGCAGACGCGAGAGAGTCGAGGGCATGAGCGGTCCTGTGTTCAGGAAGATTTCGGAAACTTCGAAACCCGCTCGCCCTTAACAAGGCATACACGGGAACCAGCCAAGTAGCTCGTGCTGGCACCTCGTCAGCTCCTAGCGGAGACTGATGGGGGAGAGTTTAGCCTCAAATTTTCCGGAGACACAAGGGGAAGACGCGCTCGCCTTGCAAGATTGCAACATTGCTCCTCGTGCGATCGCGCCGCCGCGAGGTTCGAGCCCAATGACCGCAAAGCGGGACGGACCACCTATAAGGAGTCGCCAGCGGCCACGCGTCATAGCCAGGACGCGAACATCGCCACATCGGCCGATCCGGGCTGTTTGGCTCTCCCCAAGTGAACGCTCGAGAAGGGCTGAAGCGGCGATGTTTGCCGCGCGATCGTCCGCTTTTGGGGCGTTCGACGGCTAATGAGTGGGCGACTTAAACTTGCTGGCTATGGGGCGTCGCGCATACCCGCTCACGCCCGCTCGGAACTCCCAAAACTGACTGTCTGACTACAAGCGTGGCGGCTCAGTAGCGGCCAATCCGCCGAGATGATTCATCGCGTGCGGATGGCACCGGCCGAGGCCAGAAGCGTTTGTCGTTCGTAGTCTCCCTATCAATATCGAGCGTTCGCGGCGTAGGAGCAAGGGCCTCAACGGTCGCAAGGCCTAGATCGCCGGTGCCGGAGACGAAAATTGTTGCCATGAAGTAGTCCAGGCAGAGTTCGAACGCCTTGATTGGGCATCTTGCTAAGCAGCGCTGCCGGGCGCATTATGCTTGTGTGTGAGCTTTCGCTCACGTCACATGCGGTTATCTGCCCGCGCAGTTCAATGAGGGCGTTTGCGAAGCAGCGACACAGATTCGGGTTTTTCACCCACCGGGCGAGATTGTGGTTGCAGCTTGACAGCAATCGAGAAATTGTCCGCCAATAATTGATGCCAGAGTGGCCGGGAAGCCGCATGGCATCAAGGAGTCGTCTGTCAGGCAACCAGTCCTGCTACAGGGGGCTTTCGCGATGCGGCGCGGATCAGCGGCGTCTCGGCATCAAGTTTGAGCATCGCCGTGCGCCGCCTAGAAACGAAGCTGGGCCTGCGCCTGCTCAACCGCACAACACGCAGCGTCGCCCCGACCGAAGCCGGGCTGCGCCTGCTCGAGCGGCTCACGCCGCTGTTCAGCGAGATGGAGTCCGCGCTGGACGTGCTGAACGCCTTCCGCGACAAGCCATCGGGCACGCTCAAGCTGAACGTGCCATCGAGCGCCGCGTGGACGGTGTTGCCAACCATCCTCCCGCCGTTCCTGGAGGCCTACCCCGACATCCGCGTAGAGGTCGTGGTCGAGGATGGATTCGTCGACGTGCTGGCCATCGGCTGTGACGCAGGCATCCGCTACGAAGAGCGCCTTGAGCAGGACATGGTCGCCATCCCGATCGGTCCGCGCGTGCAATGCTTTGCGACGGCGGCGACGCCCGGCTATCTCGACAAGCACGGCAGGCCGGAGCATCCGCGCGATTTGCTCTCGCACGTCTGCCTGCGCGGCCAGTTCGCCAACGGCGCGACGCCACCGTGGGTGTTCGAGCGCGATGGGGAGGCGTTGCGGCTGGATCCGCCGCATCGGTTGCTGATCCGGCCCGCTGCGTCGATCGACCTGGCGATCAGTACGGCGCTGGCTGGTGTGGGAGTTATCCACATCTTTGAGGGAAGGCTGCGGCCGTATCTCGAAAGCGGGGTACTGGAGCCGATTCTTAAGCCTTGGTGGCAGCAGTTCTCGGGGCCGTTTCTTTACTATCCGGGGCGACGGCATTTGCCGGCGCGTTGCGGGCGTGTGGATTTTTGAAGGAGATGGGGGAGCAGGGTTGAGCGCCCTGGCTGGCAGCCCGGGCATCAGCTAACCTCGGCCGCCGCGATCCCCGAGCGCCGCAGCTGTTCCGCCGGCGCAGGCCGCGCCAACATGAAGCCCTGCCCTCGATCGCATCCGATTTCACGCAGGAATTGCACCTGTTCGGCGTTCTCTACACCCTCGGCCACTACCGTCAGCCCAAGCGATCGCGCCATCGCGACAATCGCACGCAGGATCGTGCCGTCCCGCTGGCGTGCATCGATGCCGGAGAGGAAGGAGCGGTCCACCTTCAACGTATCGACCGGCAAGGTCTGCAGATAGGTGAACGACGAATACCCCGTGCCGAAATCATCGATGGCCAGGCTCACGCCGCGCTGGGCCAGTTCGCCCAGCAGCAATTCCGTTACGCCATGGCCGGTCATGGCCATGCTCTCGACCAGTTCCAGCTGCAGCCGGGATGGCGGCAAGCCGGTATCGCTCAGGATCGTGGTGAGGTCATGCAGGAACCGTTCGTGACGGCATTGCCGCGCGGAGAGGTTGATGGCGACTCGGCCGAACGTGAACCCTTCGTCGATCCAGGCACGCGCCTGCCTGCAGGCTTCGCGCAGTACCCAGGCGCCGATCGGCACGATCAGTGCGGATTCCTCCGCCGTGGTGATGAACGCGCCCGGCGCCAACAGGCCCCGCGACGGGTGCTGCCAGCGCAGCAGCGCTTCCACGCATACGATGGCCCCGGTGCGCAAGTCATAGACCGGCTGGTAGTGCAGGCGGAATTCGTCGGCCGCCAGGGCGTTGCGCAACTCGTTTTCGAGCGTCATTCGCTCCATCGACGCCGCCGTCATCTGCGTGGAGAAGAAGCGGAAACTGTTCGTGCCTTCCTCCTTGGCCTCGTACATGGCCAGGTCTGCCTGCATCAGCAGCTGTTGCGGGTCGGTGCCGTCGTCGGGGTAGATGCTGATGCCGATGCTCGGCGTCACGACCACCGTTTGTGCGTGAGTGTCGATCAGGTGCCCGACCACGTTCAGCAATGACTGGGCGATTTGCGCGACGTGGCGGATATCTTCGATATCCTCGATGATCACGGTGAACTCGTCTCCGCCCAGGCGCGCTACGGTGTCGGTTTCGCGAATGGCTTCCTTGAGCCGCTGGGCGATGATCTTCAGCGCGTGGTCGCCCACACCATGGCCCATGGTGTCGTTGATCAGCTTGAAGCGGTCAAGATCGACGAACATCACGGCCACGCGTCGCTCGGCACGCTCGGCATGCGCAATGGCATGCTTCAGGCGCTCGTTGAACAGGGTTCGGTTGGGCAGCGACGTGAGCGCATCGTGCATCGCCAGATGGTTCAGGCGCTCTTCGTCCATCCGGCGCTGGGTGATGTCCGAGAAGATGGCGGCGTAATGCGTACAGTTGCCATCATGGTTGTGGATGCCTGAGATCGATAGGTACTCCAGGTAGAGTTCGCCATTCTTGCGCCGGTTCCAGATCTCCCCCTGCCAGCTGCCATGCTCGCGCAGGTCGCGCCACAGCGACTGGTAGAACGCCGGGCCCTGTTTCCCCGAGCTCAGCAAGCGCGGGTTCCGGCCGATAGCCTCGGCCTGGGAATAACCGGTCAACTGCGTAAAGGCCGGATTCACCCGCTCGATGACCCCGTTCAGGTCAGTCACCATGACGCCGTCGAGCGTGGCTTCGAACACACGGTCCGCCAGCTTCAGGTGGTAGGCGGACTTCAGCAGCGCCTCATCGCGCTCGCGCAGCGCCAGCTGAAGCTCGTGCACATACTCGTACTCGATACTGCTCAGGATGTCGGCCAGGCTCAGTACGCCCACCAGCTCGCTCGTGCCGTCGCACTGGTCTTCGACTATGCCGACATGGCGTATGCGGTTTTCGAGCAGGGTCTGGCGTGCCGCGTAGAGACTTTGCGACCGCCGCAGCGCGCGCAACGGGCGCGTCGCATGCTCGGCCACCATGCCGCCAAGCGTATTGGCGGCAGCCAGCCGGACAATATCGCGCTCGGTCAGGACGCCGTACTCGTCCCCAGGGTAATGCACGACAATGGCGCTCAGCCCGAGAGTCCGCATGGTGCGCATGGCATCGCGCAACGGAGTATTGGGCGCAACGATGACCGGCCGGGACAACTTGACCGAATCGATTGGCCTGGTGCGCAGGAAGAACTCCGCGCCATGTGCCCGGACGAGGTCGGTCTGCGACAGCATGCCGAGCGGGCGTTCGGCGTCGTCGACCACCAGGCAATGGCGGATGCCCTTGTTCTTGAAGTGTAAGACCGCGTCGCCAAGGGGCGTGCGACCGGGCAGGGACTGCACGGGTTGGCTCATCAGCGCGTTGATGGGCTTGCTTAACGATTCGGCGGCATCGCCAAGCGCCAGCGCATCGCGTTCGGTCCAAATGCCGACGGCCTGCCCATGGTCCATCACGACAATCGAGCTGCAGCGGTTCTCCGCCATCCGGGCGACGACTTCGCTGACGGGCGTCAGCGGGGCGCACTCGAGCGTTGATTTCGAGACCAACCGTTCGATCTCGATTTCCATGGTGTGGTGGGGCATGTCTTTCCCGATTTTTTGCGTGTTGTTGTTCAGGCTGCCTGTCAGCGTTCGCCAGCATAGTGGCGGGACCGGACGCAACCGTTGATGCAGATCAAGGTGCAACTGGCGGGGTGCTGGATGAAGTGCTGATGTGGGGCGGAGAAGACAGTGCCCGCTGGGCCTTTCGCCACCGAGGGTTCGGGGGCGGCACAGCGGGCACGCCGGGCAGGCGCCCGGCATGGGTGTCGCCGGCGACCGGCGACCATCGGCGATTTATGGGGAGCTTGTGGAAGGCTTTGGGCGGCGACGACCGACTATCGGCGGGCGCCGTGACGCGTGAAGCCGACCTGACCGGGCCTGCGGTTCGCCGCGAACCCGTTCTCGGCCAGCGTTTCGTCCGCGCTGTCATAGAACGTGCCGATCTTGTAGATCTCGCGCGCTTCCTTTGCGTTGGCCACGTCGCGGCCGAACTCGCGCGACATGCGCACCAGTTGCTCGATCTGCTCCACGGTGCCCATCTTGCGGTCGCGGCGCTGGGTCCAGATGTTGTCCTCGATGCCGCAACGCACATGCAGTCCCAGCGCGATGGCCATCATGTTCAGTGGCAGCACGTTGAGCATGGACGTTCCAGCGTCAGCACCGAACCGTTGGGACAGGCACGCACGAAGTTCGCCAGGTTGTAGAGGTTGGGCGCTTCAAAGCCGCCGCCAATGGCCACCCACGTCACGATCAGCGGCACATTGCAGGAGCCTTTGCGCATCATCCGCTCCACCGTTTCCAGCTGCGCGATGGTGGCGAGCTGGAAGTGCGTCTGGATGCCATTGCTGCTGAGGCGGCGGATATGTTCTTCCACCCATTCCGGCCCGGCGGGAATGGTCATCTCGCGATAGGCGCGATAGTTGGCCGGCTCGGCCAGCGAGGTGCCGGCCACGTCGGCTGCGCACATCTGCTCGACCACGTTCATCTGGTTGGTGTTGATGGCGATCGTCACCTGGTCCGGCGTGGGCTTCAACTCCGCCAGCATGTGGCGGGTATCGTCCGACAGCCACTTGGCCACATCGCCGTCGTTCTCGGGCGCGAAGGAAATCGAGCCCCCGACCTGCAGGATCATGTCCGGCACGCGGGCGCGGATGCCGGCCAGCAGTTCGTTGAACTTGGACAGCCGCTTGGAGCCCTTGCCATCCGCTTCACGCACATGCACGTGCAGCACGGTGGCGCCGGCGTGTAGCAGTCCACGGCCTTCTGGATCTGTTGTTCCATCGTCACCGGGATGTCTTCCGGGAAGTCGGAAGGCATCCATTCCGGACCATAAGGGGCTGCGGTAATCACCAGCTTCTGCTGGTTCTCGGGAAACAGCGAACCGTCGATGAAATCCATGTCTCTCTCCTGGTGGTAGTTGGCTCAGGCGGCCAGTGCGGGTTCGGGGGTGCGGGCGTGGGTCTCGCGCTCGCCAATGCCAAAAGGCTTGTCGCCGATGATGGCGGCGCGTTCCATCTTGCGGTGGCAGGGCGCGTAGTCCATCACCGCGTAGTGCTGGGTGCTGCGGTTGTCCCAGATGGCCATGCTGTTGGCCTTCCAGCGCCAGCGGACCTGGTACTCGGGAATGAACGCCTGCGACACCAGGTAACGCAGCAGCTCGAATGCGCCCGGGTTGTAGTCCTGGCCGTAACGCACGTTTGCCGCCGTGTGGAAATTGGTGATGTGGGTGGTGAAGGGCGTTGACGAAGAGGACCTTCTCACCGGTCTCGGGGTGGATGCGCACCACCGGGTGTTCGGGTTCGGGGTACTGCTCCTTCAGTGCCAGGCGCTTTTCGATCGGCATGGCTGCGCCAAAGCTGGCCTCGATGCTGTGCCGCGCGCGCAGGCCGGCAATCTGTGCCTTCACGTGCTCAGGCAGGTTCTCGTAGGCGAGCGCCATATTGGCCCACATCGTGTCGCCCCCGACGGCAGGGCCTTCAATGCAGCGCAGCACGCACCCCATGGGCGGCGCTTCACGCCAGGTTGCGTCGGTGTGCCACGCGTTCTCGTAGCGGTCCATCGGCTGGTCCGGCTGCTTGTAGATCTGCACCAGGCCCGGGTATTTCGGGTGACTGCCGGCTACCGGGTGATTTTCCAGGCTGCCGAATCGCTCCGCAAAAGCGACGTGCTCGGCCCGGGAAATGTGCTGGTCACGCAGGAACAGCACCTTGTGTCGCAGCAGTGCGGCCCGGATCTCGCCGAACAGCCCGTCATCGTGGATGGCATCGGCCAGGTTCAGGCCCACCAGTTCGGCGCCGATGGTGGCGGTCAGTTGTTCTACGCGCATCATGCAGCCTCCGTGCGGACAATGACGGAAGCCGGGCATGCAATGCCGCGCCCTGCCGGGCGATGGGAAATGCTGGTTGAGGTCACTCTTTGTCTCCTGCCGGTTTGGTTTGGGGTCAATCAACGCGTCTGGCGTCAGGTGAAAATTACTGTCCGGACCAGGGCGAGACTTTTCATTACGCGACACGCGCATTGCGTTTGATGCCAGAGGCACGCCCGGGATGCAGCGATTTGATCGCCGTCAAATTTTTCGCGTCCGGCCGACACGATCCTTGCGGGAAGGAGCAGAGGAGGGGGGCGATGACGACACAGGTTCGTGCGGCGGCGTTGACGGGTTACTTCGACGTGGCGTCGCAGTTGGGGCTGGAGACAGGGCCTATCCTGCAAGCGGCAGGCATCTCACGCGCGTCTCTCGATGACCCGGACCAGCGCATTCCGGTGACCACGGTCATGACCTTGCTGGACGAGGCGGCACGCGCAAGCGGCTGCCAGTCGTTCGGCCTGCGCATGGCCGCGACGCGCCAGCTCGCCGACCTGGGCGCCATCAGCCTGTTGCTGATGCATCAGGCAACTTTGCGTGATGCGTTACGTACGCTGATCCGCTATCGCAGCCTGATGAATGAATCGCTGGCGATGCTCGTGGAAGATGCCGGCACGACCGTGATCGTGCGCGAAGAAATCGTAGTGGAGGATGCGCCGGTATCCCGTCAGGCCATCGAGCTTGCCATGGGTACGCTACATCGCGCGTGCAGTGTCCTGCTCGGTCTGCAATGGAACCCGCACAGCGTCCATTTCACGCATGACGCGCCGGCCGATCTGCAGCTGCATCGGCGCATGTTTGGTTGCAAGCCGAATTTCCACAGCGACTTCAACGGCATTGCCTGTGCCGCCATGGAGTTCGATCATCCCAACCCTGTCGCGGACCCGATGATGGCGGAGTATGCGCGCCGCTGCCTTGAATCGCAGTCGGAGGCCTGCACGACATCCTGTGTGCTTGAGGTCCGCAAGGCCATCTACCTGCTGCTGCCCATGGGCCAGGTTTCGATTGAACAGGTGGCCCGGGGGCTGGAGATGGAGGTGCGCACGCTGCAGCGCAGGCTCAAATCGGCAGGTACCGTGTTCTCCCATCAGGTCAATGATGTGCGGCGCGAACTGGTGGTCCGGTACCTTGTCAGCGGCGGCCATCTGCTGGCCCAGGTTGCCGAGCTGCTCGGCTTTGCGATGCCGAGTTCCTTTACGCGCTGGTTTTCTGCGGAGTTCGGTGTGTCGCCATCGCAGTGGCGCCAGCGGCTGGAACCTGTGGATACGCCGGCAGGAGGTCGCGGCCGGTATGCCTGCGGCATGGCTAGATGATGCGCAACTGGCTTGTCCACAAGCGGTCCCGGCAGCGTCTCAATACTCCCTCAATATCCAACTGCTGATCGACGCGAAATACTCGCGCAGCCATGCATTGAAGCGAAGGTACAAAGGCGTATCCGCTCCCACGCCAAACACTTCGCTGAATCCCGCCTTGCGCGCAATGCCAACGCGCGTCGCACGTGGAAATCGCTGGTGACCACCACGACAGAAGCTGCGGCAGCGACGCCATGTGCCTCCAGCAAGCTCCGGCTGAACAACAGGTTCTCCTCGGTGCTGGTGCTGCGGCCTTCCCGGATCAATCTGTCAGCCGCCACGCCGCGCGCCATGAGGTAGTCGGCCATGATGTCCGCCTCTGTGCAATGCCGGTTGAAGTCCTGCCCGCCGCTCACCACGACCTTCGCGGCCGGCCATCGCTGAGCCTGTAGCAGTCCCTGATCGAGCCGGGCCGTCAACGCCGGCGACGCACGGCACTCAGGCGTGCCGGACCCAAGAACGATGATGGCCCTGACCGGGCTTCCCGCAGGCACGGTCACGCCCATGCCGCTGCGGATGCATGGAAAAACACACCGACTGTCACGAGCCATACGGCAAACGCGTCCATGCTGCACGCCATAGCCACTGTCCGCGCCGATTGGCCTTGCGCCAGCGGGCGACACGATCCCACCACAGCGCGAGCAGCAGGAACGCAATGCCGATGCTTCCGGGGAGCAAGATGCCGAAGTTGAACAACCCCAGCGATATCAGCGCAACGGCGTCGCCAGTCAGCACAGCACCGGCCAGTGCCAGGACAAGCCGTATCCAATGTCTACCGTGTGTCATTGCCAGTGGATTGAGTTTGCTGCCGCGCGTGGATCGCGCACAGGCAGGCGCCCGGCAGTATAGCCGTGAGTGTTCGACCTTTGATTTTGATGGCCTATGCACCATGCTTACCAAGGTCCGTATGCCGCAAGGCAATCCAGCAAGCTGCAGGCCGTGCGTCGACAACGACACGGCCTGCCGATACAGGCGCCGCATGGGGAATCCTGGCGATGTCGCGCCCGACATGGACATATCTTCCACGTCCAGCGGAGATCCGATATGAAAGTCCTAATTGTCCTCACGTCTCACGACCAACTCGGCAACACCGGTGAAAAGACCGGCTTCTGGCTCGAGGAGTTGGCTGCGCCGTATTACGTGCTGAAAGACGCCGGCGTCGATGTCACGCTCGCGTCGGTCAAGGGCGGGCAGCCGCCACTCGATCCTAAGAGCAATGACCCCTCTTTCCAGACTGCCGCGACGCGCCGCTTCGATGCCGATGCCGAGGCAAAGGCCGCGCTGGCGTCGACGCAGAAGCTGTCCGAGGTAGCGGGCGGCGATTACGACGCAGTGTTTTATCCAGGTGGGCACGGCCCGATGTGGGACCTGGCCGAGGACGCGAATTCGAGGGCCTTGATCGAAAGCACGATTGCCAGCGGCAAGCCCGTCGCCCTGGTATGTCACGCCCCCGGCGTGCTGCGCCATGTGAAGGCGAAGGATGGCAGCCCGCTGGTCAAGGGCAGGAACGTCACCGGCTTCACGAACACCGAGGAGGCAGCCGTCGGACTGACGGAGGTCGTGCCCTTCCTGGTCGAAGACATGCTGAAGGCGAGCGGTGCCAACTTCTCCAAGGTGGCGGACTGGCAACCATATGTGGTGACCGATGGCTTGCTGATTACCGGCCAGAATCCGGCATCGTCGGATCCTGTCGCCCATGCGCTGCTGACGATGCTGAAGCATCGCTGACAGGAAGCCGGCCCGGCCGCAAGGTGACCGGACTGCGGTTGCCGCAGCGTCAGCGCTCAGGAAGCCGCTGCGTCAGCACCCAGAGCATGGCGCCCACGGCTTCGGCCTGCGACCGTGTGCGGGTCTTCGTAGATCGCGCGCAGCTGGGTGCGAACGGTATTGAGCGATACGCCGGCACTGCTGGCGTACTCGTCAGGCGTCTTGCCCGTGACCAATGCCTCGGCAACCGCTGATTCTGCCGCCGACAGCCCGAAGGCTTGCTGTAACTGCCGCGCTGTCACCATTGGCTCGGATCCGCGCCGTCTGGCGGTAACCAGCACGGTCGCGTTGCCGAATACGGCCCGGGTGTCCTGGCCCGGTAGCAGCGTGATGCTGAGGAAAACCTCGGGCGTCGCGCCAGCGGTGGCGCACAGCGCAAGGCTGGCGCCTTTGCGAGTTCTTGCCACGTGGCGAATCGTCGTCTGGAGGCCGGCATTCTGGTCCGCCAGCGTTGCCGTCAGGCGGCCATGCTGCAGTTTCAGACAAGTGGTTTCGCGCAACATGCCTTCAGCCGCCGCGTTGACAAAGACGACGCGCGACTGCCGGTCCAGGGCAAATACGGCCAGGCACAGTTGCTCCATCAGTTCCGTGCCAAGCGCGGCATCGCGATGGAGCACCCGGGTGTCCTGCCAGAGGTTGATGGCACGCTGCAGGTGGCCGGTCATGCCTGCCGCAGTGGCGCGCTCCTCGGGGGTGTACGGCGGCCGGTCCGCGCCCGAAGCAGGCCGAGGAGAATATCGTCGCTATTCGGGCGAGCCAGGCGCGCGCCCATCAAATAGCGTATGCCCGATGGAATCTGGTAATCCTGAAAGAACTCGCTTCGAGCGACGTCCTGATCGGTCAGGTAATCATCGCAACAGACAAACTTGCCGATGCGGCTTGTTCGACAAACCTGCGCCGGGGATCGAGGGCGCCATAGTATTGGTCGTAGCGCTCGATGACCTCGTCCCATCGCACCTCGGGCGTATAAATGGAGATATGCGGCGCGTTGCGCACTGCATCCCAGCTGAACATATGGAATACTTTGGCGCCCATTTTCTCTGAGGCAGCCTGAAATACTTCTAGAAACCCGTCCCGTCGGTCGCGGCCTCATAAAGGTCCCCGATCAGATGATCACTGATTAGCAAGTCACCCTCTTCCCAAAGCTCGGCTGTCCGGTGAAGTCTTGTCGCCTCAGGCCGTTCCGCCATTATTCACTGCGTTGTTTTCCGCAGGCTATCACAGGCGTTCTGTGGCACGCATCCACTTTTTGGCGGCTTCATCAAAATGAATGATGCCGGCCACCGAGAGTTTTGCAGAATCGTCAAAAATCTGTGCCCTGCGGGTCGTGCGGTAACGAGAAACCCGAATCAGGTATGCCGGGAATGACTGGCAAAGCACTAAATATGATTCACTTGACCCCTCTTGAGAGGGGTTCTGGCTTGTCCAGGTGATATTGGCCAATCCGACAGGGAGTGGTTGGTCATTATTTGTCGTGCTTTAAAAACAACGGTCCGGGGAAGAAAATAATGAGGTTCACACCCATTGCATTGAGTGTTGCTGTGCTTGCGTTGTCGGCTTGTGGTGGTGGTGATGGTGGCGGTGGCGATTCTTCGTCCAGTAAGGCGCAGATCGACACGCCAGCCACGCCCAGCGCGGTACTCAGCGGTACGGCGGCGACTGGCAGCGCGCTCGCTAATGCCAACGTCGCCATTACCGACGGCGGCGGGAATGCGGCATGCCAGGAGTCGACCATTACCACCACGGCATTGGGCAGCTACACCTGCACGTTGAAGGCCGGTGAGACTGCGCCGTTCTTCGTGGTCGTGACAGATCCCACGGGCAATACGCCAGCGCTGGTCAGTGTGGCCACGACCACTCCTGCGGCAGGTGCATCGCTTACCGTCAACGCGACGCCACTGACCACCGCAATCGTGGCGCAGCTGTCGGCAGACGGCAATGCGATGAGCGTGGTCAACAGCAAGCAGGTCGATGCTGCGACCTTGCAGCAGGTGGTTTCCAATGTCCTGGCCCAACTGAGCCAGGTGCTGAGCGCAATTGGCGCCCCGGCTGACTACAATCCCTTCAGCACAAGCATCGTTGCCGCCACGGCATCTGGTGTCGGCAACACGGCCGACCAGGTCCTCGACATCGTCAAGGTCGTGACCAATCCGGCCACCGGCAAGCTGGCCCTGACCACCGTGGACAACCCCACGCCCGTGGACATGGCTACGGCCAGCAGCAGCGGTACCCAGCTGGACAAGCCTGCCGCGGGTGTGGCATCGCTGCCGCAAGCGGCTCAGCTCATGGCGAAGGCGCTCAATGCATGCTTTGCCATTCCGACTTCGCAACGCGTGTTGGCACGCGACACCAGCGTAGCGGCTGCGAATGGCGGGCCTGAGGTGACGTCCGCGGCAGCTGCCTGCCAGGACATCGCGGCGGACAGTTCCAACGCTGCGGGCGTTGACTTCCTGCATAACGGCTACTCATCGGCACAGTTCTTCTACAGCCTGCTGACGAGCGACACGATGACGGGCGCGCAATTCAGCATGCCGGAACTCATGGCGTTCTACCCTGGCACGTCGCCATCCGATCCGGATCGCGCGGTGCTGAACATCCGCTACCTGGATGCGGACGGCAATGCCGGCAACGTGATCACCGTGGCCCGGAACATCGACAACACGTCGTCGACCGCGCGTCCGACCAACTGGTGGCTGGTTGGCAATCAGCATCCTGCGGATGTATCGATTCGGCTGCAGGTCCGTCGTGTGGAGCAACTGAATCCGTCGTTCTCCCTCACGGATAACCGGATGAGCACGTTCCAGACCGGCATCCAGGTCAATGCCAACGCACGGGGGCCGGGTAGCGTCAACCAACAGCTGGTACCCTGCAATTGGTGCGGGTCTCGGGCCCGGGTCTGCCCGGCAATGGCGCTGCAGGTACCGGCCTTGTCTACATTGCACCGGTGCCTTCGAACCAGGCGGGCATGGACCTGCTCAACAAGGTCGGTGCCATCGACAGTACTGTTGGATACCGGTGCGGCAATTCCAACGGTACCACCTACAATTGCCCGAACCTCTGGTTCACACGGACCGCAGGCATTACCGGTGCCGCTGCCACAACCGTGATAGCCAATCCGACTGGCAACGCTGGCGCTGTCTGGGCCCAGCCGAGCGATGCTGTGAACCCGAAGCTGGTGGTCAAGGGTGCGAAGTACAAGGTTGAGTTGTTCTATGGCACGGATTCGACGCATATCACGAACCCCACGAATCCCGTTGTCTTCTACAAGACGCTGCTCAGCGACTTGGTTCAGGCAGACCAAGCCGTCAACCTGCCATGGAATGCACCTGGCCAGCAGACGCTCCGCGCGCTGGACCCGAACGGCGGCCTGAGCGGTGCCCAGGCCAGCCTCACGGTCGATTGGGCGCAGAACGTCGCTGCCCAGCAGATCGGTGGCGTGCAATTCGTGATCGACGCCGGCGGCAGCTACGGACCCACGCAGGCGGTATCGAAGGGCGCAACATCCGTAACGCTGAGTTCGGTGCCGGCCTTCAGTACGGCTAATAACGGTCGTACCTTCCTGTTCAGCTACAGGATGCTCGACAGCAGCTCCAAGACCGCCGTCTACCGTTTCAACTGATAGTCGGTACGACGTGTTGTGCTGCGCACCCCCTCAGCGGGTGCGCAGCCTTTCTCCGAACCGCGACACCCGCCCCGCAACGGAAGCGGCGCGCGGCATCGATGGCAGTCACACTGCTATTTCACATGCAGGATGACCGTCCCTTCGGAAATCGCCGGAGCGCTTGCGCCGATGCTGCCGGCATTCTCGGCAATCCAGTCTTTCGCCCGCTTGACGCTCTCATCCACGCCTGCCTTGTCATTGCAGGTCGTGACTGAGAAGCCGCCATCGGCGGTGCGCGCGAGCGTGTAGCTGACAAAGCCCTGAACCCCACGCATCAGGGATTCGATTTCGGGCGTACGTTTTTCGAGCAGGTCGAACAGCTCCCTGGCGCCACTTCCGGCATAGGTTCTGATGACAGTGTGCATAGTGCGGCCCTCCATGGAATGGCCCCGGATTTCGCGCAGTCGCGCGGAGAAATGTCCGACTGCACAAGTCTAGGTGCCACGCAGACAAAGCGGGGGTTCCCGTAGAAACTTCGGAAGCAATCCCGACTGGCAATCCATTCACCGCCAATGCGCTCGCGTCGTGCCGTCTAGAAGATTCCGGGGACCATCCTCCAGGTCCTTGCGCAATACGCTTCATACGCCGCGCCGAACTGCGACCGCAACAATGCCTCTTCTGCCGCGATCCGAGCCAGCAGCGGCGGAATCATCAGCAGCGTCAGGATCACGCCTACGCCTGAGCGGAACGCCAACACCCATCCCAGCGAACTGATGACGAAGCCGAGGTAGCTCGGGTGCCGGATCACGCCATACAGGCCCGTCGTCACCAGTTTGTGGCCGGGCTGGATCGCGACCAGTCCGCTGAATCGCTTGCCGAGGATGAACACGGGCACCAGCCGCAGTACGCCACCGCCTGCGAACAGCGCGACACCGATCCAGCGCATGGTGTCGCTGTCGAGCGTCCAGAAGCCGATGCGGTCGTTCCACGCCGGAACATAGCCGGCCAGCAGGCCGAGGACGCCGAATGCGGCGAGCACCCAGCGGTTGCCACGGTCTTCGCGCTCGCCGCTGCTGATGTTGCCTTGGGAGAAGACTGCCGCCACGGCTAGGGCCATGGTGACGACTGCCAGTGCGGTGCGCGCGGGGTGGGCGAAGAAGGGACCGATGCCGCCCCAGCCAATCATCGGCAGGGCAAGGTAGGCGAGGGTGCCCGCGAGGGTGAAGAACGCCATGCCGGGTGTCGTACGCATTGTGGCCTCCGCCTGCAGGATGATTCACATGCACTAGCGTATTCCTTTGCGGCGATGGCTGCATTTGAGGATGGCCGGGGCAGCGTGGTTCAATACATCTTTTCAGCATTTCGTTCCTGCCAACCATGCCCCTCATCGACATCAAAAACCTCCAGCAAGCCGCCATGCAGTTCGGCGAAGCACGCGGCTGGGGCAAGTATCACAGCCCCAAGAACCTGGCCATGGCGCTGAGCGTGGAGGTGGCCGAACTGGTGGAGATCTTCCAGTGGCAGACCGAGGAGGAGTCGCGCGACATCATGTCGACGGACGAGCGAGCGCATGTGGAGCAGGAACTCGCGGATATCACCATCTATTTGACGCAGCTTGTGACGGCGCTGGGCGTGGACCTGGATGCGGCGGTGCGGGCGAAGATGGAGATGAATGCGAAGAAGTATCCGGTGCGCGGCGCCGATTCCTGATCGGGCACCGCGCAGGGGAATTATTTAAGTCACGAATGATGACTGCCTAGTCATCTGAGTCGATCATAAATAAATCAAATACATAGGGGCGCCACAGCTCCGGATGCGTTGCAGTGCCATGGCATCTGGCAGACGCCGATCCGTTACCGCCCCACCAACACCTCCCTCCCATTCACCGCCTGCACCGGCCGCGCATTCATCTTGTACAGCTTCCTGAATGCCGCGAGCTGCGCGGACGAGATCGACACCGGTGTCTTCATCACCACCCATCGCACATCTTCGCTGCAAGGCGGCGTGGTCAGCGAGCCGATGAACGTGTAGTTGTCGCGCTTGGCCGGCAGCAGATCGCCGACGTTGATGGTGCCATCCAGCACGTGCTTGTCACCGGCCTTCGCTGGCAGGCTGGCGAACACCGGTTTCAGCGTTGCATTGGCCTTGCCCGTGCGGAACAGCACGGCGATCACCGCAAGCTTGCCCTCGGCACTCTTGTGCACAAGGTGCGCCACCAGCGGGTAGGACTTGCCGTCGATCTTCTCTTCGCTCGGCGTGTGGAAGTGGAACTGCGCGAGCTTGTATTCCACGCCGTCGATGGTGAGGGTGCCGCCATTGGCTGGCTCGACCTGGATGGTGTGGCCGTTGTTGACGACGTCGGCGTTCGCCGGCGCATAGGAAACACCGATGACTTGTGCAGCGGTGCCGGTTACCTTGCGCGTTTCAATGTTGATCGGCGACTGGCGCTGGCCGGTGCCGCATACGGCGTAGTCCGCTTCCAGGTTGGCCCACTGGCTCGTTCCGGTCTTTCCCTGATACGTCCAGTGCGCGGCAGCGTTGGAAAACGACGTGAAAAGCAGTGTGCCCAATGCTGCAATCGCAATGCGTGTCTTCATCTGATGGTCACCGTTGTGGAAACTAAGGGATGAGCAGGCGGCCGCATGCCGAACGGACCGATGCCCATGGCTCCGGAACGCTGCCTGTAGGGCAGGGTTGACCGGGGGAGTGCACCAAACCGTCTCATTGGACCCGGGAAGTGTAGCTGGCTCTGGAGCGCGGCCACGCGGATCCCATGACGCCGGTATGTATGACGTGCCCCAAACAAAAACGGGCGGACTCGATGGGCCGCCCGGGCGCAGAAACGCGCAGTAACACCACGAAGGATCAACTGCCCCGATAAGTCCCGAAGCTCCACGGCGAGCACAGCAATGGCACATGGTAGTGCTGCGCAGCATCGGCAACGGTGAAACGCACGGGCACGATGTCGGCGAAGACGTCCGGCGTCTTGAAGTAGTCGGCCACCCAGAAGCGCAGTTCGAAGTCTCCGGTGCGCGCCTGTGCGGCGGGCAGCATGGGGGCGTCGGTGCGGCCGTCGCTGTTGGTGCGCGCGCGTGTAATGAGTTGGGGGGCTGCGAGCCCATGTCGAACAGTTCAATCTGCATGCCTGCAACCGGCCTGCCGAGCGATACGTCGAGTACGTGAGTACTGATGCCTGCCATGATCGGTCTCCTTGTCAGCAAGCGGGCTGCATCAGCTGCCGCGGTAGTAGTTGTAGCTCCACGGCCCGAACAGCACGGGCAGGTGGATACGCTGGCTCGCGTCCGTCACGCGAAAGCGCAGCGGGATCTTCGACAAGAACAGCGGCTGCGGCAGGTTGGCCTTGCGCGCGGCGAAGTACTCGTCGACATGCAGCAGCAGTTCGTAGGTCCCGGTGCGGTAGGTGTCGCCAATCAGCAGCGGCGGTTCGCTGCGGCCGTTGGCCGCGAGCGTGACGGTCTGCAGGTGGCGCGGCTGGCCGTTCTCGATGCGGGCCATGTCGACGCGCATGCCGGCCGCGGGAGTGCCGTGCCAGGTGTCGAGCGCATGCATGGTCAGGCGCGGGCTCAGGCCGCCTTGCTGTACCGGGCCGGTGGTCTGGTTTGGCGCGGTTTCAGCCAGTGCGCTGCCGGCCAGCAGCGCGCCGCCGCCAAGCGTGAGCGATTGCAGCGCAAAACGGCGGCGGCTGGCGTCGAAGTCGGGGTCTTGGTTGTCGCGCATATCAGGCCTCACGCTTGTTGGCGAGCTGGCGGATGCCGACTACCACCAGCACCGCAGCCACGATCTCGATGACAGCCACCATGTACAGGCCGGTGGTGACTTTGCCGGTGGCGGTCTTGATCAGGCCCATCGCGTACGGCGCGCCGAAGCGGCCAGGTTCGAGACGGAGTTGATCAGTGCCACGCCCACCGCGGCTGCGCTGCCTGCCAGATAGCGATTGGGCAACTGCCAGAACACGGGAATCGCACTCATGGTGCCTACCAGCGAGGCCGTCATGGCCAGCAAGGCGATCACCGGCGACAGCGCATTGATGCCGAGCAGCACGGCCAACACGGCCATGGCCCCACCACCGACCAGCGCCGCGCTGCTGAAGTGCCAGCGCACCTCATTGCGACGGTCGGAATGCGCGCCGTTGGCAATCATGCCGATCGCACCGCACAGGTAGGCTACCGCGGCAATCCAGCCGACCGCCATGGGCGTGGTGAAGCCCACGTCCTTGATGATGGTCGGGATCCAGAAGGTCAGCGTGGAGTTGGCGCACAGCAGGCAGAAGTAGATCGCGATCAGCAGCCACACCTTGGGGTTGGTGAAGACGCTGCGCCAGTCATGGCCACGCTCGCCCATGGCGGCGTTGTCGCGCTTGAGGGCGTCGAGCACCACGCGCTTTTCGGTGTCGGTGAGCCAGTTGGCCTGCTCGGGCTTGTCGGTCATGTAGAACCAGGCAAAGATGCCGGCCAGCACGGACGGAATGCCTTCGATGATGAACAGCCACTGCCAGCCGTGCATGCCATGCACGCCGCCCATCGAAGTCATGATCCAGCCGGCCAGCGGGCCGCCCAGCACGCCGGCGATGGCCGAGGCCGACATGAAGGTGCCGAACGCCCTGGCGCGGCGCTCCGACGGGTACCAGTACGTGAGATACAGGATCACGCCCGGATAGAAGCCTGCTTCGAACGCGCCGAGCAGGAAGCGCAGCGTGTAGAACTGCATGGGCGTGGAGACATGGGTCTGCAGCATGCAGATCACGCCCCAGCAGATCGTGATGCGCATGATCGTCTTCTTGGCGCCGATCTTCTGCAGCAGCATGTTCGACGGCACTTCGAACAGGAAGTAGCCGATGAAGAAGATGCCGGCACCGAGCCCGTACACCGCTTCGCTGAACTGCAGCGAATCGAGCATCTGCAGCTTGGCGAAGCCGATGTTCACGCGGTCCAGCCACGCCAGCACCCACAGCACGCCCAGGAAGGGCAGCAGGCGCCAGGAGACCTTGCGGTAGACGCTGGCTTCAGCGTCGTCCGCCGTGCCGGCGAAGATCGGCACGCCTTGTTTCGTAATGGACATGGTGTCTCCTGTCTCGTCAGTTTGCGTCGTGCGGCCCGGCTGCCTGGAGGCGGTGCGGCGGGCGCGTCGTTGGTTGGAAGCAAGTATAGGAATGGCCTGGCAGGGGGGAACGGGAGTGCTGGTATAGGCCCTATATCAGCATCGATATGGGGCGGAAAGCCTTGTGCGGCGCGGGTTTGCGGGCGTTGGCGCGGCGCGTTCGCGAACCTATGGATTACCCTAGCCACCGCTTCATGACCCGTCGGGCCGGGTGTCGGATTCCGGAAGCCCTGACCGTCTCCGGGTTCGACCGCGTTGCCGAGCGGTGCGCGACACGCTACAAAGTGGCCATTGGCGGACTGGGATAATGCAGCGATTGCGTTGCCGGCCGCACCCGGCCGCCATCCTCGCCCAGGACCCGACCATGATCCGCGCCGACGACCCCTTCGATACCTACCTGCTGCGCGTGCTGTGCATCCTGATTGCCGAGCAGAGCGTCTCGCGCACGGCCATCCGCCTGAACCAGTCGCAGCCGGCGATCAGTTCTGCGCTCAAGCGGTTGCGCGCGATCTTCAACGACCCGCTGCTTACGCGCGAGAAGAACGTGATGGTGCCGACCGAACGCGCCCTGCAGCTCGCGCGCAATGCACAGGCAGCACTGAGCGCGCTCGATAACCTGCTGGTATCGGATGACCGTTTCGATCCCGCCACCACCGAGCAGAGTTTTACCGTAGCGATGCCGGACTACCTCGCGCCACCGTTCTTCGCCCACGTGGTGCGTGAATTCCGCCGCGCGCGCCGCATGCGCGGCTGGCGGCGGTGCCGCTGAGCGCGACGTTCGACTACGAACAGGCGCTGTCGGAGGGCGCTGCCGACATCGTCATCGGCAACTGGCCTAATCCGCCGGAACACCTCCATCTGTCAGTGCTGCTCGAGGACGAAGTGGTCTGCATGGTGGCGCAGGACAGCGTGCACATCCAACCCGGCAAGTTCACCGCGCAGGGTTACCTGGCGCCGCGCACATCGTGCCAACGCCCTACTCGCGGGACCAGCGCGGCCTTGTCGATTCGGGTCTGAGCACAATGCGCGTGCACCGCGACAACCGCGTGAGCTGCCCGTACTTCAACCTCGCGCCGAGCCTGATTCCCGGCACCGACCTGATCCTGACCACGGGCCGCCACTTTGCCAACTACCATGCACAGCATGTGCCCGTGGCGGTGCTCACGCCGCCGATCGACTTTCCGTTCATGCGCTTCTACCAGCTATGGCATCCGTCGCGCCACCGCTCGGCCGCGCACGCGTGGCTGCGCGGCATGCTGACGGCGGCGTCGCAGGAATTGCGGGATCTGCGCGATATGCAGCGGACGTAGCGCGTGCGGCAATATCGGATTCTGTTATGCGACCTATAGGGGAGCGGGCCTCGCCGCTGTCGTGGGCGCTTCCTATACTCGGCCCGTATTCAACGTCCATGCCCTGCCAACGCGGCGGGCCTACGGGAGAGCAGTCCATGTCACAGTCAATCGATCTCGCGCCGGTCAACGCGTTGGATCAGGCGGGCTTTGCGCGCGCGTTCGGCAGCGTGTTCGAGCATTTTCCGCAGGCCGCCGCAGGCGCCTGGGCGCAGCGCCCGTTTGCATCGGTGGCGGCGCTGCATGATGCGATGATGGATGTGGTGCGCAAGCTAGACGACAAGGGCCAGCGCGATTTCCTGAACCTGCACCCGCTGCTGTCCGGTGCAAACATCCGCGCGGGCACGATGACGGCGGACTCGAACGCGGAACAGAAGAGCGCGGGGCTCGATGCGATGTCGGCCCGGCAGGAAGCGTCGCTGGACCGCATGAACGCGGCCTATCTCGCGCGCCACGGCTTCCCGTTCATCATCTGCGTGCGGCACTACACGCGTGAAGGTATCTTCGCTGCGCTGGAACGCCGCGTGGACCGCAGCACGCCGGTCGAGCTGGATGAAGCGCTGGCGCAGATTGCGGCGATTACAAGAGGGCGGCTCCATGCGCGTCTGAATGCGCTGACGTCGTGATGCCGGCCAGCGTGCGCCGCGCAGGAATGCCGGGCACGCTGCCAGGCCGGGCAACGCAACCTGGCCGGCGCTGCCCGCTGACTTGAGGCCACCCCACTGGCCGTCGTGAATTGACGCGTATTACGGAAGCAACTCGGTAACCTGGTGCATATCCGGCACCTGCCGCTGTCGTGAATGCGTGCATTCGCGACAGCGAGTCCGCGCGGCAGGGCCTGGTGTCGCATGGTGCAACGCCTGATGATGCGCTGCCATGCAAGCGGCATTGCTCTGCAGCGTGATGATCGGCGCGTCTGATGTCTTCGCAGCGATTGCGCCGTCGATGGCAACGCAGCAAATGCGTCGCCGCAGTGCACTGCGCGTTCACGCATGCATCTGCCAACGGCAAAGTCTGGCTGAGCGGATATGCAGACAATCGACCGCATTCCCTTACAGCCCATTACAAACACTTACAGCTCTTATGCGGTCTGGCGCATATTCTGCAGTCAACCCACAACCAACAAGTGGAGAGACACCGTGTCAGAACATTCTTTTTCTTATTCTTCCAGCGCCTTGCGCATCGTCGCACTGGCCGGCGCCCTTGGGCTGGCAGCTTGCGGCGGTGGTGGCGATGATTCAGGTGGTGGCGGGCAGGGAACGCTGAAGGTCTCGATGACCGATGCGCCGGCCTGCGGCTTCGATCATGTCTTCGTGACAGTCAACCGGGTGCGCGTGAATACCAACGCCAATGCCGATCCTGGCGGCAGCGGCTGGGTCGACATCAACGTATCGCCGGCGCGCAAGATCGATCTGCTGTCGCTGACCAACGGCGTGCTCTCCACGCTGGGCCAGACCGCACTGCCGGCTGGCAATTACCAGCAGATCCGGCTGGTGCTCGACCCGAACAACGGGGCCGGTGCCGCTGCGCTTGCCAATTCCGTCGTCCCTACCGGCGGTAGCGAGCAGACGCTGGATACACCGAGTGCGGTGCAATCGGGCATCAAGATCAACCGGCCGTTCACAGTATCGTCCGGCACGCTGACGGACTGGTGCTGGACTTCGACGCCTGCAAGTCGGTGGTGAAGCGTGGCAATGGCAGCTATGGCCTGAAGCCGGTGGTGACGGCGATACCGACCGTGGTCAGCGGTGCCGTGACCGGCGTGGTGGGTTCGGCCCCGGGCGCCAGTGTCTATGCCGAGCGCAACGGCGTGGTCGTGAAGGCCACGGTGGCGGACGCCAACGGCAATTTCACGCTGTCGCCGATCGAGCAGAGCAGCACTGCCGGTGCGGTGGATGTGGTGGTGGTTCCGGGCGCGGCCAATGGCCGCGGCACGGGCATTGTGCGTAGCGTGCCGGTGGTGGCAGGCGCCAGCACCGCGATCTCGACCACCGCGTCGCCGATGTCGCTGCCGACTTCGACGTACCGCCGGGTTTCGGGCACGGTCTCGCCGGCATCTGCCGAAGCGACGCTGCGCGCGCTGCAACTGGTCAACGGCGGTACCTTCGAGATCGCCGCGACGGCTGCCGCTACCGATACCGGTGCCTACAGCTTCTTCGCGGCCGCGCCGGCGCTGCCGGTTGCCGCACCGGTGGTCGGCACCTACCAGACAGCGCTGCCGATTCCTCTGCAGCCTGACGGTGCGGCTGGCGGCAAGTACAGCGTGCAAGCCACCAGCTCCGCCGGCGTGGTGACAACCCAGCAGGTGGATGTGAACACCGCCGACGTGATCCAGAACTTCTCGTTCTGAGCGTTCGGGGCTGAAACCGGGTGGACCGGATAAGCCGGAAGCGGGCAAAAGCCTGCTTCCGGCTTTTGTTTTTCTCCGCACGGCCGGTTCGGCTTGTTATCCCGCTGGCCATGGTTTCCCGCTAGACTTCCAGTCTCGCGTCCGGAGTATTGCGCCATGGCAGCACGTACCGCGGGCAAATCCGCATCCACGCCAGATGAACCGTCCGCCTCTGGACGGCAGCCCGCTTCCCGGCGCAAGGCCGGTGCATCCGGCACGGCCGATAGCCGGATACGCGTCGGCATCGGCGGCTGGACCTATGCGCCGTGGCGCGACAACTTCTATCCCCCCGGACTGGCGCAGGCGCGCGAACTGGAATACGCGAGCCGCCACCTGACGGCGATCGAGATCAACAGCACCTACCACGGCACCCAGAAGCGCACGTCCTTCGCCAAGTGGCGCGACGAGACGCCAGATGATTTCATGTTTTCGGTGAAAGCCTCGCGCTTTGCGACCAACCGCCGCGTGCTCGCGGAATCGGGCGACTCGATTGCGCGCTTTATCGACAGCGGCATTGCCGAGCTGGGCCCGAAACTCGGGCCACTGGTATGGCAGTTCGCGCCGACCAAGCAGTTCGATGCCGAGGACTTCGAGGCTTTCCTGCAATTGCTGCCCGATTCGGTGGAGGGCGTGAAACTGCGCCACGTGCTTGAAGTGCGGCATGACAGTTTCATGTCGCCGGACTACCTGAAGCTCGCGCGCAAATACAAGGCTGCCACCGTCTACACCGATTCGCCGAAGTTTCCGTCGATGGCCGACCTGACCGCCGGCTTCGTCTACGCGCGCCTGATGGACAGCAGCGAAAAGCTGAAGACCGGCTACGGGCCGAAGGCGCTGGACGCGTGGGCCGAGCATGCGCGCACGTGGGCCGCGGGCAAGGCGCCGGCGAACCTGGAGCTGTTGGAGGAAAAGCAGCCTGCGGCGCGGCGGCGCGAAGTCTTCATTTTCTTCATCAACGGCGCCAAGGAACGTGCCCCGGCGGCGGCGCAGGCTTTGCTGTCGCGCCTGGGCTGGGAACCGCAGGAACAAGTGCCGGCGAAGAAGGGCGCGTGACCTTCCGGTCGGCTGACTGAACCACGTTGCTACAATCCGGCATGAACACGAGCTCCCTGCCCCCGCAAGCCGGCGCTTCCGCGCCCGCCGCTGATTTCTCCGCCCTGCCCTTGTCGCCGGCCACGCTGGCCACGCTGGCCCAGCTCGGCTATGACGAGATGACGCCAATCCAGGCCGCCAGCCTGCCGCTGACGCTGGCCGGCCATGACCTGATCGCGCAGGCCAAGACCGGCAGCGGCAAGACCGCCGCGTTTGCGCTGGCCCTGCTGCACCGGCTCGACGCGCGCCGCTTCGACGTGCAGGCGATGGTGCTGTGCCCCACGCGCGAACTGGCCGACCAGGTCACGCAGGAGATCCGCCGCCTCGCGCGGGCTGAAGAGAATGTGAAAGTGCTCACGCTGTGCGGCGGCTCGCCGATGCGCCCGCAGGTAGACAGCCTGGTCCATGGCGCGCACGTCGTGGTGGGCACGCCGGGGCGGATCCTCGATCACATCGACCGCGGCAGCCTGGAGTTGTCCGCCATCGGTACGCTTGTGCTCGACGAGGCCGACCGCATGCTGGACATGGGCTTCTTCGACGACATCGCCTATGTGGCCAGCCGCTGCCCGCGCGATCGCCAGACGCTGCTGTTCTCGGCCACGTATCCGCCGGGCATCGACAAGCTCACCCACAGGTTCCTGCGCAATCCGCAGGAAGTGAAGCTGGCCGAGCGGCACGACAGCAGCAGCATTCGCCAGTACTTCTACGAAGTCGACGAAGACGAGCGGCTGAGCGCCGTTGGCCGCCTGCTGGACCATTTCCGCCCGGCCAGCACGCTGGCGTTCTGCAACACCAAGGCGCGCTGCCGCGATCTGGTGGACCTGCTGCGCGCACAGGGCTTTCAGGCGCTCGCCCTGCACGGTGACCTGGAACAGCGCGACCGCGACCAGGTGCTGGTGCAGTTTTCCAACGGCAGTTGCTCGGTGCTGGTGGCGACCGACGTAGCCGCGCGCGGGCTCGACATCGCGCAGCTGGAAGCGGTGATCAATGTCGAGGTCACGCCCGACCCCGAAATCCACATCACCGAATCGGCCGTACCGGCCGCGCCGGCGAGGAAGGCTGGGCCTTCAGCCTGGTCAGCATGGACGAGATGGGCGCGTGGGCAACCTGGAACAGCACCACGGCGGGGAGTTCGAATGGCACCCACTCGCCGAACTGCAGGCGGCCAGCACCGAGCGCCTGTTGCCACCCATGGTCACGCTGCAGATGCTGGGCGGGCGCAAGGAGAAGATCAGGCCCGGGGATATCCTCGGTGCGCTGACCGGCGACGCTGGCTTCACCAAGGAACAGATCGGCAAGATCAACGTGATGGAGATGTCGACCTACATCGCGGTGGACCGCGCTATCGGGCGTGAAGCGGTGCGCAAGCTGAATGCGGGGAAGGTGAAGGGCAAGAAGGTGAAGGTACGGATGCTGACCGAGTGAGCGGAGGCCCGCAGGGCCACCGCATAGTTTCGCGCAGATCTGCCTTCAGGAAGATTCGTGTAAGTCACCCTGTAACCGCGCGCGATCCTTTGCTAATCTGATGGACATGGCATCTCTGCCGCACCGCATGATCGACAGAAGAGGAGTGGGTGATGAAAACCGCACGCCAGGTCGTAGAGTCCAAGCCGACGCAGGCCATCTTCAGCATTCCGCCTACGGCGACGGTGTATGCCGCGCTGCAGTTGATGGCGGAGAAAGGCATCGGTGCCGTGCTGGTGATGGAGCACGGCAAGATCGTCGGCATCCTGAGCGAGCGTGACTACGCGCGCAAGGTGATCCTGATGCAACGTTCCTCGCGCGATACGCTGGTGCGCGACATCATGACGTCGTCGGTCATCTACGTCAGCGGTGACCAGAGTACCGACGAGTGCATGGCGCTGATGACCAAGCATCGCATGCGCCACCTGCCGGTGATGAATGGCGAGGATCTGCTCGGCATGTTGTCGATCGGTGACCTCGTGAAGGACATCATCTCCGAGCAGCAGTTCATCATCGAGCAGCTCGAGCACTACATCCACGGCGGCCGTCACTAGCGCCGCATTCCCACGCGGGCGGTTGCCGGTCACCACGGCAGCGCCCGTGCGCGCAGCGCCTTGTTGCTGCGTGTCGCACGCTATAGGCGATAACCGCATATAATTATGCGGTTACTGAATTAGCGTATCCGGCCCCTTCCGCCACGGCCTTGCGCCGTCACCGCGCGGATCGACACCTGGCCGGTCAACTCCCCAGCTTTGCATCCGCAGCCACCGGGCTGCATGCTTGTCGTTGTCTGCCCATGTCCTCGCTTACCCCGGCCACACAGGCCAACGCTTCGATTCCCCTTGCCCCCGCTCACAACCACCAGGCGATCATGCGCGTCATCGGCGGCATCGTGCTGTGCATCCTGCTGGCGGCGCTCGACCAGACCGTAGTGATCCCGGCCGTGCCGGCGATAGCCAATGACCTGAACGGATTCGGGCACCTGTCGTGGATCGTGACCGCGTACCTGATCACCTCGACCGTCGCAACGCCGCTGTACGGCAAGCTGTCCGACAGCTTCGGGCGGCGCCGGCTGCTGATGGTGGCGATCACGCTGTTCATCCTGGCCTCGGCCGCATGCGCGCTGGCGCAGTCGCTGGGGCAACTGATCATGTTCCGTGCGCTGCAAGGTATTGGCGGTGGCGGGTTGATGTCGCTCGCGCAAGCCGCCATTGCGACGTAGTGGCCCCGCGCCAGCGCGGGCGCTACCAGGGTTACCTGGCGACGGTGTGGGCTGTAGCGTCAATTGCCGGGCCGCTGGTGGGCGGCTGGGTATCGGACAACCTGTCGTGGCGCTGGCTGTTCTGGATCAACCTGCCACTGGGCGGGCTGGCCATGCTGCTGTGCTACCGCGGTCTGGCCATGCTCCCCGTGCGCGGCGGCCGTGCGCGCGTGGACTGGCTGGGCGCGCTGCTGCTGGCCGTTGCCATCGTCGCGTTCCTGCTGGCGATGAGCTGGGGCGGCGATGTGTTCGACTGGATCTCGCCGCAGCTCGGCCTGCTGGCGCTGTTGACGGTGGCCGCCGTGGCGGCGCTCGCCTGGCAGGAGCGCCGGGCCGCCGACCCGATGCTGCCGCCGCGGCTGTTTGCCAACCGCGCCTATGTGATGGGCGTGGCCGCTTCCGCGCTGGCTGCATTGAACATCTTCCTGTGCATCTTCGCCCTGCCCCTGCATTTCCAGCTCGTGCGCGGCGCCGATGCGTCGATGTCGGGCCTGCTGGTGGTGCCGTTCCTGCTGGCCACGGTCGCGGGCAATTTCATCGTGGCGTGGCTGGCGCCGCGCGTGGGCCGCATGCGCGGCATCCTGACAGCCGGTTTCGTCGCTGGCGTGCTCGGGCTGGCGGTGCTGGCGCTGTCCACGCCCGACGTGCCGCTGGCGTGGTGCTGCTGGCGATGGCCGTGGGCGGCACCGGCCTGGGCATGGCCATGGTCGGTACGCTGATGAGCGTGCAGAACGTGCTCGAGCGCCGCGACACCGGTACCGGCACCGGCGCACTGCTGGTGCTGCGTTCGCTCGGCAGCGCCTTGGGCGGGGCGCTCGCCGGTACGCTGCTGACGCTGGAGTTCCGTCACGCCGCGGCCGCCGCAGGTGTCACGCAGGCGCTGGACCTCGGCGCGCTGCGGCATGGCAGCGAAGCGCTGGCACAGCTCTCGCCGGCGGTGCGGCAGATGCTTTCGGCCGGCGTCGAATCGGGCTTCCAGCTGATCTTTGCCGTGGGCGCCGTCGCCGCGCTCGTGGCGCTTGGCATCGTGCGCTGCATGCCGGACGTGGAGCTGCGCGGCAGCGTCACGGAGCACGCCGCCACGCTGGCGATGGACTGAGCCAGGCGCCGGCGGCAAGGCCGGCATCGGCGTAGACTATCGCGTACCCGATACAGCGAGCCGCCCCTTATGGAGACAGGAGACATCGCATGAACCGCCGCATGAACCGCCACAAGTCCGCCCTCGCCGCCGCTTCCCTGCGCCCTGCCGCCTTCGTCACGGCGCTTGCGCTTGCCGCCGCCAGTGCAGCGTTCCTGCCGCACCCCGCCCGCGCCGCCGACAAGCCTGCCCCGATTCCGACACCAGCACCGGCTGCCGCACCGGCGGGCAACTGCCCGGCCTCGCTCAACTTCCAGTTCCCGCGCCTGCAGGACGAAGCGCCACAGAATCTCTGCCAGTACGCCGGCAAGGTCGTGCTCGTGGTCAACACCGCGAGCTATTGCGGCTTCACGCCGCAGTACGAAGGATTGGAGGCGCTCTATTCGCGCTACCGCGAGCGCGGATTGGTGGTGCTGGGCTTCCCGTCCAATGACTTCTCGCAGGAGCCGGGCTCGGCGAAAGAGATCGCCGACTTCTGCTACAACACCTATGGCGTCAAGTTCCCGATGCTGGGCAAGTCGCACGTGCGCGGCGGCGACGTCAACCCGATGTACGCGCTGCTGGCGAAGGAAACCGGCACCGCGCCCAAGTGGAATTTCTACAAGTACCTGATCGACCGCAGTGGCAACGTCGTGGCCAGCTACAACAGCAAGACCACGCCGGATGACAAGCAGTTCGTGGCGAAGATCGAGCAACTGCTGGCCAACCCGCGCTGAGCGGTCACTCTCTGTCTTTCGCTTGCGACAGCCCGGCCATGGCCGGGCTGTGTCGCTTCCGAAGATTGATTTGTATCAAGCTCCCATTGCCGCTCGCTGATTAACGTCGCGTCTTTCAGACGGCGGAGCGGGACGATGGGCATCACCTTGTACGACGCGGCTGGGCATACCTGCCTGATGTTTGCCGACCTGGTCGAGGAAGCGCATGGCGAAGTGGTGCAGACCAATCAGTTCCTGGTGGTCGACCACGGCCATGGCGCGCTGATCGACCCCGGCGGGCAAATGACCTACAGCGAGCTGTACCTGGCCATCAGCCGCTATTTCCCGCCCAAGCAGCTCGACTACGTGCTGGCCTCGCACGCGGACCCGGATATCGTTGCCTCGGTCGGGCGCTGGCTGACGGGGGCGGACTGCCAGGTCCTCATCTCGAAAGTCTGGGCGCGCTTTCTGCCGCATTTTTGCCAGGCGGGAAAGACTGCCGGGCGCATCGTCACCATTCCGGACGCCGGCATGCATATCCCGCTGGGCCACGGCACGCTGATTGCCGTGCCGGCGCACTTCCTGCATTCCGAAGGCAATTTCCAGTTCTACGATCGGGTCAGCAGGATCCTGTTCTCCGGCGACTTGGCGCAGCCATGACAAGCGCTGGCGAGGCCGGCACCACCGTCACCGATTTCGATGCCCACGCAGTGCGAATGCTGCCGTTCCACCAGCGCTACATGAGTGGCAATCGTGCATGCCGGCTGTGGGCGGCCATGGCCCGCACGCTCGACATCGAATGGATCGTGCCGCAGCACGGGCCGTCGTTTCGCGGCAAGGCCATGGTCAAGCGCTTCATCGATTGGGTCGATGGCCTGCAATGCGGGCTGGACCTGCTCACGCCGAACCACTACCGTGTGCCGCCTGCCCGCGTCATGTCAGACTGATCAATCGCGGACCAGCCCTTCTGCGCGCATCGCTTCCTGCACGGCAGGGCGTGCCGCCACGCGCGACAGGTACTGCTGCAGCGATGGGTAGGCCGTCAGCGGCATCATCAGCATGCGGGCCCAGCCCATGATCGTGAAGCAATAGGCATCGGCCACGCTGAAGGTGTTGCCGATCAGGAACTCGCGCCTTGCAGGTGGCGGTCGAGTTCGGCGAAGCGCAGCTGGAGCTTGGCCTTGCACGCCTGCGCGGTGCTGTCGGCGGTTTCCTTGTGCCACAGCCACGGGCTGAACACCTTGTGCAGCTCGGTGGAGACCAGGGTCAGCCAGCCGGTGGCTTCGAGCCGCTCGCGCGTGCCGGCGGCAGGAATCAGCTTGCGGTCGGGAACGAGGTCGGCGATGTACTGCAGCAGCGAAGCGACTTCGCTGTGGCGCGAGCGTCGTCGAGCTGCAGCAGCGGCACATAGCCGCGTGGATGGATGGTGTAGTAGTCGTCGGAACCGTTCTCGGCTTCCACCAGCTTGTGGTGGATCAGGTCGACCTTGGCGAGCGTGACGGGCAGGCCGGCTTCACGCAGGGCGATGTGCACTGCCATCGAGCAGGCGCCGGGAGAGTAGTAGAGCTTCATCAGGTGTCCTATGTCGCGTTGCGGCGGCCACCGCGCCGTGCCGGTGGCCGTGCAGGCAGTCTAGGACGGGCCCGCGTGACGGGCAATGCGCAGGCCCGCGGAGCGGCCCTGCAAATTTGC
>LRMT01000036.1 GCA_001725945.1 Cupriavidus sp. UYMMa02A | reverse complement strand
TTTTGTCGCTCGGACAAAAAGTGACTCGCCGGCTGCGCCGGCGAAACAGCAGCGCATGCCAAGCACAACGCCCCAGTCAGTCACGAAGACCCCGCCGGCTACGCCGGCGAAACAGCAGCCCCTGCCAGCACTCCCCGCAAAAGAAAAAGAAAGCGCCCCGAGACAGACCAACCCGGAGCGCCAAGACCCACTGGTCGAGCAGACCGGGTGGTGGAGACCGTGGCGTCCTGGCTTGTCACGCAGCATGTCCCCACAACGGGCCACGCGCAACCGCCAGCAGGCTTTCGCCGTTAAGAAACGGCGAAAGCCCGCCACCCACATAGTGTCGCCATATGGGCGCAAAAAGTGACCACTCGACTTGGGGGGATCTCGCATCATCACCCTGCAAGTACCAGCCAGAAAAGTCTGGCGCCGCTCCATACCTGACGGCATCTATTGCCACCAGCGCCGGGGGGCGCCAGCAACCGTCCCCAGCCCTTAAGGTGTCACCATCCGGCAAGCTGCGTCCGCGGCCCCGCCACACGTCAGATGGAGAGCGAATCAGATGGATTTCCGACCCGACCCCAACCTCGCCGAATTCCGCCAGCAGGTGCGTGGTTTCCTGCGCGAACAGATGTCCGCCGATATGCCGCGCCGCGCGCATGGCATGCGTTCGCCGCGTGACACGCTGATGCAGTGGCAGCGCGTGCTCAACGCGCATGGCTGGGGCGCGCCATACTGGGCCGCCGAACACGGCGGCACGGGCTGGACCGTGGCGCAGCGCCTGGCATTCGACGAGGAATGCGCGCTGGCTGGCACCCCGTCGCAGGACGGTTTCGCGCAGAAGCTCGTCGGCCCGGTGCTGAACCACTTCGGCACGCCGCGGCAGAAGGAGGAACATATCGGCGCGATCCTGCGCGGCGAGCGGCTGTGGTGCCAGGGCTTTTCCGAGCCGGGATCGGTTCCGACCTCGCTTCGCTGCGCACGCAAGCCGTGCGCGATGGCGATCACTACGTGATCAACGGCCAAAAGATCTGGACCAGCTACGCGCACCAGGCGGACTGGATCTTCCTGCTGGTGCGCACCGGCAACAGCGAAAAGAAGCAGGCCGGCATCACCTTCATTCTCGTGGACATGAAGACGCCCGGCATTACGGTGCGTCCGATCATCAGCATCGATGGCTGCCATCACCTGAACGAGACCTTCTTCGATAATGTGCGCGTGCCGGTCGCCAACCTGATCGGCGAGGAAGGCGGCGGCTGGAAGATCACCAAGTTTCTGCTGAACAACGAGCACGCGACCACGGCGGACCTGCCCACGCTGCGCCGCCTGCAACGCCAGCTCCGCGCGTTGGCGGCGGCGCCTGCCGCGGGCAGCACGCTGGGCGGGCAGCCCCAGTTTACGCAGCGCCTGGCGCGCTACGAGGCCGAGCTGGAAGCCATCGCGGTCATGGTGCAGCGCGTCGCGGCAATGGAGCAGGCCGGCGACCACAGCCCCGCCGCGCATGCGCTGGGATCGATGCTGAAGATCCGCGGTACCGAACTGCAGCAGCAGATGGGCCAGTTCCTGATCGAGAGCATGGGCGATTATGGCCCGGTGTCGTATCCGTCGAGCCACGACGGCCATGCCGGCGAGCCGCTGCCAATGCAAGACGTCATGCAGGATATGGCGACGGAGGCATTCTTCCGCCGGGCCACCACGATCTACGGCGGCACCAGCGAGATCCAGCGCGGCATTATTGCGAAGACGAAGTTCCAGTTCTGACGACGACTTCGCCATGCGCGACGCTCCCTGCACGGGAGTGGCGCGCATGGCCGCTGTAGTGCCTTACAGGCTGATCGCCTTCCACTCCAGGAATTCGACCAGCCCCTCCTGGCCGAACTCGCGGCCGTTGCCCGAGCGCTTGCAGCCGCCGAATGGCGCGGTCAGGTCGGCCGGCGCGGCATTGATGCGAACGGTGCCCGCGCGCAGCCGGGCGGCTACACGGCGCGCACGCTCCGCATCGCCGGAGGCGACATAGGCCGACAGGCCGTAGACGGTGTCGTTGGCGATGGCGATGGCCTCTTCCTCGCTGTCATATGCAATCACGCAGAGCACCGGGCCGAAGATTTCCTCGCGCGCGACCGTCATGCCGTTGTGCACGTCTGCAAGAATCGTCGGGCGCACGAAGAAGCCGCGTCCGAGGCCATCCGGGCGGCCCGGCCCGCCAGCCGCTACGCGCGCGCCTTCCTCGATGGCGATGCCGATCATCTGCTGCACCTTGTCGAACTGCGCGCGATTGGACAGCGGCCCGATCCTGGTTGCAGGATCGGCAGGATCGCCCACCGTGAGCGCGTTGGCGGTCGCCGAGGCGATGGCGACGGCTTCCTCATAGCGGGCACGCGGTACCAGCAGACGGGTCGGGGCCACGCAGACCTGGCCGGTGTTGACCATGCACTGGGCCACGGTGGCAGTCACGGCGGCTTTCAGGTCGGCATCGTCGAGCACTACCAGCGGCGACTTGCCGCCCAGCTCCTGGGCGACACGCTTGACCGTCGGCGCGGCATTCTTCGCCACTTCCACGCCGGCGCGCGTGGACCCCGTGATCGACACCATGTCGACATCCGGATGCGACGACAGCGCCGCGCCGACCGATGGCCCGTCGCCGAAGATCATGTTGAACACGCCAGGCGGCGTGCCGGCCGCATGCATGATCTCGGCGAAGATGATCGCGTCCAGCGGCGCGATTTCCGAAGGCTTGAGCACCACCGTGCAGCCTGCGGCCAGCGCAGGCGCGACTTTGGCCGCGATCTGGTTGAGCGGCACGTTCCACGGCGTGATCAGCGCGGCCACGCCGACGGGCTCGCGGCGCAGCCAGGTCTTGCCGCGCGTGGTCTCGAATTCAAAGCCGCGCAGGACTTCGAGCGTGTTCTGGATATGCACCAGCCCGATCGGCGCATGCATGGCGTTGCAGAGGGTGACCGGTGCGCCCATTTCGAGGCGCACTGCCTCGGCGAGTTCGGGCACGCGCGCGCGGTATTGTTCGGCGATGCGCTCCAGCAGCGCGATGCGTTCCTCGCGCGTGCTTTGCGACCACGAGTCAAAGGCAACGCGCGCGGCCGCGACGGCGCGGTTGGCGTCTTCCGCGGTGCCCATCGTGAGCCGGGCCAGCGGCGCTTCGGTGGCGGGGTTGATCACGTCGGTCAGCGTGCTTCCGGCAGCCGGCGCGACCCATTCCCCATGGATGTAAAAATGGTCGATTGTCTTCATCTGTCAGTTCTCAGGAAAATCACGTTGGGACGGCCTGGCAATCACTGATGGTCATGACGCCTTATTCGGGCTGGATGCCGGCCACGGTGATCATCTGCTTCCAGCTCTTCTGGTCGGCCACGATGTTCTTGCGCAGCTCGGCACCGTCCGCGGGGTAGGCCGCGCTGCCGCGTGCCTGGTAATGCGCCATGGCTTCCGGCGTGGTGGCGAACTGCACGGCGAGGCGGGTCAGCTTGTCGACGATAGGCTGCGGCGTGCCGGCCGGCGCGAACAGGCCGACCCAGGTGCTCAGCGGGAAGCGCTCCAGGCCGAGTTCGCGCAGCGTCGGCACATCCTTGAGTTGCGGCAGGCGGTTCGGGCCGGTAATTGCCAGCGCGCGCAGCTTGCCGCTCTGCACGTGCGGGATGATGGCCGACACTTCGACGCCGCCGTAGTCGACCATGCCGCCCATGACATCGGTCATCATCGCGTTGGCGGCCTTGTAGGGCACGCTGACGGCGTTGATCTTGGCGGCTTCGTTAAAGGCGGTCATGACGACGCGATAACCGGTGCTGGACGTGGCGAAGTTCAGCTTGCCCGGATTGGCGCGCGCGGCAGCGATCAGGTCACCGGCCGTGTGGTAGGGCGAATTGCCGGGCACGATGACGGCGATAGGCAGCACCGACAGCCGCGCCACGGGCGCGAAGTCTTTCATCGGGTCATACGGCAGCTTGCGGAACAGGAAGGGGTTGGCCGCCATTGCGCCGGAGCCCGAGAGTAGCAGCGTGTAGCCGTCCGGCGCTGCCTTGGACACGTAGTCGGTGGCCACGACCATATTGCCGCCCGGGCGGTTTCTACAACGAAGCTCTGGCCGAGCTTGTCGGAAAGGTATTTGGCCAGCAGGCGCGTGTAGTCGTCAACGCCGGTGCCGGCGCTGGTGACGGAAACGATCTTCACAGGGCGCACGGGGTAGTCGGCCGCCTTGACCGGCGTGGCGACGGCAAGCGCGGCGAGGATGGGGGACAGCAGCCGCAGGGTGCGGCGTTGAAATTCAGCATTGTCAGTCTCCTTTTATGGTCTTGAAGTTGCCGGGCCAGTTGGCCCGGCTGTACCGGCGACCCGCGCCATCAGGCGAATCCCGCGCCAGGGTGCGGGATTGAGGCTGCCGACAGAGTCAAAGTTGCGAGTGTTGTCTCCCCTCTCCCATTTATGGGAGAAGGGGCGGGGGAGAGGCAGGAGCATCCACGAAGTGAGGCGCTACGGTGCTTGCCATGCGCCCGCCCTCTCCCCCAGCCCCTCTCCCGCAAGCGGGAGAGGGGAGCAAACAAGCGGGCACGCCAGCTTTGTCAGCAATCTCATCCCGCGCCGGGGGCGCGGGATTTCCCTTTTCCGCATGATTGCGTCCGCGTCAGGAGGAAGGGGCAGTCTCATCGCGTTCTCGTACGAACAGCCCCGTCAGAAGATGTGCCGGACGCCCGTGATCACCCCGACCATGTTCTTCTGTCCTGCCATGGAGGGATAGCTGAACGCATAGGCCGTCGCCGCGCTGTCAAAGCTCAGGCTGCCGTTGTGCGCATAGCCGACCGAGAAGTACACGTCGGTGCGCTTGCTCAGGTTGTAGTCCGCCAGGAACGTGTACTGCTGCATGTTCGGCGGATTGGTGGACGCCCCCGTGGGCGTGGCGGCGGCCTGCTTGACATCCGCGTAGAAGTAGGCGAGCGAGAGGCCGAGGGCGGGGGTTACCTGGTAGTTGACGCCAGCCCACCAGTAGTCGTCGCGCAGGAAGGTATTGCCGTTGGCAAAGTCGGCCTTGTTCCAGCGGTAGCCGGCGGTCAGCTTGAATGGGCCGGTGGCGTAGCTCCCCCCGATCGAGGCCTTGCGCACCTTCGCGGTCTGGCCGGGCGTGAGTGCGGGATTCCATTGGTCATAGCCGATACCAAGGCCAAACGTGCCGTCCAGGTACATCACCGACGCACCATACGCGGTGTTGTCCTTGCCATGCGCCGGATCCTCGCCCGCGCCGCCGTTGGCCAGCAGGTTGCCGCTGGACAATGCCGGCACGCCGGTGCCGAACGAGTAGTGGGCCACCGCCTGCACGTTGCCGAACTGGCCGGTGTACTTGGCCATGTTGCTTTCGCGGTAGTTCAACCCCATCCACCAGATGCCCGGCTCGTACGTGGCAGCAAAGCGCAGCGGCGAGAAGTTGATGAGGCCGTCCAGCAAGCTGGTGGTCTGGCGCCCGAAAGTGACCTGCCCCAGTTCGTTCTTCTTCAGTCCCACCATTGCGACGCGGCCAAACAGCCCGGCGGAAGACATGGCGCCGGTATCGGGCATGAATGCGCCTTCCAGGACAAAGAGTGCCTGCGTGCCGCTGCCCAGGTCTTCCGTACCGCGCAGGCCCCAGCGTGACGCGGACAGGCCACCAATGCTCGGCATGCCGATACGTGACCCACCGGTATTCGGGGTTGCGGCGGATGTGGCGACGCGGTTGACATACTCGATCGGGGCATCGATGACGCCGTAAAGCGTGACGTTCGACGTCGCGTGAGCGGCGACGTTCCATGCAGACAATGCTCCCAGCACCGCCAATGCGCACAGTTTATGTTTCATGTGCTGCCATCTCCTCCATCGTTGTTTGTGCTACCCCGGCCGTGCATCGTGGTGTGCCGATCGGGGGAAGTTGCTTTACGCATCAGGTGTGCGTGTTACCAAGGAAAGCATGGTTACCGTCAGGCTCTGCTACCCGTTTCGGGGTGGCTTTTGCCCCGGCAGATGTGCAACACGTGGAACGGGACATCTGTGCGGCGCGGGGGTTGCCCCCTATTGCCTCGAAGATTCCGGCGCACACGGCGCCGGGACACGGATGGCGCGGGTGCCCCCCAATCGAAAAGACGCTATGCCGCTTCATGCGCAACACAGCGGGGCAGCCGCGGCGAATCCGCACGGGTTGGACCGATATGCGCGCTTGAGCGTACAGCCGTGGCCTGCGCGCCACAGCTTGATCAGTTCTGCGGCAGCAACCAGGCGCCGCCATGGTGGCGGCGTGCGGGCTGCATGCGGCGGTGCGCGGCCCAGAACAGCACGCGCAGCGGAAACCCGAGGCTGCCGCTCATGACCTGCCGGCAATGCTCGGCCTCGAGCTCCATGGGAACCCCGAGTTCGGCTGCGCAGGCGTAGCAGACGATGCGCATGCGGGCGTCGCCGCTCTGCATACGGTTGACGAGCAGCGCGTGCAGCGTGTCAGCGTAGGACCGATGTTTCGTTGCGCGCGCCGACTCCCGCGCACCGCGCTGCAGCTGGCGGCTGAACTGCCGCACTTCCTGAAGCAGGTCCATCAACCGATCCATCGGCGCGACGGCATGCGCGATGCCGGTGGATGTGGGCGGTCCCCGCCGGCTGGCGGTGCACGGGTAGGGCGCTGTCTGTTGAGACTGCATGATCTTGCGTCCGGAAAATTGCGGCGCGGTCGGTAAGGTGCCGCGCCACGGCAGGACCAGTTTCCTGCGGCCACGCCGGAAAAGCCCCACTCGACCAAGGGGGGCGCAGCCGTGCGCGGCCCACCCCGGCGGCTATAAGGGCCATCCACCGTGAAACCGTGGTTTGCGCGTCACCTCACCGCGGCGAGCATTGCTACGACATACGGTAGATATGTACGAAAGAGCGTAGAATAAATTTGGACCGCGACCCGGCAACTGGGGATGCGGAGAGCCAAAGCGCATACATGGCTTCACAAGAGGCATAGCCGGCATCCCGGCATACAGGAGACGCATTCCATGACCCCGCTGATCACGCAGTTTCGAACCTTGCTAGCCCAGACGGCTGTTGCCGCCCGCGGCTTCCTGCTGGCTTGCGGCACACTGGCCGCCGTGGCGCCGGCAGCGCAGGCCGTGCCCGTCTATCCGGCCAAGCCTGTCACGCTGGTCGTGCCCGGCCCGCCCGGCGGCATTACCGACCAGATCGGGCGCCTTGTCGCGGCCAGGATGACCAGCGACTACGGCGTGCGGGTGATCGTCGACAACCGCCCCGGCGCGGGCGGCAACCTGGCCACGGAGATCGTGCGCGAGCAGAGCCGGATGGCTATACCGTCCTGCTCGGTACGCAGGGCACGATGGCCAGCAACCAGTTCCTGTATAAATCGCTGCGCTTTGACCCGGCAAAGGACTTTGTCGCCGCGCAGGCGCTGGTCTCCATCCCCAATCTGCTGGTGGTCAACAGCAAGCTGCCTTACCAGTCGGTCAAGGACCTCGTGGCGTACGCCAAGGCGCATCCGGACAAGCTGGCGGTATCGTCGGCCGGCAATGGCACGGGCAGCCACCTGGCCGCCGAGCTATTCCAGACGCTCGCGGGCGTGAAGCTCGTGCACGTTCCGTACAAGGGCAGCGCGCCGTCGATCAATGATCTGCTGGCCGGCCAGGTCGACCTGACATTCGACTATCCGGTCTCGACGCTGGCGCAGGTCCAGGCAGGCAAGCTGCGCGCCTTGGCCGTAACGGGTGTGAGCCGCCTGCCGGCACTGCCGCAGGTGCCTACGATTGCCGAGGCGGGCTATCCGGGGGCGGAATCGACCTCGTGGATCGGACTATTCTTCCCGACGCGCACACCTGCCGCCGTCGTGGCGAAGTGGGAGGCCGACGTGTCGCGCATGCTCAAGGAACCGGCCACGGTTGAAGCCCTGCAGAAGATGGGGGGCGTTCCGCTGCCATTGAGCGGAGAGGCGTTCCGGACCTTTGTGCAGAACGAGCGGACCAAGTGGAAGGCCACGATCGAGCGCGCCGGCGCCACGCTGGACTGATCGGCAAGGCCGGCCACGATTCTTCTGATGCATACACCTTCGGCCCGCGCTGCCATGGCATCGCCCCCGCAATTGGTGGGACAGGCAGTTTGATAAGTACCGCTTCATCAGGAACGCCATGTCTGCGCGGGGGAGGTGTGGGGTGGCATGAAGCGGTACTGCTGTCGCGTGCAGAGGACTCAGGCGCGGTCGGCCTGTCCCGCCGCGGGTGCACCGCGCAACTCCATCCACGCGTACATCGACGACGCGATCACCATCGGCAGCAGGTAGTAGAGCGCCCGATAGGCGATCAAGGCGGCCACCACGAGATGCTCTGGGGCAACTGGCCGCAGCACCACCACGAACACGCTTTCCAGCACGCCGATGCCGGCCGGTATATGGGCGAGCGCGCCAGCGACCGCGCCAACCAGCAAGGCGGCAAGCGACTGCCACAGCGTCACCTCCTTCGGGAGCAGCAGATTGATGATGCTGGCCAGCACGATCCAGTTCGTGACTGACAACGCCGTCTGCAGCAATGCAAAACGGAATCCTGGCAGCTTGAACACGCGCTTCCTGAACCGGATGCTGCGTGTCCTGGCCTTGGCGCAGGCCAGCCAGTAGAGCAGGCCACATGCCAGCATCAGCAAGCCAAGGGCACGAAGCATCCATGGTGTGACGCCCCACTCCTTCGGCAACGCTGGCGGCATTGCCGCGAGTACGCAGCCGGCCAGAAGCATGTAGCCGGTCCAGTTGGTGATGATGGCCATGGTATAGATGCCCGCCACTTGCGACCCGCTGACATTGGCGCGCGAATAGAGCCGCAGCCGCACGCCCAGGCCGCCCACCATCGCGCCTAGGTTAAGGTTGAATATGTAGGCGATGAACGCGATCCGCATGACGCGCGGCGTGGACAGGTGATGCCCGGTGTAGCGGCGCCCGAGGATGTCGAATGAAGCGTGCAGGGCAAAGCTGACGCAGGCCAGTCCCGTCACGGGCAGCAGCGTGGCAGCGTTGTAGCGCTTCAGGGCCTGCCATACCTGTGCCCAGTCGATGCCCCTGAGGGCGTGGTAGATCAGGTACGCGACCAGTGCCACGAATGCGATGCCGATCACGCGCCTGACGTGGGACCAGCGGGTGCCGCGTCGCAGTGCACGGCGCAGATCGCCAGGCTTGTCATGGGCCATCCCGCTGAACGTTGTGCATGGCCATGTCAGCCGGCGGCTCCGGTGCGGCCGCCGGTACCTCCGGCGACACCAGCCGCGGCGTATGGGCCGGCAGCCATCCGGCCCAGGCGGGAAACTTGCGCAGGAAGTGGAAGATCACCGGCGTGGCAATGCCATGCCACCACGCCCCGTGCCCGTTATCCACGGCAGAGATCTCGGTGCAGCTGCGGGACATCAGGTCGCGCAGGTTGTCCTTGAGCGTGGCCACGAAGGTGTCGTCGCGAATGACGAGATTGGCTTCGAGATTCAGCGACAGGCTCAAGGGATCAAGATTGCTGGATCCCACCGTGGCCCAGTCGTCATCCACCACGGCAACCTTGCTATGGATGGGGCGCTCGCAGTATTCGAAGATCCGCACGCCCGATCCACGCAAGTGGGCGTACAGCATGTCAACGGTGCGCTTGACCCACAGCATGTCGGGCCGGCCTTGCAAGATCAGCCGCACATCGACGCCGCGCCGCGCCGCAGCGCAAATCGCCTGCAGCAGGCGATAGCCAGGCAGGAAGTAGGCATTGGCAATGATGATCTCCCGCCGTGCCGCGCGGATCGCCATCAGGTAGTGCTGCTCGATGTCGTTGCGATGCGCCTGGTTGTGGCGTGTCACGAGCAACGCGGCGCCAGGCAACGCGGCATCGGACACCGCGTTTTCGGGCGCGGCTGGACGGCGCCGCCTGCGCTCGGCGTGCCGCGCTTCGGCGCCAGCGTCAAGCGCCTCCTGCATGAAGGTGTGGATCACTTGTGCCGCCGGCCCTTGTACCTCCACCACATAGTCCTGCTTTGCAATGGGGCTGGCCTCGACAAGGTGATCGACGCACAGGTTGATCCCGCCAACGAAGGCGATGGACGCGTCGATGGCCACCAGCTTGCGGTGCAGCCGCCGAAAGAGATTGGCCCGCTTGCCCAACAGACGGTGGCCCGGCGAAAACATTCGCACCGCAACGCCAGCCTGGGCCAATCTCGCCATATAGTCGGCGGAGAGGTCGGCCGTGCCGAAACCATCGACGGTCAGCGCTACGCATACGCCCCGGCGCGCTGCCGCGACCAGCGCTTCAGCCACCTGGCTGCCAACGTCATCCTCGGACAGGATGAACGTTTCCAGCAGCACGCTGCTGCTCGCAGCGCCGATGGCCGCGATCAGCCTGGGGAAGTATTCCTCCCCGTTCTCCAGCAATCGAAACCGGTTCCCGGTTGTCCATCCGTCGTCCATTTCCGCCAACAAGCAGGATTAGTGCCCACTGGCGCATAGCCGTCGCGGATGGAGAAACCGGCGTCGCAGCATGCCGGTCCAGCGCTTCCACGGTCCGGCCATGGCACCTGCGTGGTGGAAATCGGATAGTCAGATGGCCGGCATCATGTAGAAAGTGCCCTGCCGGCCGGCAGGCTCACAATCCTCGTGCCACGCGAAAAGGAGCCCAGGCTCACTCCTCGCTCATCAGCGCGTCGCGCACCTCGATCAGCGCCGCCAGGTAGGCGTCGTGGTTTTTCTTCATGCGATCGGCAGGCCCGGCCACCGAAATGCCCGCAGGCTGGCCGCCGAGCCAACCCGTTACGGCGAGGCCGTGGACGCCCTCGCTGCCTTCTTCCATCGCTTCATACCAGCCGCGTTTTCGGCCCTTGTCGATCTGGCCCATCAGCGTGTCGATGTCGACGACCGTATGCGTCGTGACGGCGCGCAGATGACTGCGGGACAGCGTCTCGCGGGCCTCGTCGGGTGGCAACAGGCCTAGCAGTCCCTTGCCGAGTGCAGACGCGTGCAGGGCCGCGCGATAGCCGACTTCGATGATGTAGCGCAGGGGCAGGCGGCTCGCCTGCACGGCGACCACCTTGACCGCGGAGCCGTCGAGCACGCCGAAAAAGACGCTTTCGTTGGTCCTGGCGCTGACTTGCTCGATAGCCTCCTGGGCCACGGTGCTCAGCGGGTCGTTCTCGGCGATCTGCCGCGCAATCTCAGAAAGGCGACCGGTGGGGTAGAAGCGCCGCGTGCGGGTCGTGCGCATCAGGTAACCCAGCGAGTGCAGGGTATGGAGCAGGTCGGAGGTGCTGCTTTCCGGCAGTGACAGCAGGCGTGCCATGTCGGAATTGGACAGTTCGCGCTTTTCGCGCGCGAACACTTCGAAAACCGCCATCGCGCGGCTGGCGGCAGGAATCATCGTAGGCATGCTGGGGAACGGGTGGTGAATTCGGCAGACAGTGGGACTATACGAAATATCGTACAGTTCGAAAAGCTCTGTCTGCCGAAATACCGGGTCCCTGTGGCGGCGAGTGCATTCAGTGCCGGCCGCCTGTGGCAAGGGCTCCTTACGGCAGCACGTTGCGCGGGTCTGCCTTCAGCACAAGCTGCCAGGCTTCGCGCGCCATCGGCTCCTGCTTTTCCTCGAGCACGTGGGCGAGCAGGCCGGCGGAACGGCCCACCAGCGCCAGGCCGCGCGCGATCAGCGGGTCCAGGCCCATTGCCGCCACGATGGCACCGATTGCGCCCACAACGTTCATCGGCAGCTTGCGGTTCTGCTCCTTGACCAGCACATGGACGATCGCTTCCATCAGGCGCCAGTGCAGGCCGTAGTAGCCGTTCTGGCGCGACAGCTCGCGCAGCGCCGGCACGCGCGGGTCGCCGTCGACGTGGATCGGATGGCCCACGCCGTAGACCTGCTGGCGGCTTTCCTTGTAGCGCTGGATCAGCGCCCGGGCGGTTTCCAGCAACTGCTCGTCGGTGGCGTCGTCGCTCAGCTCGCGGGTGCCTTCGTTGAGCATCTCGGTGGCGTTCTGCATCGGGCCGAGGAACACGCTGCCGGCGCCGAGCAGGCCGGTGGCCACGGCACCCTGCAGCGCTTCGGGCGCGCCGATGTAGGTCAGGCGGGCCGACAGCGAACTCGGCGTGATGCCGTGGTCGGCCGTGGTCACCAGCAGCGCGTTGACCATGACCTTCTCGCGCGGCGTGGGCAGGCGCGACAGCGTGGTGAAGAAGATCATGTCGACAAAGTCGAACTTGCCGATGATCTCTGTGGCGAGGTTCAGGCCGCGCACCATGATCGTGTCGGTGGTGGTGTAGCCGATTTCAGTCTTTACCATGTCGAAGGCTCCGTGCCTTGATAGGAGAGGACGGCGTCCAGCGCGGCCACTCCATGACCCTGCGGACGGACCGCAAGGGGGTTGATCTCGAGTTCCTCGATGCTGCCGGCATGCTTGGCGACAAAGTCGGACAGCTTCACCAGCACGTTGACCAGCGCGTCGATGTCAAAGGCCGGCTGGCCGCGATAGCCCTTGAGCAGTTCGTAGCAGCGCGTCTCGGTGATCATCTCGCGCGCCGAGGCCGGCGTCAGCGGCAGCAGGCGGCGGCTCACGTCCTTGAACAGCTCGATGCTGACGCCGCCCAGGCCGAACGTGCACACATGGCCGAACACCGGGTCGCGGTGGATGCCCACCACGGCTTCGACAAACGGGGAGGGCAGCATCGGCTCGACCAGCACGCCTTCGATCCTGGCGGCATCGCAAGCCTTGGTGCCGTTGGCGTGGATTTCCTCATAGGCCGCCATGGCCGCACCGTCGGACGTTATGCCAAGCGCACACCACCGATGTCCGTCTTGTGCGTGATGGCCGCGCTGACGATCTTCATGACTGCGCGGCCGTTACCGACATTGCGAAAGGCCTGCGCGGCCTCGGCCGCCGAACGCGCCACCACGCCCTGCGGCGTCGGAATGCCGGCCTGCTCGAGCAGTGCTTGGTCTTCGCCTCGGACAGGTTGGAGGTGGCCTCGACGCCGGTCACGTCGGACAGAGGACGCCAGTCACGTTCGAACTTCGCCTTCCAGTGGCCGTATTCGATAAAGCGCTGGATGGCCAGCACGGCATTGCCGACCGCGCGCATCGGCATCAGCCCGCCGTCGATCATCTTGCGATGGCCCTCGCCGGTGCGGTCGCTCATCCAGACCGGCACGATCGGCGTGTTGGTTTCCTCCAGCTGCACGCGCACCATGCTGTCGGCCAGCATGGCCGTGGTTTTGCCGTATTCCACCGGGATCGGTACCAGCACCAGGTCGGTGTTGGGGTCCGCGGCGGTGGCCTGGAGCGTGGCGTAGCCGACTTCGGTGTTGACCAGCACTTCGGCCGTCACGTCGACCGGGTTGGTGAACGCGGCATAGCCGGGCAGGGCTTGCCTGAGTGCCTCGATGGTGTGCGGCGCGAATTCCGACAGCTTCAGGCCGGCCAGGCCGACCATGTCGGACGCCAGCGCGGCGGTGCCGCCCGAGAAGCTGTACACCGCAAGCTGTTCCTTGCCCGTGGCTTGCGCCGCGCGAGCAGCGAAGCCACGTCGATCAGTTCATCGATATCGTCGACCTCGATGATGCCGAGCTGGCTGAACACCGCGCTGTTGATCTCGGCCGAGCCGGCAATGGCGGCGGTATGCGACTGCGCGGCTTTGGCACCGTACTCCGACTTGCCGACCTTGATGGCGACGATCGGCTTGCCGCGCCGGGCCGCGTGCAGCGCCGCAGCCATGAAGCGCGGGCCGTTGCGCACGCCTTCGAGCGTGGTGACGATGACCTCTATGTCGGGCGCATCGGCCATGTAGTGGATGTAGTCGCTGACCTCGAGGTCCACCTCGTTGCCGCCCGAGCACCACAGGCCCACGCCCACGCCGCGGTCCATCGCCTGGATGAACGAGCGGCCCAGGCCACCGCCCTGCGTGGCCACGCCGATCGGGCCGGGACGGCGGTCGATGCGCCATGCCGGCGAGAACGTCAGGCCCAGGCGCGCATTCATATTGTTCAGGCCGGGGCAGTTCGGCCCATAGATGCGCATGCCGGTGCTGGCGACGATCTCGCGCATCTCGGCTTCCACGGCGCGGCCGTCTTCACCGGTCTCGCCGAAGCCCGACGTAAACACGATGGCGAACTTCACGCCGAGCTCGCCGCAGTCACGCAGGGTCTCGATGACCATGTCGGCGCGCACGGCCAGGATGGCCAGGTCGGGCGCTTGCTTCAGGTCCTTGACCGATGCCACGCACGGCCGGCCGTGAATTTCGGTGCGGCCCGGGTTGACCAGCAGGAGTTCGCCCTTGAATTCGGAGAACGTGGTCAGGTTCTCGAGCGTGCGGCCGCCGATGCTGTCCGGCTTTTCGGACGCGCCGACCAGCACGATCGAGTTCGGGTTGACCAGCCGCGACAGGTCGCTGAACCAGATGGCCGGGTTGGTCATTGCGCGTCTCCTTGCGCGCGGCGCTTGAACAGGCAGGTGGCGGCCATTTCAGCCACCACTTCGCCGCGCTGGTTGATGGCCTTGCGCATGAAGGCAATGATGCCGCGGTCCGGGCGGCTGGTGGTCTTTTGCTCGACCACTTCGATCTCCACGCGGATGGTGTCGCCGATGAACGTGGGCTTGGGGAACTTCAGGCGGTTTTCCAGCACGCTGAACAGCGAGCCTTCGAAGAACTGGTTCGGGATCGAGCGCGAGGTCAGGCCGGCCATGAACGATGCCACCAGCATGCCGTGGGCGATGCGCTGGCCGAAGATGGTTCCCTTGGCGTATTCGGCGTCGACGTGCACCTTGTTGAAGTCGCCGGTCAGCGCGGCGAAGGCGGCGACGTCGGCTTCGGTGATGGTGCGCGACGAGGTGCTGTACGTCATGCCGGGCGTCAGGTCTTCCCAGTAGAGCGTGGTGTTGGCGATTTGCTCGAGGATGGCAGGTTGGGTCATGGTGTGTGTCTCGGTGTTCGGTATTCGGTGCTTGTGATAGCGCCGCTGGTTTGCTCCTCTCTCCCACTTGTGGGAGAGGGGCTGGGGGAGAGGGCGGGCGCTTGCAATAGCGAAGTCGGTTACTTCGTGGTAAGTCCTGCCCTCTCCCCGACCCCTCTCCCGCGCGCGGGAGAGGGGAGCCTCAGTCAGGCGGTGTCAGTCTCGGCCAGTGTTCAGGTCAGCGCACTGATCCCCAGGATCTCGCGCCCGATAATGAGCGTCTGGATCTCCGTGGTGCCCTCCGGAATCATCCCGCCGCGCGTGTCGCGGAAGATGCGCTCGATCGGGTAGCCCGTGGCGTAGCCCATGCCGCCGTGCACCTGCAGCGCGAGGTTGGCAACATCGAACGCGGCTTCGGTCGCATACAGCTTGGCGATCGAGCATTCGGTACGCGAGGTGCCGTTCTGCATCGAGCGCGCGGCGCGATAGCCCAGCGAGCGTGCTGCCTGCGTCTTCATGGTCATGTCGACGATATGCTTCTGGATCAGCTGGAACGAGCCGATCTGGCGGCCGAACTGCTTGCGCTGCAGCGCATAGTCCACCGACAGGTCCAGCGCGCACTGCGCCGCGCCCACCGCACCCATGGCCACGTTCAGGCGGCCGAAGTTCAGGCCGATCAGGATCTGGCGCAGGCCCTGGCCTTCCTTGCCGAGCAGGTTGGCGGCGGGCACTTCGGCGTTCTCGAACGTGAAGGCCGCGGTGCCGGTGCTGCGCGTAAACATGGTCTCCACCGGCGTGGCGCTGTACGGCGTCACGTCGCGCTCGACCAGGAACAGCGACAGCTCGCCGTTGCAGGTGTCGCTGAAGGTGCGCGCCACCACGATGCCGAAGTCGGCGAACATGCCGTTGGTGATCCACAGCTTGCTGCCATTGAGCACGTAGCGGTCGCCGCGCTTGTCGGCACGGGTCTTGATCTCGGCCACGTTGGAGCCGACATCGGGCTCCGAGATGGAAACGAAGGTCTTGCGCTCGTTGCGCAGCAGCGGACGCATGAAGCGCTCCTTCTGCTCCTCGTTGCCATACGCGTTGATGATGCCGGAGACGATGTTCAGCCCGTTGAGCAGGATGCGCAGCGACAGCCAGCAGTAGCCGGCCTCTTCCATCATCACGCCCCAGGTCTGGTAGTCGAGGCCAAGGCCGCCGTCGGACTCGGGCAGGTAGCCGCCGAAGTAGCCGAAATCGGCCAGGCCGGTCAGCGCCTCGTGCGGGAACTGCTTGTCCTTCTCCGCCTGGTCGATGCGCGGCGCGATGTGTTCCTTCAGGTAGCGGCGGATGTTGTCGCGCAGCAGCGTCTGGCTGGCATCGAGGCCATCGACGTCGACATTGGGATCAACCATAGCGGCCTCCGGTCACGAACAGGGTGGTACCCGTGATGTAGCGGGCATGTTCCGATGCCATGAAGGCCACGGCGCCGGCAATGTCGCTGGTCTCGCCCGGGAAGGTCACGGCGTTCTTGGCCATGACATTGGCCAGGATGGTGTCGTAGTTCGGCAGGCTCTTGATGTACTCGGTCTCGATATAGCCCGGGGCGATGGCATTGACCGTCACGCCCTTGCGCGCCTGCTCCAGCGACAGCGCGCGCGTGAGACCGATGATGCCGGCCTTGGCGGTCGAGTAGTTGGCCTGACCCGGGTTGCCGAACAACGCGCGCGAGCTGATGTTGATGATGCGGCCCCAACCCTTCTCGTGCATGAACGGCAGCGCTGCGCGGCAGGTATGGAAGGCGCCCTTGAGGGTCACGTCGAGCACCAGGTCCCAGTCCGCCTCGTCCATCTTGAGGATGGTGCGGTCCTTGACCAGGCCGGCGTTGTTGACCAGCACGTCGATGCTGCCGAAGGCTTCCTTGCCGGCGCCGACCATCGTCCGTACCTGGTCTTCCTTGCGCACGTCGCACTGCACGGCGATGGCTTTGCCGCCGGCTTGCTCGATGCCGCTTGCGGTTTCACGCGCGGCGTCAAGATCCAGGTCCGTGATCACCACGGCTGCGCCTTCCTTCGCCAGCATGCGGGCGGTTTCCGCGCCGATGCCGCGCGCCGAGCCGGTGACGATCGCCACGCGGCCATTCAGTCCAAGGTCCATTTTCTCTCCTCCTAAATTGGTTTGCAGAGTCGGGGTTGCAGATTCAGTGTTCGGCCAGCAGGGAATCGCGCACGTCGCGCAGGGCCGCCAGACAGGATTCGCGGTGTCTTTCGATACGTTCGGTCGGGCCGGCCAGCGAGATGGCGACCGGCCGCTCGTCCAGGCGCGCGGGAACGGCCAGGGCCGTCACCCCGGCCGTGCCTTCGTCATGGGCTTCAAACCAGCCTTGATCGCGCCCGCGCGCAAGCTGCGCCATCAGCCGGTCGAGATCGACCACGGTGCTCGGCGTGACGGCCGGCCGCCGCACAGCCTCCAGCCGGGAGCGCGCCTCGTTTTCCGGCAGCATTCCAAGCATGGCCTTGCCCAGTGCCGAGGCATGCAGCGCGACGCGTTCCCCGACGTCCAGGATGTAGCGCAGCGGCAGCCGGCTTTGCGCCACCGCGGCAACCCGGACCGCCTGGGGTTCCAGCACGCCGAAGAAGGCACTCTCGTTGGTGGTGTCCGTGACGCGCCGTACGGCTTCCTCCGCCAGACGGGTCAGCGGGTCGTTTTCGGCGATCTGGCGCGCGGTCTCGAACAGGCGGCCGGTGGGGTAGAAACGCCGGGTGCGCGTGGTGCGCATCAGGTAGCCGAGCGAGTGCAGGGTGTGCAACAGATCGGAGCAGCTGCTGTCGGCAACAGCAAGCAGCTTCGCCATCTCGGAATTGGACAAGTCGCGCTTCTCCCGCGCAAAGACCTCGAATACGGCCATGGCGCGGCTGGCTGCGGGAATCTGGACAGGCAAGCTTTATCTCCGAAATATCGAAGCTGATTACGATATATGGAAATAATGTACGAGTAGTCGAAGCCTAAGGCAATCGATATTTCGAGGGGGTGAATTCAGCTACGAAACCCAGGATAAGTGCCGAAGCCCGTGCGCGGCACCGCGATACGAGGTCGTCAGGTGTCCATTGCGGCGCATTGTGCCGATTTTTGTCTCTTCAGGTATGGAACGAGCGCGCGCTGGTGGGTGGTATGACTCGCCCCTTGGCTGGAATCACGGGCGTCGCGCTGGACATCACCATTCCGGCGGTTCGTGATTGAATGAATCAAGGGGGCATCGGCAGAGGGTTGGGCAGCAGGCGCTACCTTTGGCATGTGCTATCCCTTTGCCGATGATCGTCAAATTTTATTTGACGTCTTGTCAACAATCATTGGGATTGTATAGCCAATTTATCGAGGCAAGAATGCAGGGTTGACCAGTTACAGGAGACAACCCATGACCAACGAAGCTTCCGCCGTTCGCGCAGTCCGCCAGGGCGACGTGCAGGTGATCACCATCTGCAATCCGCCGGTCAATGCCTTGGGCGTGGCCGTCCGCCAGGGCCTGAAGGCGGCGATCGAGCAGGCCGAAGCCGATGCCGGCGTGCGCGCCGTGCTGGTCGTGGGCGAAGGCAAGGCCTTCATCGCCGGCGCCGATATCCGCGAATTCGGCAAGCCGCCGATGCCGCCGTCGCTGCCCGAGGTCTGCAACCAGATCGAAGCGAGCAGCAAGCTGGTGGTGGCGGCGATCCATGGCCCGGCGCTTGGCGGTGGGCTGGAAGTCGCCATGTCGGCGCACTATCGCCTGGCCTTGCCGGCCGCGAAACTGGGTCTGCCAGAAGTCAACCTGGGCCTGCTTCCCGGCGCTGGTGGCACGCAGCGCGCGCCGCGCCTGATGGGCGTGAAGGCGGCTGCCGAGCTGATGCTGAGTGGCAAGCACCTGTTGGCCAGGGCCGCGCAGGCCGCTGGCCTGGTGGACCGCCTGGCCGAGGGCGACGATCCTGTAGCCGCGGGCCTGGCCTATGTGAACGAATTGCTGGAGCAGGGCGCGCCGCTGCGCCGCACGCGCGACCTTGTCATTGCCGACAAGCTGCCGCGCTGGCCGAACTCGATGCATTGCAGGCCGATACCGCGAAGAAGAGCCGAGGGCTGTTCTCGCCGCTGAAGATCGTCGAATGCGTGCGCGCCGCCGTGGAACTCCCATTTGACGAAGGTCTCGCCCGCGAGCGCGCACTGTTCGTCGAATGCCTGAACAGCCCGCAGCGCGCAGGCCTCGTCCATGCGTTCTTTGCCGAACGCGAAACCGCGAAGGTGCCCGAAGCACAAGGCGCGGCGCCGCGCGCGCTCAATCGCATTGCCGTGATCGGCGGCGGCACCATGGGCGCGGGCATCACCGTGGCCGCGCTGGATGCGGGCCTGCCAGTGGTGATGATCGAGCGCGACGCCGAGTCGATCGCGCGCGGGCAGGCCAATGTCGAGAAGGTCTACGACGGCCTGATCGCCAAGGGCCGCATGACCCCGGAAGGCAAGGCCGCGATCCTGGCCCGCTACACGCCGAGCACGTCGTATGAGTCGATTGCCGATGCGGACCTCGTGATCGAGGCCGTGTTCGAGGATATCGAAGTCAAGAAGGCCGTGTTCCAGCAGCTGGACCGCGTGTGCAAGCCGGGCGCCGTGCTGGCCACCAACACCTCGTATCTCGACATCGATGCGATTGCCAACAGCGTCTCGCGTCCGCAGGACGTGATCGGCCTGCACTTCTTCAGCCCGGCCAACATCATGAAGCTGCTCGAGATCGTGGTGCCGGCCAAGGTCAGCCCCGATGTGGTGGTGACCGCGTTCGAGCTGGCCAAGCGCATGAAGAAGATCCCGGTGCGCGCGGGCGTGTGTGACGGCTTTATCGGCAACCGCATCCTCGCGATCTACAAGCAGGCTGCCGACTACATCATGGAAGACGGCGCCAGCCCGTACGAGATCGACGAAGCCGTGCGCGGCTTCGGCTATCCGATGGGCCCGTTCCAGGTGACCGACCTGGCCGGCGGCGACATCGGCTGGGCCACGCGCAAGCGCCGCGCCGCCACGCGCGACCCGAAAGCGCGCTATGTCGAGGTCGCCGACCGCATCTGCGAACGCGGCTGGTTCGGCCAGAAGACGGGCCGCGGCTTCTATCTGTACCCGCAAGGCGCACGCGTCGGCCAGCCCGACCCGGAAGTGCTCGCCATCGTCGATGCCGAGCGCCAGAACAAGGGCATTGCCGCGCGCAAGTTCACGGCCGAGGAGATCATGCGGCGCTACATGGCCGCGATGGTCAACGAAGGCGCCAAGGTGGTCGAGGAGGGCATCGCGCTGCGTCCGCTCGATGTCGACGTGACGTTCCTGTCCGGCTACGGCTTCCCGCGCTTTCGCGGCGGCCCGATGAAGTACGCGGACATGGTCGGCCTGCCTAAGATCCTGGAAGATATCCGCACCTTTGCCAAGGAAGACCCGCTATTCTGGAAGCCCGCGCCGCTGCTCGAGAAGCTGGTGGCCGAGGGCAAGGACTTCGCCAGCCTCAACCAGGCTGGCCGCTGAAATGCTGGCGTCGCGCTGCGCGTGACGCGCAGCGTGGCCAGAATCATTCGCTGCAGCGAGGCGACACATGCCTCGCGCAGCTCACGGAGACGAGCAATGCAAACGGCAACGGAACAATCCCAGGGCATCGACTTCCCGCTGGAGGGCGTGCGCGTGCTGGACTTGTCGCGGGTGTTCGCGGGGCCGCTGTGCGGCCAGGTCCTGGCCGACTTCGGCGCCGAAGTGGTCAAGGTGGAGCATCCGGGCCGCGGCGACGACACGCGCGACTGGGGCATGCGCATCGGCAAGACCGAGACCACGTACTTCAACAGCATGAACCGCAACAAGCGGTCCGTCACGCTCGACCTGCAGAGCCCGGAAGGCGTGCAGATCGTCTATGACCTGCTGCCGCAGTTCGACGTGGTCATCCACAACTTCAAGACCGGCGGCGCGAGAAGCTCGGCCTCGGCTACGAGCAGCTCAAGGCCATCAAGCCCGAGCTGATCTACTGCGCGGTGTCCGGCTACAACAGCAGCGGCCCCGAAGCCAAGCGCCCCGGCTACGACCTGGTGATCCAGGGCGAGGCCGGGCTGATGGCGCTCAATGGCGAAGCCAACCAGCCGCCGCTGAAGTTCGGCGTGGCGGTGGTGGACCTGATGACCGGCATGTACGCCGCGCAGGCGGTGCTGGCAGCGCTGTTCCGCCGCGAACGCAAGGGCAAGGGCCAGCTGATCGAGATGGCGCTGTACGACTGCGGCGTGATGGTCACCGGCTACTACGGCCTGGACGCGATGCTGCTAGGCCATGATCCGGCGCGCTACGGCAACGCCCATCCGTCCATCGTGCCTTACGGCATGTTCGATTCGGCCGATGGTCCGCTGATCATCGCGGTGGGCAACAACAGCCAGTTCGACAAGTTCTGCCGCCAGGTCATCGAGCGCCCGGACATCGTGGAAGACCCGCGCTACGCGACCAACGTGGAACGGGCCAGGAACCGCGAGACGCTGACCCCGCTGATCACCGGCCTGATCCGCGGCTTCGCCCGGGATCTGCTGCTGGAACGCATGACGGCGTGCGGCATCCCGTGCGGCAAGGTGGCCGGCCTGCATGAGGCACTGACCAGCGAGCGGACCCGCCAGGGCGGCCTGCTGCGCGAAATGCCGCATCCGGTGGCCGGCACCACGCATGTGTTCGCACCGCCGTACCGCATCGACGGCCAGCGCCTGCCGATCCGCAGCGCGCCGCCCACGCTGGGCGAAGGTACGCGCGCCGTGCTGCAGAACCTGCTGGAGATGAGCGACGAGCAACTGCGGGACCTGCAGGCGCGCGGCGTGCTGACGTTGCCGGAAACACCGGGCAACGCCTGAGCATTCGGGCTGCGCGGACGCCATGAGCAAGCGCGCGGCCAGGCCCGGCAAGGGGGCCCAATGGAGACCTTGCACTGACTTAAACTGGAACAATAAAGTGCGTATTCGAAATATCACCCGTATGGTTCACTCCCGGCGTCGTGCCATCGTGGCGCTGGCCGCCGCGCCGCTGCTGATCAGCAGCGCGTTCGCGCAAGCCTGGCCGGCCAAGCCGATCAAGCTTGTCGTGCCGTTCCCGCCGGGCGGCCCCACGGATACCGCGTCGCGCATCGTCGGCCAGAAACTCGGCGAGGCACTCAAGCAGCCCGTGATCGTGGAGAACCGCGCCGGCGCGTCGGGTTCGATCGCCGCCGCGCAGGTCGCCAAGAGCGCGCCTGACGGCTACACGTTCATGATGCTGGCCACGCCGACGCTGCTGGCGCCGTACCTGTACAAGAAGGCCGGCTACGACACGACCAAGGATTTCACGCCGGTGGCAACGGTCTATGACCTGCCGATCGTGGTCGTGGTCAACCCGACGCTGCTGCCGAATGTGACCGACCTGTCCAAGCTGATCGCGCAGGCCAAGGCCCAGCCCGGCAAGCTCAACTACACCAGCTCGGGCGCCGGCAGCTTCGGCCACCTGAGCATGGAACTGCTCAAGCAGATGGGCGGCTTCGAAATGCAGCATGTGCCGTACAAGGGCGGCGTGCCCGCAATCAGCGACACCATCGGTGGCCAGGTGCCGATCATGTACGCCGACCTCGTCGCCGCGCTGCCGCACATCCAGGCCGGCAAGCTGCGCGCCATCGCCGTCGGTTCGCCGCAGCGCGTGGCCATGCTGCCCGATGTCAAGACCATTGCCGAGCAAGGCTTCAAGGGCTACGACGCAGTGTCGTGGGGCGGACTGCTGGCGCCGGCGGGAACGCCGAAGGATGTGGTCGACCGTGTCTCCACCGAAGTCGGCAAGATCCTGGCCGACAAGGAAGTCCAGGACAAGCTGCTGAAGGCTGGCGCGATTGCCAATTACCAGGCATCGGCGCAGATGGGCCAGCGTATCCGCCAGGACTATGCGAAGTGGGGCAAGGTGATCCGCGATAAGGGGATTGCGGTCGAGTGAGGTGACGGTTGGCGTTATCAACTGACGCAACAGAACTCACCTGTAGTTTGCTCCCCTCTCCCATTTATGGGAGAGGGCGGGGGAGAGAGGGCAGGGAGTCTCCACGAAGTGAAGCGCCATGGTTCTTGCCATACGCCTGCCCTCCTCCCCCAACCCCTCTCCCGCAAGCGGGAGAGGGGAGAAACGCGCTGGACCCTTTGTCGGTTTCTCCCGACCCCCGCCGTGAATCCAGTTCTTGCTGATCTCTAAATCGCAGTTCTTGCCACTTCCACCAGCGCATCCACCACCACCACGCCACCGACACTCACCATCACCGGATTGAGGTCCACTGACCGGATCTCGCCACCAGCCGCGTGCACCATGTCGCCGACCTGAACCGCCAGCCGGCACAGTGCGACGATATCCACCGCTGGCTCGCCACGCACGCCATGCAGCAAAGGCGCGATGCGCAGCCCGGCCAGCGCCCGGGCAACGTCCGCCTCCTGGCAAGGCGCCAGCAGCACGGCCGTGTCGCGCAGCACCTCGACATACTTGCCACCGTCTCCGACCACCAGCACGGCACCGAACACCGGGTCCCAGTGCGCGCCGATCATGCACTCGCGCTGGCCGCGCGACATGCGCGCGACCACGACGCCTTCGCACGTCGCGTTCATCTTCTGCAGCGTGCGGGTCTGTGCGGTAAAGGCGCTGGCAACCGCTTCCGGATCGTTGCAGTTCAGGGCTACCAGCCGTGCTCGCTTTTGTGCGGCACTTGTGGCGAGCTTGCCTTGACCGCGACCGGCGCGCCGAGGCGTTGCCATGCGGCCACCGCGGCATCGACGTCGCGACACACGTAGTGTTCAACCACTGGCATGCCTGCGGCCGAGAGCCGTGAAAGGCTGGCGGCTTCACTCAGCGTCACGCCCGCCGCGTCAGTGGCTGGCTGCGCGAAGCGCGCCGGCAACGGCGGCTCGCCCTCTGCCGCGATCTGACGCAGGCGCTCCTGATGCGAAACCAGTTGCGAGAAGGCGGACAGCGCCTCGCCAGCATTGGCGTAGGTCGGCACGCCCGCTTCGCGGAATGCGTCAGCCACGGGCTGCTGCCAGACCGCAACGGCGATGGGCTTGCCCGCAGTGTCGGCAAACGCGGCGGCGTCGCGCGCAAAACGCGGCACGTCGTAGCCCATGCCGGAGACCGGGATGTCGAGCAGGAACAGGTCGGCTGAGGGATCCTGCCCGACCACCGGCAGCACCTCGCCGAACAGCGCGCTGTTGGTCAGCAGCGCCGCGGTGACATCGACCGGGTTCGCGGTCGCGGCAAAGCCGGGCAGGCGTTCGGCCAGCGCGGCCTGGGTCGCGTCGGACAGCGGCGCAAGCGTCAGTCCGAACGACTGCGCCGCGTCGGCCGCCATGACGCAACTTGCGCCCGAGTTGCTCACCACCACCAGCCGCCGCCCGACGGCGTTCCAGCCACGCAGGTACATCGGCGCGCAGCGCGCCAGCGCGTGGGCATCGTCCACGCGCCATATGCCATGGCGGGCCAGGAACGCATCGACAGCGCGGTCCTCGTTGGCGATGCGCCCGTGTGCGACGCGCGGCGCGCTGTCCGTCCTGCGAGCGGCCCGCCTTCACGGCCACGATCGGCACGTTGCGCGCCCGCGCGACGCGTGCGGCTTCGGCCAGCACCTCGGGATCAGACAGGCTTTCCAGGTACAGCAGCACCAGCCGCACGCCGGGATCATGCGCGACGGCCAGCGCCAGTTCACTGACCGTGATGTCGGCCTGGTTGCCGGTGGCGTGCATGTGGCGCACGCCGATGCCCTGGCCGCGCAGCAGCCCATAGACCATGGCCGCCACGCCGCCGCTCTGGCTGACTACGGCCACCGGCCCGTCCTGCGGGGGCACCTCGATAAACATCGTGGAGAAGCTGGCGATCGCGCCGCTGCCGAAATTGGCCAGGCCCTGGCTGTTCGGGCCTACCAGCCGCAGGCCGGTAGCGCGTGCGGCGCGGACCATCTCGTCCTGCTGGCGGCGGCTTCGGCGCCGGCTTCACCAAAGCCCGACGCGATCACGATGCCGCCGCCACGCCGAGCCGCGCGCAGTCGTGCACGGCCTGCACCGCGGCCTCGCCGGCCACGATGATGATGGCCAGCTCCGGGACATCCGGCAGCGCATCGAGCGTGGGGTAGGCGCGCAGGCCCTGGATGGTGTCGCGCTGCGGATTGACAGGGTAGAGCGTGCCGGCGTAGCCGTGCGTCTTCATGTAGTGGATGGGCCGGCCGCCGATCTTGTGGATATTGTCGGAGGCACCGATCACGGCAATGGAGCGTGGGGAGAGCAGGGGCTGGAGTGGGGCGGTCATGGGCAAGACGTAAGCGGGTGGTGGTGGTCAGTCGAGGGTGGCGCCCGAGTCTTGACGACCCTGGCCCACTTGTCGATTTCCTGCCCGATGAAGCGGGCGGTGGCAGGGGGCTCGGTCCATTCGGCGGCAAAGCCCTGCGTGGCGAAGCGCCCGCGCACGTCCGGATCCTGCAGGACGGCCTTCAGCGCGCCGTTGAGCGTGTTGAGCACAGCCGGAGGCGTGGCGGCCGGGGCCAGCAGCGCATTCCACGCACTGGCTTCATAGCCCGGCAGGCCGGCCTGCGCGATGGTCGGCGTGTCCGGCGCGGCGGACGAGCGCGTGGCGCCCGTGATGGCGAGCGCCTTGAGCTTGCCGTCGCGCACGAAGGGCATGGCCGACAGCATGGTGTCGAACATCACCGTGGCCTGGCCGCCCATCACGTCGTCAGCGCGGGTGCGCTGCCCTTGTATGGCACGTGCGTCATGTGGATGCCCGCCATGCTGTTGAACAGTTCCGCGGCGAGGTGGGTGGACTGGCCGTTGCCGGAACTGGCAAAGGTGACCTGTCCGGGCCTGGCCTTGGCCAGGGCGATCAGCTCGGCCACGTTGGCGGCCGGCGTGGCCGGCGCGGTCACGAGCACCAGCGGCCCCCGCGTTAGCATGCTGATCGGCGCGAAGTCCTTGCGCGTGTCGTAGCCGGGTTTGCTGAACAGTGTCATGTTGATCGCATGCGCGGTGGTGGCGACCAGCAGCGTGTAGCCGTCCGGCGCGGCCTTGGCCACGGCTTCGGCGCCGATATTGCCGCCGCGCCCGGCCGGTTTTCGACCACCAGCGGCTGGCCGAGCTTTTCGGACAGCTTCTGCCCGACCACGCGGGCGACGATATCGGTCGGCCGCCGGGCGGGTAGGGCACCACCACGCGGATGGGTTTGTTCGGGAAGGACTGCGCCTGCGCGGCCGGGAACGCGGTTGTGCCGAGGGCCAGACAGGAAATCAGGGCGAACGCGTGCCGCCGGGATGGATTCGGTGCCAAGGGGTACTCCGGTTGTGGATGCCGGCCGGGATGGACAGGCGCTTGCCGGCAAGGCGCCAGAGCTAGCGCTATTCGCGCCGGAAACGCAGCAGCGTACCTTCGCCGAAGCGCAGGAAGCCGGCCCGTACGCGGTCGCCGATGGCGACGCCGGGCTCGGCATGCCCATCACGCGCGGGCCTTCGTCGAGCGTGGCCAGCACCAGCGTGTACGGCGCGAGCGCGCGGAACGCTTCGTCCGGCGCGCGGCTGATCTCGGTCACGGCATGGACCGTGGCCAGCCCGCCGGCATCGCGCCAGCGCAGTTGCAGGCCGCCGCAGGCACGGCAGGCATGGCGCTCCAGCGGCTGCCAGGCTCCGCAGTCGTCGCAGCACTGGTAGCGCACCATGCCGGCGTCCAGCCGGCCGAGTAGGGATGGGTCATCGGATGGGTCACGGCTTGGCCTCCAGCACCAGGGCTGACATGGGACGACAGTACGCCGCCATCGGCATGGAACAGTGCGCGCGGCGCGTGCCGGCCTGGCGTGCGCGGCACGGCCGGCGAGCTGGCGCGCGG
>LRMT01000035.1 GCA_001725945.1 Cupriavidus sp. UYMMa02A | reverse complement strand
CGCCCCGGCCTGAAGCAGGCGGGGGTGCTGTACATCGCAGACACAGTTCCGGTGCACCCCATCGCCCGATGGCATCGCGCGACAGAGTGGCGCAAGCAGCTGCGCCGGTTGCGACGTCGCCGCCCTGTGGATGCGTCGTGCAACTCGTAGCCGAGAACCAAAGTTTGACGGTATCCACCCGAGCGCCTGCGCGGCTTGTCCGGAATCGAGGCCGACCTGGGCTGGGCCGCGCCGGTGACGTTCCTTCATGCGGTAGAAGTCAGGGGCAAGCGCCCAGAGCAATTCGAGGCTTTCGGCGCATTCGCTCCGGCCTCGCGCCGTCGGGTAGCGCGGTCGGCACCTGAGGCCTTTGCATGTGCCCTGGAGACACTGGAGCGGCGCACAGCCGATGCCGGCGTGCAACTGTGCCTAGAGCCCTTGCACGTGCCCTACCTTGCCCGGGTCTCGTGCTATGTCAGCGCCCAGCGTGCCGCGTCATGGAATGCTGGACTGCTGTACACGAATCGAAGTGGCGACACGCAACGCTGGCCGGCGTCGTGTTCGCCCCACTTTACCCAGTCACCGCCATGCCTATGCCAGTGCCGGTTGCCATGGATGAGTTGGCGGACGGAGACTTCTTGGACGTGCCACCCGAAGATGCGGCTAGCCAGGAAGCCTCTGTCGCGCCGCAGGCGCAACCCGCCACTCTGGCACCTGCGTGGCAGCCATCGGCACCCATTCAGCTGAATATCGAGGCGCCGGGTCGGCATCCATGCCGGTGCCGTCATCACGGCGCTGCGTTGGTGCCATCGCTCTGTGGACCGCCGGCATGTTCCTGTCCGGCCTGCAGAATGAACAAGCTCTCCGGGCCGCAAATCAGGCCGTGCGCGACATCCAGTCAGCCCCAAATGCCATCTCGCGCCTGAAGGCACTGGACAC
>LRMT01000034.1 GCA_001725945.1 Cupriavidus sp. UYMMa02A | reverse complement strand
CCTGCGCGATGCCACCTGCTCGCGCGCGCGCTCGAGCTCAGTCGAGAATTGGGACCGCAGTTCCACCACTGGCGGCCCGCTGCCTCCCAGTTCCACCCGCCCCCGCCTCCCAGCGCGCCCCGCGTCGCGGCATGCGCCTGGCGTTCGGCCGCCAGTTCCGCCTGCACGGCTTCAGCCGCCTGCCGCGCCTCGCCCAGTTGCGCAGAGAGTACCAGCGCATCTTCTCGTGCGGACGCGGTCTCGGCACGCGCCGCATCGCGCTCCGCCTCTGCCGCATTCGCCGCGTCGCGGGCTTCCGCACGGAGCGCCGCAAGCTCAGCGCCGGCCGCTTCATTGGCGGCCTGCCAGATCGTCTTGATGGCCTCGGCGGCGACGTCCTTGAGCGCGTCGGGCAGGTCCGGATGATCGATGGTCACCCGCGTGCGCCCGCGCAATTCCTGCCAGAACTGCTGCAACACCTCGGACGGTGTGCCCATGCTGCCCTTGCGCACCAGGCTATAGAGCTTGTTCGCCGTCGGCGTGATCCCGTAGCGGAAAAACAGGAGCCCGCACACCTCGCGATACAGCGCGCGCGTCTCGGGGAAGCGTTCGCGCAGCTCGGTGATGTCGGACTGCAACACGGCGTCGCTCAAGTTCAGGTCGGAAGGAGGCATGGAGATAACAATTGGATACTTTCGGCCAATATTACTACGTAATACGTATCAAATAAAGTTAATCATTAAATACTTTAGACATAAGTTTTCTTATGTCGAGAAATAAGATCGAAGAACAGATCACATTGCGGCCTCGCAGATCGGCATTGGCTACGCTAGACTAAGTTCAGAAAAAAGCATGCAGACGGTGAACAATCATGAGGCCAAAACGCACGCCGCCGGCCGCCCCACTCCGACTCCGCTGGAGCGCCTCCGACCGCATCCCACAATGCGTGGCTCGGTAGCGCGTGACACGCGCGTGGGCCTGACCACGGCCAGCGGCGCGCTCTGCGTGGGCGACGACAGCGGCTTGCGCAGTTGCAGTAGCGACCACAGGATCAAGCGTTCGAGGTGGCTTCGATAGGCGGTCAGCGTCGCCGCGCGGTCAGCAAGCGGGCGCCAGGCAGTGACGGCGGCAAGATCGTCGGCTGCGGCGATGGGTGGCCCCAATAACAGCGAGCACCTGCAGACTCGTGCCTGCCGGCGCGATCTTCAGATTGGTATGGCGACCAACAAGTTTTAGTTCTGTCGCAGTGTTATAACGAGACATCTCCATGAAGCGATTACTTCTAGTCTGGATGGCTGTTTACCTGCTGGCCTCGCCTGCCTGGGCCGCACAGTACGCAGATCAGTTGATCGTCATCGACTGCGGCGAGGGGCATGCAGACGACAAGTCTCTCTGGTCGCCCGGAGAGAATGTTGGCCAGCCCTTTGACATGGCCAACAACTGCTATCTGGTTCGTCATGAGAAAGGCTGGTTGCTCTGGGACACCGGTTTGCCGGACACGGTCGCCGATCAACCCGGAGGCCTCCGTGTCGAGGCGATCAGAACCACCTGGAGGCGCAAGCAGAAGCTGGTCAACGCGCTCAGCATGCTTGGTCTAAAGCCCGCCGACATCGATCTGATTGCGTTGTCGCACCTCCACCCCGATCACATCGGAAACGTCGCGCTGTTCCCGCAAGCCACGGTTTTGATCCAAACCGCGGAATACAATAATCCCATCCCGCTCATCGGCCTGCCATTTCTGCCCAACCAGTCCATCAAGAAGATCGATGGCGACTACGATGTGTTCGGCGACGGCAGCGTTCAGATCCTCTCAACGCCAGGGCACACCCAAGGTCATCAATCGCTGCTTGTGCGTTTGAGGAACACGGGCACGGTCATTCTCAGCGGCGACGCAGTCCACTCTGAAGAGTCCTGGATCAGGCAATGGGTTCCCGCGAAGAACGTCAGCGTTGAGATAACCCGTTCATCGCGCGAAAAGATCGCAAGAATCCTTTTGACCGAGCAAGGGCAGCTTTGGATCAATCATGATGTGCCGCAGAGCGCCGGGCAAAGGAAAGCGCCGGATTTCTACGAGTAGGCTGTCTGTCGGGAGTCGCCCCCCCTCTACGCAGGGGTAGTTGCGCTGTGGTGGGCCTGGCTGATGAGGCGACCTGCCGACAGATCTCTGAACGCTAGCAACAGGACAATCGTGGGCGATGAGCCCGTAGTCTCTCGCTTCAGGCGCACATCGAAAGCCGAACGTTATTCGCAATCGCGCAAATCCAACAAAGGTAAAAGAATGCTGAGTGTCGTCGTAAAGAAAGGAATGGATACCACGTTCATTCTGGAGGAGGTTGGCGAGCCCGTCCCTGGCCCTCACGAGGCAATCGTCAAGTCGAGGCAGTCTCGCTCAATCTGGGCGAAGTTCGCCTTGGAATCACGCAGATGACCGCGGGTACCGTCCAGGCTGGGACTTCGCGGGAACAGTCGACGCGCGGCAGCGGACGGAAGCGGGCCTGAGGTCGGCGCCAGGGTCGTCGGCTTCACTGAGCGTGGAGGGTGGGCTCAGAGGATTGCGATCGGAACGCGCGCTCTGGCCGAACTGCCGCCCGCAGTGACCGTTCAGCAGGCTGCGACACTACCGGTCGCTGGCCTGACCGCGCTCCGCGCGCTTGCTAAGGGTGGGCTATTGCTTGGCCAAAAGGTCCTGATCAACGGTGCGTCAGGTGGTGTTGGTCACTTTGCGTGCCAGATCGCAAGCGCATCCGGTGCGCAGGTCGTTGCGGCTCCGACAGGACAAGCATCGCTCGCAAGCCTTTGCCGATGGCGCACATGAGGTCCATGTCGAGCCGAGCCTTGCTGCGGCTCATCAGTTCGGTCCGTTTGACCTGATCCTGGAATCTGTCGGAGGCGTGGCGCTTGCGAACGCCTTGACCATGTTGTCGCGTCAGGGCGTGTGTGTTTCTTACGGCAATTCCTCACGAGATGTGGCGCCGATCGATGTAAGCAAACTCTATCTCACGGGAAGCCCGCGACTGGAAGCCATGTTTCTGGTTTCTGAAATGCAGCACGAGGCGCCTTCCATTGGACTGTCGCGCCTCGTCCATGCAGTCGAGGTCGGACTGATCAGGCCTCGAATCGAGGTGGAAGCTCCTTGGGAGGAGGTCGATTCGATCGCAAGGCAATTGTTCAACCGCCAGATAGCCGGCAAGGCAGTGCTTAACATTTCCTGAGCAAACTGCATTCCGTGGCAGAGACCGCGCCAAGTGGGGATAGGCAACCGGGACTTCTCGTGAGAGGCCGTTTGAGTGGGTAGCACCTCTTCCACTCTGGCACATCGATGGCGGCGTCCACCCCGTTGCTTACGGTCCAATGATCTGCCATCACGGCCCTAGGGTCCAAGACAGGATTTTCCGCGCGCCGCCTGGTACGTCTTTCCGATCACATACCCCCCGGGCGCATTTGCGAGTGTAAGGATGCCGCGTCAGCCTCGCCGTTAAGTGTTTCTTTGTATCGCAGTGTATCTCCACCGCGAAGATGCATGGCGATACATTGACGCGAAACTTCCACCGCAGACAGACACACTACCGCGCGCGCCCACTCCTAGAATCGCCCTCACGAACCGTGTGACACGTCTGTATGTCGATGGCCGGCACGGGACGATCCCAATTTCGGAGAGGAGCATGGAGACATTGAATCGCGCAGTGCGTGCCTTGATATGGCCGCTGTTGCTAGCCCCCCTATATCGCACTGTTGTGGCTGCCGTTCTATAACAGCGCGCAACCGACCCTGTTTGGGTTCCCGTTCTTTATTGGTATCAGTTTCTCTGGGTACCGCTGACATCGGCGCTGTTGTATGTCGTTTACCGGAGCCCGCGATGAGTGCGTCGCAACAAATCAATAGCGTTGCCATGGCGGTGTTCATCGCCTTTTTCGCTCTTGTGACTGTGCTCGGATTTGTCGCAGCCCGCTGGAAGCGGGGCGATCTGTCCCAACTTCATGAATGGGGTCTCGGTGGCCGCCAGTTTGGCACGCTGATTTAGCTTCTTGGCGGCGTCTGGATCTTGCAGATCTTCCCCGCTGTGGTGTTCTCGCTGTACACGCGTCGCCTGACGTCCTCGGGCCTACTTGCCGGATGGTTCGTTGGCATCGTCACCGGTACCGGGATGGCCATCGCGATGGGTCTGAAACCGGTCTACCCGCTGCAGATCGGTGGCGCGACGTATCCCGTCTACATTGGCGTGCTTGCGCTGGCGGCAAACATCGTGGTGTCCGTGGTCGCCTCCGTGGTCATGTTGAGAACACGCGCGGCAGGGGCGGTAGCGGCAGGGTAATGATCCAGCCTGGATGAGATAGGGCGCCCTCGTCAGGCGCCTAGCCTGAAAGGCTGTCAGCAATACGGCATTCATTGACCCTTCTCCGATATCGCCGAAACGCCCATTTCTATAGGGGAAATTCCTTCACTATCATGAAGAAACTTGACGATTTTTCATGCCATCATCCCATCGTGTGGTCCGTCATATGAAAGCCTATGGAACCAAGACAGAGGATCTGATTGCAAGGAGAGAAGTCCGCGTTACTAGGGCCGTTGAGGAGTAAGTCCGGACGCCATAGAATCGCTAGCACTAGCTGCGGCCACGCAGCGAGTGCGCCAACAAAAAAAGGGAGATTGCCGTGGATCTTTCATTTTCTGAAATGAAAATTTCCGAAATATATAAGCTGATGACTTGTATGATAGTTCCGCGCGCAATCGCGTGGGTCACTACCCTGTCGGAGGACAGATTGGTGAACCTCGCCCCTTTCAGCGCCTTCAGCATCGTTTCTTACGACCCGCCTTTGCTTGGAATGAACTTTAGCAAGAAGGAGGATGGGTCGCGAAAGGATTCAGCGAGGAACGCGGCACGCTCTGGAGAGCTAGTCGTCCACATTGCCGACGAGACGATGCTTGATCTGGTTCACGAAAGCTCGTTCCCGCACCCGCCCCATGTAAGCGAAGTTGAACTGCTTGGTCTCGCGCTGGAATCGAGCGCCGCAGTCTCGGTACCCCGACTACGGGATGCTCCACTTGCGATCGAATGTCGACTTAGGGAGATGCTCGCATTTGGCAAGTCATCCGAGTTTGCTGTGGTAGAGATTGTTCACGTGCACGCGCGTGATGGACTAATCTACGACTTCAAGATTGAAACCACGGATCTGCGCCCACTGTCTCGCCTGGCAGGACCAGTCTATGGAACTCTGGGACCGGTATTCGTCAAACGGCCACCGACTGGGCGTGAGCCAGAATAAGGCTGCGAGCCTCCGAGCGGATTGCCTTGAAATTGGCCAGTATTGCTCGCGCAGAACGTTTTCCCGCAACTAAAGGCTGCTGGAGGAATGGCATCGCAGAACTCATTGTGCTGTGGGTAGCCGAAAATGGCAGCCATGGACCGCCTGTCAGTGCGCTTGCTGGACGTCTGTATCGCTCACGAGAGAAGCCTCACCAGAAAGGTGCGCACCACTCGCCGTTGGTGCCGCCCCTATTGTTATCGCCTGCCAGATCAAGGCCAACGCGTAACGTCACCAACGCCGTGCGCAGACTCTCTCCTTAATGCGGAATTCCTTCGCGGCGCGCTGGCTGGCCTGCACGATGGCCGTGTCAGCCATTGATGCATGATCAGGTCATCTCATCCTGTCCTGAATTGCTGGATGTTCGTCATTCATGCCATTGAATAGCGTCTATCCTAGTGTTTTCGATTCGCTCCCTCAGGAATTGCCGGATATCGCCGACCTTGCCCTCGATGTCCGCATAGGTCAGTACGCCGATCACGCCAAGCAGTGCCAGCGCTGCCGAAGTTCGATATCACCCACCATGGCATGGGCATAGGGCGATCGCACGAAGAACGCAAACGCCATTCCCGGGAACTGTTGATCGTCTGTAAACCCGCTTGGCCACTCATCAGGCGTTTATCTTCGGGGCGCTTGATGGACTTGCCGATAAAGCCATGACGCACAGCAACAATCGACCGGCATGTGACGATGACACGGTATTGCTGGTCACACTAAATATGGCGAGTCCGCCGCCAATCTTTACGACGTTATGTTTCGTCTTGACACTGTTATGATTGGCTCATACTATCCACCTACGAACTCACCCACAATGGAAAGCTATCAATGTTCAAGAACGACCTTCTCAAGGGCAAGCGCATTCTCGTCACTGGCGGCGGCACCGGCCTGGGACGCGAAATGGCGACGCGGTTCGCGGAATTGGGTGCGGATCTCTATCTGTGTGGACGCCGTAGAGATGTGGTGGAAGCCACGGCGAGTGAGATCGCTGACAAGTACAGCGTCAACGTTAGCGCGCAAGCGCTCGATATTCGCCGCCCTGATGCCGTCGACAGCTATATCGCGTCCATCTGGGAAGACGGCGGCGCACTCGATGGCGTGATGAACAATGCAGCCGGAAACTTCATCAGCCGCACGGAAGACCTGTCACACCGCGGCTTTGACGCAGTGGCCAACACCGTGATGCACGGAACGTTCTACGTCACGCACAGCATCGGTCGGCGCTGGGTAACCGAGGCACGCGCCGCTCAGGCGCAAGGCAAAGCGCCACCCACGCGCAGCGTGGTGTCGATTCTCGTGACCTGGGTACTCAATGGCGGACCATATGTAGTGCCGTCGGCCATGGCGAAATCGGCCATCGCAAACATGACCAAGTCTCTCGCAGCGGAATGGGGACGCTATGGCATTCGCCTGAATGCCATAGCGCCGGGCGAGTTCCCCACCGAAGGTATGAACGCCCGACTTTCCCCAGGCCAGAAGACGATTGGCCGCGAGGCGCTCAATCCAATGGGTCGGGTTGCCGCATGGAAGAGTTGCAGAACGTGTCTACCTTCCTGATGGCCGATGGCGTGGATTGGATGACTGGCCAGATCCTGACGATTGATGGCGGCAATGCGCTGGCGACCGGCGGCAACTTCTACGCATATCGCTCCTATGACGATGCAGACTGGACGCGAATTCGCGAGACCATCCGTGCACAGGACAACAAGGATAAGCAATCTTCGCGCGCGGCCTGACAAACCGGGCAGGGGCGACCTCATGGCCACCTGCCCTGCAGCGTCAAACGCCAAGTCGGCTACGGATGTCTACAGACACCAGATCTAGCGCCGGGTTGGCGAGTTGCTCCCGGCCGACCTTGGGTGCGCCAAATGGAGCTACTTAGAGAGAAGCGCATGTAGCCGCTATTCACCCGGCATATTGGGGCTTCCTTGTGCGCAGCCACATTCGATCAGATCGCTGAAACTACGTGCCGCAATGGCCACCAGCAGTCTTGCAAAAGTGGCTTCGGGGGAGACCTGTGACACCCCAATCTTGCGCGCCATGCAACTTAGGCTTAGATCCGCCGGCCCGACTTCGGTCAGCTCCTCCTTGCCACGGTGAATGAGATCCGCTTACACCAATTGCCACAGTAATATAAACGTAGCACAGGCGCTTCCTCGGCCGTCTTCCCGGTCTTACTTGCGACGCCCCTCATAGCGACCTCCCTTGCAGCCGGCGCGGTCCTGCCGCCGATCGGAGCCCCCTCCCTCCTTGCTAGTCGACTTGCGTGTGGCATCGATAGAAGCCACCACCCGGGTTCGTATCTTGAATCCTCCATGGGAGGAACCTTAACCCATGACACGGTCAGGTTGGAATCTCCGGTTGACTTCTTACTTACCACTGTTAATATCAAAAGAGTTCTATTCAATCGCAGGCGTGATGCCCCAAAGGAAAGATCTGCATGCCCTCATATGAAGCCCCCCTGAACGAGTTCCGCTTTCTATTGCGGGATGTACTGAATTACGAAGCGCGCGTCACGTCGCTGCCTGGTTATGAAGATGCGGACTTGGACCTGGTCATGCCCGTGCTGGAGAGCGCCGGCGTCTTCGCGCGCGATGTGCTGGTACCGATTAACGGCAGAGGCGATCTGGAGGGCTGCAAGCGCGAGGGCGACGTTGTGCGCACGCCACGTGGCTATATCGAGGCCTATCACGCCTATCGTGACGCTGGCTGGCCGGCGCTGGCCGGTGCTCCTCTCTACGGTGGGCAGGGGCTACCCATCACGCTGTCAACGCTAGTGCGCGAAATCGTTGGCTCTGGATCCATGGCCTTCGGTATGTATAGCGGGCTCTCTCAAGGCGCGTATCGCGCGTTGCTGGCCCATGGTACCGACGAACTGCGTCAGCTGATGCTTCCGCCACTCGTGGAAGGCCGCTGGACCGGCACTATGTGCCTGACTGAAGCGGAGAGCGGCTCGGACCTCTCGCAGCTGCGCACGCGCGCCACACCCATTGGCGATGGTACCTATCGCATCAACGGCAACAAGATCTTCATTTCCGGAGGCGATCACGATCTGGCAGAGAACATCGTGCACCTAGTGCTCGCGCGGTTACCGGACGCACCCGTTGGCACGCGCGGCATCAGCCTGTTTCTGGTGCCGAAGAAGTTGCCACGAACCGACGGCTCTCCGTTGTCCGTGCATGGCGATAACGGCGTGACCTGCACGAGTATCGAGCACAAGATGGGAATTCGTGCATCGGCGACGGCCGCTCTGGCTTTCGACGATTCGATCGGCTGGCTTGTGGGTGAGGCAAACGGCGGGCTCAAGGCAATGTTCACGATGATGAATTCGTCGCGCATCGGCGTGGCTGTGCAAAGCATCGGCGTGGCGGAACTGTCGTTGCAGAACGCGCGGGCCTATTCGCTCGACCGCCGTCAGGGCCGCGCGCCCGGCGTCGCGCATGCTGCAGGTGGTGGCGCCGACACCATTGTGTCGCATCCCGATGTGCGCAAGAACTTGCTGATCATGAAAGCGTTTACCGAAGGCGCACGCGCAATGTATACGGACACGGCGATCCTGCTCGATATCCGCAATCGCCATCCCGAGGCGGCAGAACGGTCGCGGGCCGACAACCGCCTGGCGCTGCTGACGCCTGTCCTCAAAAGCTATCTCAGCGATGGTGCAGTCGAGGCGACCAGACTCGGCATCACCATCTTTGGAGGCCACGGCTACGTGCACGAGCATGGCATGGAGCAGTTGCTGCGCGACGCACAGATCGTCCCTCTCTATGAAGGCACCAATGCGATCCAGGCGCTTGACCTCGTACATCGCAAGCTTGGCCTGGAGGACGGCAGAGTCGTAGCGGACTGGCTCCAAGAGTGCCAAGTGCTGGTGTGCGACGACGCCTCACACGCGGATACGCGAGCCCTGCGCGCGTCACTGGCGGTCGCTCTGCGTCATCTGCAAGAAGCCACCACGCTGATGCAGCGGTATGTGCGGGAAAATGCGGTGGCCGCAGCTGCCGCTTCGAGCGACTATCTGCGGCTGTTCGGCACAGTGGCACTTGGCATGGCGTGGCTGAAGATGGCCGATGCCGCAGTGGCCGCGCACGGCCAGGAATCCCCGGTATTCTACGCGGGCAAGCTTAAGACAGCGAACTTTTACGGCACCTACCGGCTGTCGGAGACGGCAACCTTGATGCTGAACATCCAGGCCAACGCAAGTGCGCTGATGGCCCACGACGCCGAGGAGCTGCAATGACCGCCACTTCAAGCCAGCCGCTGGCTGGCGTGGTGTCGTCGACCTGACATCGATCGTGTTCGGCCCGCTGACGACATTGACGCTTGCCGGCATGGGTGCCGAGATCATCAAGGTGGAAGCGCTCGATGGCGACAATGTGCGCCTGGCCGGCAGCGCCGTAAACGACAACATGGGCCATGTGTTTCTTCATGGAAACCGTGGCAAGCAGAGTGTAGCTCTGCATCTTAAGAAGCCGGCCGCAAGAGAGGCATTGCTGCGGCTCCTGAAGGATGCCGATGTGTTCCTTTGCAACGTACGCCCTGCGGCCATGCAAAGGCTGGGGCTTGGATCGGAAGCGCTGCAGGAAGCCAATCCGCGACTCATCCAAGTCACCGCATGCGGCTATGGTTCGCGCGGCCCGTTGGCCGACCGCCCTGCCTATGACGATCTGATCCAGGGTGCGGTGGGCATCCCGATGCTGATGCAACAGCATACCGGCGAGGCTCCGCGATATGTACCATTGTCCATCGTCGACCGTGTTGCCGGCCTTCACGCGGTGTACGCGATCACCGCGGCACTGTATGCGCGCGAACGCACCGGCGAGGGACAGTTCGTTGAGGTGCCGATGTACGAGGCGGCCGCGCATTTCGTGCTGGCCGATCATATGGCCGGCGCCACTTTCGAGCCACCCCTGGGAACCGCCGGCTACGACCGGCTGTTGTCCACCAACCGGCGCCCCTATCGCACCGCCGACGGCCATCTTTGTGTGCTGATCTACAACGACAAGCACTGGCGCGCGTTCTTCACCGCACTCGGCTCGCCGGAAGTGTCGAGCAGGACGAGCGCTTTTCCACACAACGCAATCGTTCGCGAAATATCCACGAGGTCTATGGTTATGTCGCCGGCGTCATGCTGTCGCGCACCACAGCCGAATGGCAGCGCCTGTTCGACGAGATCGACATCCCGAACCAGGTACCCGTTACGCTCCAGGAATTGCTCGACGATCCGCAACTGGTGGCAAGCGGGCTGATCGGCAAGGAGATGCATCCCACAGAGGGTCTGCTACGTACGCTGGGCACCCCTACGTACTGGAATGGGACACCTTCACCGGAGCTCTCACCAGCGCCACGTCTCGGCCAGCATACGCGTGACGTGCTGATTCGCGCAGGTTATGGGGAAAATGAGATCGAAGCCCTGGCGGCGGATGGTGCGATCTTGATTGCGAACGGATGACTCTCTTCGATTGTCTCCCTCTCCCACTGATGGGAGGAGGAGACAACCGCAGCAATGAATATGCCGGTGCAATCAAGCGAGCGTCAGTAAATCTCAAACAGGCCTGCCGCGCCCATGCCGCCGGCGATGCACATCGTCACTACTGCGTACTGGACACCGCGGCGCTTGCCTTCGATCAGCACGTGGCCGGCCAGGCGCGCGCCGGTCATGCCAAAAGGATGGCCGATCGAGATCGCGCCGCCATTGACATTCAGAATCTCATTCGGAATGCCGAGCTGATCGCGACAGTAGATCGACTGCGAGGCGAAAGCTTCATTGAGCTCCCAAAGACCGATATCTTCGATCTTCAGGCCGTGACGCTTGAGCAGCTTGGGCACGGCATAGATCGGTCCGATGCCCATTTCGTCCGGTTCGAGCCCTGCCACGGCCATACCACGGAACGCGCCGAGGGGTTCGATGCCCGCGCGTACGGCCTCGCCCGCTTCCATCATCACACAAGCCGACGCGCCGTCCGATAGTTGTGACGCATTGCCAGCCGTAATGAACTGATCCTTGCCGCGCACGGCCTCCAGCTTGGCCAACCCTTCATAGGTCGTAGTTGGCCGGTTGCAGTTATCCCGATCGACGGTGACCTCGCGGCGCTCGACCTCTCCCGTTTCCTTGTTGGTGACCGCCATGACAGTGGTGCACGGCACGATCTCATCCTTGTAGCGCCCTGCTTCCTGCGCTGCCGCCGTGCGTTGCTGGCTCTGCAGCGAGAACTGGTCCTGCTGCTCGCGGCTGATCCCATAGCGCCGAGCGACGATGTCGGCGGTTTCGATCATCGACATGTAGAGATCGGGCTTGTGCTCGGTAATCCAGCTATCCATTCCGGTCTCGCCTTCCTGGCGCGTGCGGATGCGGGAAATGCTCTCCACTCCGCCGGCAATCATGGCCGGCACACCTTCGCTCACGATCCTACCCGCCGCAATGCTGATGGCGTTGAGCCCCGAAGCGCAAAAGCGGTTGATGGTGCTACCCGCGATTTCGATCGGCAGTCCAGCACGGATCACGGTCTGGCGCGCTACGTTTCGGCCCGTGGTGCCCTCGGGATAGCCGCAGCCCAAGACCAGGTCCTCGATCAAGCCCGGGTCGATGCCCGCGCGGTCAATGGCCGCGCGCACGGCAAACGCGGCCATGGTCGGACCATCAGTGATGTTGAACTCGCCCCGGTGGGACTTGACCAGTGGGGTGCGTGCAGTAGACACGAAGACAGCTTCTCGGGACATACCAAATTCTCCTTTCGACAGAGGTTGAAATTCCATCTTAACGTCAAAAAGATAAAGATTGCAAGGGATGGATGACAGGTAATCCAAAGGCTGAATCACGAGTTCACGAAGGCACCGAGTTCGCCGAAGTTGCGGGAGCATGGCGTGACATGGACTTTGAACCCCTGCCTTCCACGCCGGAAGAATTCACGCGATTTGCACGCGCCGACTCCGCGCGATGGGCTGAAGCGGTCAAGCTCTGGGGATACAAGGTCCAGGATTGAGCGCCCCCAATGTGAGACCGAGTTTTTGCACTCGCGTCTATTCGCCGGAAATGCACCGTCGTTGAAGCCAAGTGCATTCGCACCCGCATCCATGCGCCAGCCTGTGCGCCAAAAGACCGTATCGCGACCTTGCTGCGCGACGGCTGAGGATTACCGAATTTCCGCCAGGCAATTCGTTGAGAACGAACGCTCAGGCATCCGCCGGATCCAACACGTGGATAACGCGGCTGGCGATATAGTCCTTCACGCGCGCCGCATAAGTAGTCATATGCGGCGCACCCGCGTGCGCCTTCAGCGCGGCGCGGCTTTCCCACTTCTCGACGATTACGAGTGTATCGGGTCCAAACGAACCCCAGACCGGTGCCGGGTCCGCGGCATCGACGGCAACGCCGTACTCCAGGCAACCGGCCTCGGCGCGCACGGCGGGAATGTTTTCACGCACGGCTTCGAGAATCCGCTCGCGCTGACCGGTGACGGCAGTGATGATGGCAATGACGTGAATCATGTATGTCCTCTCTTATAGGGGGAAATAGTGTTGGTGAACTGCCCACCGTTCACGGATAACGCTTGCATCGAGCAATGCCTGCAGACGTGCCGAGTCGTAGCCGAGCGCACCGAGCACCTCCAGAGTGTGCGTACCTGGCATCGGTGCAGGCGTAAGCCGGCGCACGGTACCTGTCCCCCATCGGCTCCAGCTCGGAATCGGCAGCGTGGTTGGATAGCCGCTCGGATGTGAAGCCTCGACCATAGGCGCGGATCGGTCCTGGATGTCGTAGATCTCGTCGGCCAACACCGGCAAGGTCTGGGCACGCCGCACTGTCTCGAGCGTCGCAACCGACACGACCGATGCACCAGGAATGCCATCCAGCGCCTCGCTGATGGCGGCGCGCGTCATCCGTCGGATCGCGACAGCGAGCGCGCCTGCGGAGACATCGGCGGCAGCGAGCGCATTCGCAATTGTGGCAGGCTCTCAGGCCGACAGGCAAGGAAAACCCAGCCCTCGGCCGATTCGAACAGCGAATGATGTGCACCGGATCCCTTCCGCTGCTGTCCGCCGACCTCGGCGCCATCACGCGCCGCGTCGATGACGAACGGGAACTGGACCAGCTGCGCGCCCATCGCCAGCGACGTTTGCACATAAGCGCCCCCGGCTCCCTGAAGCTTCGCAATCAGTGCCTGGGTCACCCCAAGCGCCGCACTGAAGCCGGAGATGTAATCCACGCACGATGCTACGCCATGCATGACCGGCGCCTCGGGCGAACCGTAGCGTGCGGTGATGCCTGTGGCCGCTTGTAGCACCGGGTCGAAGGCCGGGAAATCCTTCCACGCGCCGCCCTCGGGCCCGCCCCACGCACTGATCTGGCAGATGACGAGGTCCGGACGGATCGCACGGAGCTGCGGCTCGCTGATGCCGATGCCTTCCAGCGAGCGATCGAGGAAGTTGTGGATCACCACGTCGACATCCCGCACCAGATCTGCCAGCACCTTGCGGCCTTCGTCTGACTTAAGATCGAGAATGATCGCGCGCTTGCCCTGGTTGCGTCCGCGCCGAACCACATCGTCATGCGTGGCCCTGCTTGCGGCGCCGGCGCGTCGACACGCACGACGTCCGCGCCGAACTCGGCAAGCGTCCGGGCACAGACTGGCCCGGCGATCACGTTGGACAGATCGAGCACGCGCACGCCCTCGAGCGGCCGGCCTGGCACGGGCGCTTGTCACCTGACACACGCGGGGCAGGCCGCGGACGCCAGCCGAGCCGATTCACCGGTGGCGCCATCGGCGTGAGCGCCGGTGATTCGACCGACGCGCCGCGAATCGTAATGAAGCGACCAGCCTGCCAGTTTCCGCTGTCGCCGCCAACCTGCGCCACGCAACCGCTGTCGCGCGCCACGGAATCCGCCAGCCACTCCTTCGTGGTCTGCACTTTCGCGATGGGCACGCCGGCTTCGCGTAGCACGCGGCACCATTCGTCCGCCGGTCGTGTCAGGAAACGTGCCGTCATCAATGTCTGCAGCCGCGCTACCCAGTGCGGAGCAAGCGTGGCGGCATTGGCAAGATTGTTGTCACCGCTTTCCTGGTAAGGCGTACCGAGTGTCATGCCTTCAGCAATCAGCTGGTTCAGCAGACCCAACGCCTCGAGCGAGGCGCGCGAATGATGGACGTGATCGAGCGCGTTGAGGAACACGATACGACCATCGGCGCAGCGGTAGTGCGTGAACATCGGCTTGCCAAACCCACGCAGATAAGCCGTCAATGCCGACCGGTGGTCGTCGGTGAGGTGCCTGGAAAGATCGCGCAGAATCGGGAAGGCCACGTCAGTCATGGCCTTGTCGACTGCCGGCAGGTCAAAGCGTGCTGGCTGGCCATCGATCCGCATCACGAGCAGCGCGACGGCTGACATGACCGCATCAGCCATCGGTACCTCGATGCGCGAGCTTGGCCCCCGCACAACCGCGCGTAGTAGCCCATGGTTGCGCTGATGGCCGCATGCACGCCTGCATACGACGATGCCATCGGCACGGCTGTATAGATCGTCGGCCCGCCGAACAACGTGCCAGTGGCATGGAGATCCGTATAGACGCCCATCGCGGCGTGTACTGTGCCTTCCCATGCGGCCTCGTCGGCCAGCGGCGAGCCAGAAGCGAAACCGGGCACCGAAACATGAACCAGCGTCGGATTGGACGTCGACAGTGATGTGGCATCGAGGCCGAAGCGCTCGGCGCGGCCCGGCCCGAGGTTGTCGATCACGATGTCGGCCTCCGCCGCGAGCGCCTTCGCCGCCGCGTTGTCGGCCGAATCGTTGAGATCGAGCTGCACGCGTTTCTTGCCGCGCAGCAGGAGCGGATCCTCATCGCGTGCGGCTCGCCCCGGTGGTTCGATCTCGATGACCTCGGCGCCCTGGTCCGCCAGCAGCATGGCGGCCAGCCGGCCCGCCCAGATACCGCCGAGTCCGAGCACGCGGACGCCTTGCAACGGAGCGGTGCTCACGACGACTTCCCCATGACCGGCTTGCGCTTCTCGGCGAACGCCGCGCGTGCCTCCGCAAAATCCGCGCTGCGGATGCAGGTGCGCTGGAACTCGACTTCGCGCTGCATCTGCCCACCGAGATCGTTGCGGTACGCATCGCGCAGCAGTTGCTTGATCAGCGTATGACTCAGGCGCGCGCCTCTGCAAATCTGCCGGCTGCGGCAGCGACTTCGCTGGCCAGCGAGTCGCCGGCAACGCTGCGCCAGATCAGGCCCCATTCCGCAGCGGTCCGCGCTGGCAAGCGCTCTCCCAACAGCATCAGGCCAGCGGCACGGGCCTTGCCCACCATGTGCGGCAGGAACCAGCTCGACCCAAGATCGGGTACGAGGCCGATATTGACGAACGGTTGCAGGAAATACGCCGATTCGGCCGCGATCACGATATCGCAGGTCAGTGCCAGGCTCATACCGGCACCGGCGGCGACCCCATTGACTGCCGCAATGGTCGGAATACTGAGGGAGGCAAGCAATTGGTACGGCGGCACGAAATAATCGCGCAGGAACTCGTCTGGATCGTGCGGATTCAAACCAGGACGTTCCGCAGTGAGATCGACGCCCGAACAGAAGCCGCGGCCCGCCCCGGTCAATACGAGGCACCGGGCCGTGGGTGTACCGGCGATTTCCTTCAACGCGGCGCGCAGTTCGACCAGTGCCTGCATCGACAGCGCATTGAGCGCGTCGGCCCGGTTCAGCGTCAGCGTGGCGACGCCGTCGGCGACAGCGAGAGACAAGGTTTCATAAGGCATTCGCGTGGATCTCCGAACCAGATGCTCAGCGAGTCGACGTGCCGAGCGTCAGCGACGCGCCGGTCAGGCTCTGCACATAGGAAAGCGTCATGCCCGGCGCGAGCTCGCGCACGACGAGACCATGCGGTTCGACGTCGATCACGGCCAGTTCCGTATAGATGCGCTTGACCGCTCCGGCCGCCGTGAGCGGATAACTGCAACGTTCGACGATACGCGGCTTCCCGTCCTTGGTGCAATGCTCCATCAGGACCCACACGGCGCTTGCACCGGCCGCCAGGTCCATCGCACCGCCGACTGCCGGCGGCTTGGTGTCCTTACCGGTTGACCAGTTGGCGATATCGCCATTGGCAGCCACCTCGACGCGCCGAGCAGTGCGTAGTCAATATGACCGCCTCGGATCATCATGAACGAGTCATTGTGATGAAAGATGGAGGCTCCAGGCAGCAACGTCACGGGCATCTTCCCGGCATTGATCAGGTCAGGATCTTCCTCACCTTTCGCGGGTGCCGGGCCGACGCCAAGCAATCCGTTCTCGCTGTGGAAGATGATCTCGCGACCTTCTGGAATATGGTTGGCCACCATCGTGGGCAGACCGATGCCGAGGTTCACGCATGCGCCCTCGGGCAGGTCGGCGGCGACCCGCCGGGCGATTTGCTGACGAATATCCGCACTCATGCTTGCCTCCATACGCGGGTGACGAAGATGCCCGGCGTGACCACCTGCTCGGGGCCGATTTCGCCGAGCGGTACGACCTCTCGCACCTGCGCTATGGTCAGCGGTGCAGCCGGTGCCATCACCGGCGCGAAATTGCGCGCTGATAGACGGTAGGTCAGGTTACCCCAGCGATCCGCGCGCTCGGCGCGGATGAGCGCTACGTCGCACTGAAACGGTTCCTCGTAGACATAGGTCTGGCCGTTGATCTGCCGTGTCTCCTTGCCCGCGGTCAGCTCCGTGCCGACACCGGTCTTCACGAAGAAGCCACCAATGCCCGCCGCCGCGGCGCGAATGCGCTCGCTCAGCGTGCCTTGCGGCACCAATTCCAGTTCCACCTTCCCTTCCGCATAAAGTGCGTCGAAAACCGAGACACCGATCGCTCGCGGAAACGAGCAGATCAGCTTGCGCACGCGGCCGGCGGCCAGCAGCCCGCCGATGCCCGTATTGCCAACACCCGCATTATTGGTGATGATGGTGAGGTCGCGTGCCCCTTTCTCAACCAGCGCATCGAGCAACGCGTGTGGCGTGCCAGCGTCTCCAAAACCGCTGACGAGGATGGTCGCACCGTCGCGAATCCCCTCCATCGCGGCCTGCGCGTCATGGACGATCTTGTCGATCATGCTGTTGTCTCGCTGTATGTGATAGGTATCAGGCAACCAACTTCCGAGCTAAACATGTCCGAAGTATCGCCCTATCTTAACGCCGTTATTTTGAAAGTTCAAGAGGCATTAAGACTGGAGAAGTCCCTGCCCTGCTTGACGAGATCCACGAGCAGCGGCGCAGGATGCCAGAAAAAGAATCCTCTTGCGCAACGTGCGGATGTCTTCCAGCATCCGCGGCAATCCGACACTGTCGGCGTAGTGCATCGGGCCACCGCGGTAACGCGGATAGCCGTAGCCATGTACGAACACGACGTCGATATCCAGGGGCCGCAGTGCAATGCCCTCCCCCAGAATTCGCGCACCTTCATTGACCATCGCAGCCATGATGCGGCGCGCGATCTCGCTCTTGTCGAATGCGCGTGGCGTAATTCCAGCACGGAAGCGTTCGGCATCCACAATTGCTTCGACCTCAGGATCTGGCACGCCGATGCGCGAGCCCTCCAGATATCGATACCAGCCGCGGCCGCTCTTCTGGCCAAACCAGCCGCGCTCGCAAAGCCGATCTGCAATCTGCACGTAGCGCTGTCGTGAATCGCGCGTGAGCGCGCGGCGTTTTCGCGTAGCCCAGCCAATGTCGCCACCGGATAGATCGGACACCTGCAATGGACCCATCGGATAGCCAAAATCGCGCAGCGCCTCGTCGATTTGGTACGGCGAAGCGCCGTCCTCAAGCATGTAGTCGATGGCCAGCCGGTAGGTCGCGAGGATACGGTTGCCGATAAAGCCGTCGCACACGCCCGCGCGCACGGGAACTTTCTTCAGCTCTTTGGCCAGCGCGAAAGCAGTGGCTACGACGTCGGCGCTGACCTTCGCCGGTACCACAATCTCGAGCAGCTTCATGATGTTGGCCGGCGAGAAGAAATGCAGCCCAATCACGTCTTGCGGACGGGCGATGCTAGCCGCGATCGCATCGATGTCGAGATACGAAGTGTTGGTCGCAAGCACGCAGCCAGGCTTGCAGCAGCGATCGAGTTCGGCGAACACCTGGAGCTTGACGTCCATGTCCTCAAATACCGCCTCGATCACGAGGTCGACATCGGACAGCGCTTCATAGCGGGTGGCGCCGCTGAAGCGCGAGAGGATGGCTCCCTTGCCTGCGGCGTTGATGCGGCCCTTGGCGATTAGTCCGTCATAGACCTTCTCGACGTATTCGCGGCCGCGCGCAAGCGATGCATCATCGCGCTCAATCATCACCACGGGCAGTCCCGCGCTCAACACTGCGACGGCAATGCCGGCACCCATGGTGCCGCCTCCGATCACGCCGACGCTCGCGACGGACCGCGGCTTTGCGTCTCGCATCTCTGGCGCCTTTGCCGCTTCGCGCTCCGAGAAGAACGCGTGAACCAGGCCAGCGCGCTGCTGGCTGGCAATAGCCGTTAAAAATAGCCACGCTCGACCGCCATACCTTCATCAAATGGCTTCTCGAGTGCAACCTCGACGGCCTCGATGATCTGGAACGGCGATAACAGCCCACGGAACTTCTTCTCGGCATCGGCCCGCGCCTGCTCTACTGCCCCACGGTTGGCCTGAATATCGGCCAGGCCCGAGGTCGCTTCGCGCGCGCGGCGCGGCCTGATTCCCTGCCGGGCCAGTTCCACGGCAAAGGCCACAGGGGCGCCGACGATGTTCTTGCTGGCGACGACCATGTCGATCAGGCCGTGCTGGGACAACTCTCGCGCCCCCGCCTGGCGGCCAGATAGCGCAAGGTCGAGCGCGATCCGCGCCCCCCCGAGCCGTGTGGTGCGCTGCGTGCCGCCGGCACCGGGCAGCAGGCCGAGCAATACCTCGGGCAAGCCAATCCTGGCGTCCTCGGCCGCCACGCGATAGTGCGCGGAGAGCGCCAGTTCGAAACCACCGCCAAGGCACACGCCGTGGATAGCCGCGATCACCGGTTTAGATAGCGCCTCGATACGCGCGCAAAGGTCGGGCAGCGTCGGCAACAGCCCGGCTTTGCCGAACTCGCGGACATCGGCCCCGCCACTGAAATGCTTGCCCGCCCCGTGCAGCACGACGGCCTCGCACCCGGCGTCGGCCTCCGCTGCCTCGATGGCTTGCAGCAGTTCCTGCCTCACGGCTGAAGATAGCGCATTGACAGGGGCATTGTCGACTGTGATCACAAGGACCTTGCCTTGCCTCTCGGTAGCCACGCGGCGCTGATTGATACCAGAATCTTCCATGATGAGTCTCCCTGCGTTATGCCCCCGTCGGGGCCGCCGTAAAGGTCTTCGCATGCTTCTGGACGAATTCCTCTACACCGATCGGTACCCGTCCGGACAGTGTCTGTACGTCGTCGGTCATCCGGTCGTAGCGGCCGGCGCGGTGGAGATCCGCCATAGTCGACAAATGGTTCACAAGGTGGATCGGCAAACCGCGCTCGACAAGCTTCTCGCGCCAGGGCGCCAGTGGAATGTCCTGGTATGTAATCTGCCGGCCCAAAGCCCGTGAATAGGCATGCGCGTAGCTGTGCATGGTCTCCGATCGCGCCCCCGTCAGGTGATAGGTTTTGCCCAGATGTGGCTCCGGATTGGTCAGCAAAGCCGCCACCACGTGCGCCACGTCCGCGGCGGCTACCGGTGATGTCTTGCCGTCGCCGAACGGGAGTTGGATCTGGTCCATCTGCTTCACCGATTGCGACGAGAACAACAGGAAGAAGCCCTCCAGGAACACGGTAGGCCGTACGTGAATCACAGGCAAACCCGACCAGTTGAGGGCTTGCTCTGAAAGCCAGTGCAGCTTGTGTTGCGGACTCGCGGTAGTCTCGGTGATGCTCATTTGCGAGAGCGTCATCTGCGACATGTTCACGAATGCCTTCACGCCATGGTGCCTTGCAACGGCAGCAGCATTGACTGTGGCGGCCAGGTACATATCGGAAACCGACATGCCAAAGTACATCGTCTCGCAGCCCTCGATCGCACGGTGCATCGTGTTGAGGTCGAGCAGGTCGCCTGTCACCACATCGGCACCCATCTCGCGCAAGGCCTCGGACCGTTCATCTTCCCTGCGGACCATCGCCCGCACCGGCAATCCTTGCTTGCACAACAGTTCCGTGACCGTGCGCCCGACAGCGCCGACGCGCCCCGCGGCGCCCGTAACAAGAATTGGTTTCTGAATCGACATGTTGATTTCCTGTTCAGGATGGATATTTCAAGGGCTTAAGCGACAAGCTTCGGGATCTTGAGCAGCGGCTACAATGAGGAACACCCCCTTCTCGCCCAAACACCCAACATCCGGGGCCGACACTGTCGCAGCCAGCCCGCCAAACATAACGCGCTCCGACTTCCGAGGCAGATACGTACTGCTGCTACGCAACTTCTCCTATACCGTCGCGCCGAACTAATATTACAGCGTTAAGTTTAAGATTGTAGTGCGCCAGAAAGATTTTTGGCTTGCGCCCACTTACCGCGGGGAAACCACGTGTTCGGCGCTCAGCGCAACTTCGACGGTTCGCACACGACGGACCAGCAACTTGACGAGCCAGCCCCCAAGCCTGCTCGCCGCGTAAATGAGTTCCAAGTCGCCATGGCGGCATAGCACCTTGTTTTCGTGAAGAACCTTCCGCGCGACTGAGCGAGCTTCGGACTCATGTGGCCCCCGTCGGGGCGTCGGCACAAACGATGGCAATCGCACAATTTGTTGCGCCCGACCCTGAGGATGCCGAGCCTGGCAGGACTAGTTGGTACGCGCGATCAATTCAACAACCGCTTCCCGTAACGCCTTCTTCCGTAACTTGCCAGTGGGCAAGCGCGGGAAGTCCAAGACAAAGGAGAAAGTCCGCGGGACCCGGATCGGGCCCAGCTTTTCTCGGCAAAGTTCCCGCAGGTCAGCGGCAAGGGCGTCTGCCTCCGCGGGTGTCCGTTCTACCTGGATGACTGCGTAGACCGACTCACCATACTCTTCGTGGGGAACACCGAAGACCGCGGCATCTAGGACGCGGGTATCGCTCAGCAGGACATGCTCGATCTCCTGCGGATAGATATTCACCCCGCCCGATATGATGGTGAAGTCCCGACGATCGGTCAGATAAAGATAGCCCTCTTCATCGACATGGCCAATGTCCCCATAGGTCCACCAGCCTTGCCTGCTACGGCTCGCCGTTGTCTTCTCGGCATCATTCCAATAGGCGAAGCTGGAGCCGCTTTCGAAGAACACTGTGCCAGTGACGCCAGTAGGCACGGGCTCCTCGTTGTCGTTCAGAATATGAATGACCCCGTCGGTCGCTCTGCCCACCGATCCTTGTGCGCTAACCATTCCCGCGAACTGATGGCACAGGCCCCGATACCTTCAGTGCCAGCGTAGTACTCCTCCAGGATGGGGCCCCACCATGCGATCATCGCCTCCTTGGTAGGAACCGGGCATGGTGCAGCGCCATGAAACGCGACGCAATGGCTGGACAAGTCAAATTGGCTGCGAATACCGACATCCAGACTCAGCAAACGATGGAACATCGTGGGCACCCACACGCTATGCGTGACCCCAAATTGCTCGATGGCGCGCAGCGCCGCCATCGCTTCGAAGTCTTCCATCACCACGGCTGTACCACCTAGCGCCAGTGTTGCCGACACGTTCCGGTATGGCGCCGCGTGATAGAGCGGTGAAGTGCAAAGGTGGACCATCGAGGGCCCGGCGCCGGGCCGGCGGGAAAAAGATGTGTCCCGCGGGTCCATATCGTCAAACCGGATCGGCGGAATCGGCTTGCGTACCCCCTTCGGCCGGCCCGTTGACCCAGAGGAGTACATCATCTCCCTGCCGCGAGCGGGATCGGCGATAGGCGTGACGGGGCAGGATTGCAGTGCAACCTCCAGCCGCTCGAAGCCACAATATCGCCACCCAATGAAAAACAGGGAATGGTGCCAAAGTCGGACCCACCGAGGCGTTCGCTGCTGACGGAGGCTAGCGAAACTACAATCATGCGCGCCCCACAATCGCTGGCAATGTAGCAGAGATCCTCAGCACTCAGCCTGGTCGAAGCCGGGGTGAAAACGACGCCGGCCCGCTGGCAACCCCAGCCGAGGTAGAGAAACTCCGGGCAGTTCTCCACAGAGAATAGTACGGCATCGCCACTGCTGACCCCGGCACGGCGCAGCAAATGGGCAACCCGATTGGCGCCTGCCTCCAGTTCGCGATAGGTCAGCTCGCGACCGCTTGGAATGACGCCGCGGCAAGCTTTTCCGGTGTTGCTTGCGCGAAATGCGATGGGTGGGGCATGTGCTTCTCTGAAGGCAGCCGATACGCCGAGGATCATTTCCCTTAACCGCCGTTAAGGGGTCCGCAGTACCGTGTGTCGTGCCCTGTCACCACGACTCAATCCATGGGCGAAGTTCGAGTTCATGCGTCCACGCATCCCGGGATTGCTGATGCAGCATCCAGTAGGTGTCGGCGATGTGCTCTGGATTGACAATGCCTTCTCGCTCCTTAAGGGCATATCGCTCCGGGAACGTTTCGCGGATGAATTCGGTGTCGATGGCCCCGTCAATGATCAGGTGGGCGACATGAACGCCCTTGGGGCCGAGTTCTTTGGCCATCGATTGGGCCAGCGCGCGCAACGCATGCTTAGCGCCCCCGAAGGCGGCATAACCGGCCCTGCCGCGCAGGCTAGCCGTGGCTCCCGTAAAAAAGATCGAACCACGCTTCCTGGGCAGCATCACGCGAGCCGCTTCGCGGCCCATCAGGAACCCGCCAAAGCAGGCCATTTCCCAGACCTTGTAGTAAACACGTGACGTCGTCTCCAGAATGTCGAAGCGGACGTTGGCACCAATATTGAACACCGCAACTTCTACGGGCGCGATGTTTGCTTCGATCTCCTGGATCAGCGCGACCATTTCTTCCTCCTTTCGCGCGTCCGAGCCAAATGCATGGGCAATGCCACCCTCGGCCTCGATCTGTGCGACCAACGGGCCAAGCTTATCGGCATTCCGGCGCGTCACACAGGCAATATATCCTTCACGCGCGAATCGCCGTGCAATCGCGCTGCCGGTCGCGTCGCCGGCGCCGATGACCAAGACGGCCTTTTTTTCGTTCATTGATCGGTCTCCTTCCAATAATTCGGGTGGCTATGCGGCACACACTACGGTTCAAGGTGAATAGCGGGCTCAGCCAGCGTTTACGCGCTCGATTTCCTCTTCGACCTCTCTCAATCGATCCTTGCCGAAGAAGATTTCATCATTGACGAAGAATGTCGGGGAGCCGAAAGCCCCACGCTCAAATGCCTGCTGGGTATTGGCCAGGAGCATTTCCTTCACGTCCGCATCCCTGATCCTGGCCAGGAGTCGCGCACCATCCAGTCCCGATTCATCTAGGGTCGCCCGAATGACCTCGGGATCATCCATTTTTCTTCCAAGCTCCCACATGGCGCCGAAGACTGCATCAACATAGCTCGTGAACTGGCCGGTCAATAGCGCGGCAACCGCACAGCGCATGATCAGCAGCGTGTTGACAGGAAAGTTTGGGTTGAAGCAGTAGGTACTGATGCCATACCGCTTCACAAAGCGATCGGTCTCCAGCCGCGCATACTCCGGCTTGTTCTTGATGCCTCCAAAGGCTTCTGCCGGCGAGCGGTTGCCGGTCAGGCGAAACAGCCCGCCCAGCAGGATTGGTACATATTCAAAGGTCGTCCCAGTACGGGCCTCAATCTTCGGGATGACTTTGTGGCACAGATAAGCATTGGGACTGCCGAAATCGAACAGGAAGTGGATACGCGCAGCGGCCATGTTTGTTTCCTCGAACAAAAGCAACGGTATTGCCAGGGAATCGCAAGATGCTCCGCATCGGCAGAGCAGCATGTCGGCGGATCTGGCATTGCAGTACTCCTCTCCGAGTACTTGATCCTATGATACCAGTGTTAATATTGCAAGCGAATCGTCCATGATGCGCCTTCATAGGTAGCCCGGCCCTCACGAATGGTCAATATCGCGAGATATGCATTGCCGCAATGCACAAGGACTTCCCGCAGATCGCCGTGACGGTAGGCGCAAGGCTCAGTGGTACCGCTTTCCTTGTGGTTTCCCCCAACGGGCTAACGCTTCGCGACATGAGGATTGGCGGCACCTCTCCTCTGGGTACCTTTTGCGAGGAAGCAACCCGTGCCCGTGGTGCGTGGATGACGCCGACTGACAGCGCTACTGACGCAAGCCGTAGGTTTCCACCACCTCCTTCTCGATCGGCACTCGGGCCTCCATGTACTTTTGGTATTCGGTAGTACCCATGTAGTTCGGTTCATTCGCCAGGGTTTCAAGCGCCTTGAGGAACACCGGATCCTGCATGGCGGCCTTCAATGCGTCATGCAGGATCTTGATGCGGTCCGCAGGGACACCGCTTGGCGCAGCGATCCCCCACGGCGACGCATCCGCAATATTCAGCCCCAGTTCCTTGAGGGTGGGCACATTGGGATAGTGAGCGAGACGCTTGTTCCCGTAGACGGCAAGGAGGCGGAATTTCCCGCTATCCACCATGGGAACCCAGCCCGTAGCGTCTGACAAGGCGTTAATGCTCCCTCCCTGGAGATCCGTATGCGCAGGTGCGGATCCTTGTAGGGGACATGGGTCCAGTCGAGGCCTAGCTTTAAACCCACTTTATGCATCACTTGGTGGGGCACCGAGCCGAGCCCCGGGCTCCCATAGCTCACTTTTTGCGGATTCCGGCGCGCGTACGCCGTGAACTCGTTGAAGGTCTTCCAAGGCGAATTCGCCGAAACGACCAACCCAAAGTCGTAGTTCGTCACGCCAATGATGTACGTGAGATCCTTGATCGGGTCATAACTGGTCTTCGTGATAAACGGCTGCCGGATGACGGTGTTGGTGACCTGCCCTAGTGTGTATCCATCGGGCTTCGCACGTGCCAGTACCGCGGCGGCAAGCGTCCCGGATGCCCCTGGCTTGTTATCGACGATCACCGGCTGACCCAGGCGCTTCGACAAGCAACCCCCAGGGCACGAAGTGGTACATCCGATGCAGCGCCAGCCGTGAATCCGCAAATCAACGTGATTGGCCGATTAGGAAAGGTTTCCGCTTGCGCCCCCAGCGTAACGCCCAACGCCATGCCGATCGTACAAATTAGTCTCATCATCACTTGTCTCCTTTGGTTATCCGGTCTTGGCCAGTCTCGACTTGCACCACCCAGCACAATCCACACAGGGCAGTCACCACCGACTCCGACCGCCGCATGATCGACGCCGGCATTGGCGTCCCAATTGCTTCAAGTGATAGCGGTTCAACCTGTAGCCGCCACTGCGCCAAGTCCCCAAGGTGCAGGCGCTCCCATCCGCAGCCGGTGGCTGAAAGCTGGCCGGGAGGGGTACCCTTGCTCGTCGCCACTCAGAACAATATTAACGCTGTTATTTTAAAGAGTTTCGACCAACTAACTCCTTTTTCCAAGGCAGGATTAACCCTGACTCTGGAGCAAGGCCCCCGCGGCATGCGTTGCCGTGCGGCGGTGCCTCCAGCATGTCACCACGACGTACTTCTCGCGCCGGCGCGGTACGCCGCTGGCTTTCGAGTGAGAGCAGGCCTTTGAGCTTCGGAAGAAATGGATCATGAGGCAAATGCTCTCATCGCTGGAGATGCAAGCACTTAACTCCGTTAGCATGTTGATCTGGGATAACTCCCCGCATCGAAGCTAAGGAGGAGCTTTGAATGGAACCAGCAGTCGCAGCGCAATCCGGGAGCATGTCTACTAGCTCATGGATTTCATGATCATCTCCTCGGCCCGCCGCATGTCAGCGAGGCAAAGGCTGCGTAGATTACCGCCGGTCCCCGGCGCATCTCGGGTGCGTCGCCTGCGCAATGCGCGGCTAGCACTGGAATGCCACCTGTCGCGAACGATCCTGTTTGGCCCGACGTCAGACTTCATCGTTGCCGGCCTCGTACGCTTCCATTCTCGCCAGGGCCTAGCCCATGACTAGGATCGACAACAGCTGTGCGCCCGCTACCTCGCCTCGCTGAGCCGGTCTATCGCGCTGGTGATCATCAAGGTCCCGCCAGGCCGGGCTGGTACTGTTCGGCTCAAGGCCTGTCAGAACCCCGACTTTCGCGCTCCGGGGACATTTTGCAATTGTCGACGAGGCTGAATTACCAGGTCGTCACTAACGATTTTCGAGCCATCGGACCGCACCAGCGGGGCCACCTGAATTTCCTCCCCTGTTTTCGCGTCGCAAAGGCGCATCGCTGGGTCTCCCCCTCCCGGTTGCCACGCGTCCGCCCATGACTTCAAGGCAACGTACACGGGAAAGAATGCTTTTCCCTTCTCTGTCAAATGGTATGTCCGCCGCTTACCGGCCAGGCCAACTTTGCGTTCCATCAAACCAAACTCGACCAGCGTCTTCAAGCGTGCGCTCAGAACATTGGTTGCGACGCCGAGTTTCCTCTCAAAGTCGTCGAAGTGCGTGATGCCATAGAACGCTTCACGGATAATCAGGATGGACCATCGCTCGCCCAATGCCCGCATTGCCCGGGCAACCGAACACCCGACCTCCAGAGATTGGTTGTCGTCGAGCCTCATTGCACGACCTACTGCAGTGGCGTCAGTCACTTGAATCGTCCCGGAGATTCATCGTCGATGCTACCCACGAATGTCATTCTGCATGACGCAGTTCCCGTTCGGCTCAATTTCCATGGTCAAGACAATATCACCCCCCCCCCGAGCCATGGGGCCAGTACCCGTGAGCGCCAATCTGATGAAGACCATTTAATCCTGCCGATTCTCCACGATTCTTGCAGAGGATACGTTTTGTCTCGAGGCCGTCGCCCTTTCAGGCGCCAAGCGGGACGTCAGCAGGCGAGAACTCACTCTTTCGCTGCACAAAACCGCCAGATTTACGCCACCGCCCGTTGATCACGAGAACTTCGCGGTTGCGGTTTCGTGCCCGCTCGTCCTGGTCGGCACCGCCTTCTATCCGGTTCGCGTCCCTCGGCCCGCAGTTTCGCTCCGCGCTCTCTCCCCACGCTCGGTCATCGTCACGCAGTTGCGCTTCGCTTCGTTCGCCCTGCTCGACTTACGGTGGGACTTGCCGGAGTTGCCCCCACTAGAGTGCGCCCATGCTGGGCGCACATGAAAGCCCGCGGTCATACCGCGGGCCAAAGCCGCTACCCTACCAGCTCACAAGCGAGACTGGTTGGCTTGAATCTCAAACGCGATAGCCATAGAGGGTGCCATCCCCCGATCGGGCATTGTCCAAGGAGCTAGCCGCGATGGTACCGCCCTCCACATGCATGCCGTCGTTGGACGCATCGAACTTGCCTCGCTTTGCCCCTTGGTCGCGCAGGACATTCTGCAGAACCACTCCGCTAGGCGCATCAGCATACTCTTCAAGCACTCTTGCTTTGGCGTTCACCGAACTGGCCACTCCCCCCGACAAAGCTGTCAGCACCGACAACAGGACTACCCTGACTGCACTACGTTCGATCATTTCGAAACTCCCTCTACAGATTGGATTCTCTCTTTAGCTTTCCGCCGGCAGTAGCCTGCGGTACTGACTTTGGTATGCCGACAAGGGCAGAGGCAATACAACCTCATTGCAAATCACTGCCCAGCCTTGTCGCTCGGGCTATCCGATCGCAGTCCTTGCTTCTCCAGACGAGAGCGGCAAGGCTACGGATTACCAAGCCGACCCATTGCCCCCATCTTCCAACAGGTAGCGTTCCGTTGAGGGATGGTTATCTGACTTTGATGTTAGGATCCGAACATAACACTGTCAAGTTAAAAAGAAGGAAGGAACGGTGCAGGTACAGACGAAGGCGATCTGCCCCTTCCAAGTTCGGCTCGGGATAGGTTGAAATTCAATATTAACACTATTAAGATAAGTAGCGCAGGTGGCCGTTTGGAAAATGTGACGTTGCGTTCACCGCATCAGCGTTTGTCCTGATGCTGACATGAATTAACGATGTTAATTTTGTATGACCGGTGAGAACCGGCTTGGAGGAGACTTCCATGGAACAAGCAGTCGACCAGCTCACGCGGGCTGAGATTTACAAGCTCATGAACTGCATGATCGTGCCCCGGCCGATCGCGTGGGTCACGACAATCTCGGAAACAGGGTTGGTGAATTTGGCCCCCTACAGCACGTTCAACATCATTTGCTATAACCCACCGCTGGTTGGCATCAACATGGCACATAACACGGACGGTTCCCGCAAGGACTCGGCCCGCAACGCCATCGCCACCGGTGAATTAGTGGTGCATATCGCCGACGAAACCCAGGTGGACGCGCTGCACGCGAGCGCTTATCCCCATCCACCCGAGGTTAGCGAACCGGAGCTGCTAGGCCTACCGCTGGAACCTGGCGTGGATGTCTCGGTACCGTGGTTGCGCGATGCGCCGCTCGCACTGGAATGCCGCCTGAAGCAATCCATCCAGTTCGGTCCGACTTCGGATTTCATCGTCGCCGAGCTCGTCCGCATACATTCGCGTGACGGCCTGATCAATGACAACAAGATCGACAGCAAGGAACTGCGTCCGCTATCGCGCTTGGCCGGTCCGGTCTATGGTGCCATCGGCCCCGTTATCGTCAAGTCTCCCGCGGGCTGATACTCCGCCCGTTCCTGCCATCGACTTCGCCTAAAACGACATCATGAATCGTAGAGACCTTTGCAAGGCAATGCTCGGCCTGCCCCTCGCCATTTCTCCGTTGGCCGGGCGTGCCTCGGGCAAGTATCCTGACATGCCGATCCGCATCGTATTGCCCTATGCCACGGGCAACCTCATGGACACCGCCCTGCGGATCATCAACGAGCAATTCCGAATCAGTATGGGACAGCCGCTGATCATCGAGAGTAAGCCCGGTGGCGCGGGCATCATAGCGGCACAAACCGTGGCCAACGCTGCGCCCGATGGCTATACGCTGCTGCTAGCCAACACCGGCCTGTACGCTATCAATCCACACACGTATCGCAAGCTGCCGTACGACCCTGAGAAGAGCTTCCGCCCGGTCACCAATTTCCTGGGCACAAGCATGGTCTTGGCCATCCGCGCGGACAATCCAGCCAAAACATTGCCGGAGTTCGTATCGTGGGTGAAGGCACATCCGGGCACCTCGTCGTTCGCGTCGTACGCCACGGGGAATCCGTCGCACTTTGCTGGCGTCCTTCTCAACCGGCGCGCGGGCATCGACATGACGCACGTCCCCTACAACGGCACGGCGCCAGCCGTGCAGGCGCTGATCGGCGGGCAAATCACGGCGGCATTTCTGCCGCTGCTCGCGGTGCTACAGCATGTGAAGGCCGGCAAGCTGCGCGTGATCGCGGTGTCGAATCCGAAGCGTTCGCCACTGCTGCCTGACGTACCCACATTCAGCCAGCAGGGCTACCCCGACCTCGCCCAGTATCTGTGGGTCGGTGTGGTCGCGCGGCCGGCACCCCCGATCCAATCATCCAGCGGCTGAACCTCGAATTCACTAAAGCGCTCAATTCACCGAAAGTCCGGGAACAATGGCGCGACATGGACTTCGAGCCGTTACCTTCCACGCCAGAGGAGTTTGCGCGCTTTGCACGAGCGGACTCGGCACGTTGGGCTGAGGCGGTCAAGCTTTCGGGATTCAAGGTACAAGATTAGCGGTGCACAGAAAAAGTGGACCGTCGTACATGCCGCCGAGGCTGATACCTTGCAGCGGCGACCTCGTCCATGACCGCATCGGTGGGAGCACTGAACTAGCTCACGTCCAACCTAGTTCAAGTCGCTTGAGATACGACATGCCTAAGCGTTCCGTCTAAATTCCGATCTGGCCTCGGATGCCGGCAAATACCAGGTCGAGTGCCTGGTTGGTAAGTTGCTCCCGATTGACTTTTGGTGCGCCCAACGGGTTGATCCTGTTTTCGATGATCAATGTGGCCACGCCGTGCATGCACATCCATGCCACACGCGCCACTTCATGGGCTCTCACTTCGTCGGCCCTGCCTTGCTCGGCAAGGTAGTCCGCCGCAGCCCGGGCGACCGTTTGGTAGGACTGACTTGCCGCTTCGTTGAGCTCCGCATGCGTCTGCGGGGAGCGAAATTGCGGGGCAAACATCAAATGGAATAATGACGGATGGAGTGTCGCGAAGGCGACGTAGGACGACAGTAGCGTGCGCAGCCGCTGCTCAGCGGACATACTGGGACGTAGTCGTGAGAAGCGGAATTCCGTGAGATCACGAAAACCGCTGGCCGCGATGGCCGCGAGCAAGCCCTCCTTGTTGCCAAAATGGTGCTTAGGTGCGACTTGCGATACGCCAACGCTGCTGGCGATGCGTCGCAAGCTCAGATCTGCCAGCCCGATCTCGCTAAGCTGCTGCTTGCCACAACGCACCAAGTCCTCGCGGAGGTTGCCGTGATGGTATGGGCGCGCCTCGGCTGCCTCGACCTCTTTACTTCCCCCACGCGTGTAGGCATGCTTCGTCGCTGAAGCCTTGTTCACCGCCTCGTACGTCTTCACCCGCTTACGAGGGGTCGTAGCCTCAGCAGTAGTCCCTTCCCGGGCCGAGCCTTTGATTCGTACAGTTTCGTCCATGCGGATATCTTAACACCCCATCCATTCGCATGGAAACAGGCCTCCATCAAAGATGGCCAGGATGAAAAGAAGAATTTGAAGCCTGGCTGGCCCGCGAGGCAGTTCCGCCTTCAGTTCCAAGAAGAATGAAAGGGTCGACTGGGTCAAGGGCGCCCCTGGGGCCCTTATGCCGAATTGTCGGCTAAGGTGAGCCGGCCCCTCCGCGAAAAGGTCCCCGGGCCTGATCTTCGGCGGATGGCGTGCATGCGCTCTGGTCCGAACTGACGCTCAGCTGTAAGTGATGGATTTAGCACCTCAGGCCGTCGGCGTCATGGAAGACATGTCCAGCGTCGCACCGATAAATTCAATCTGGCCTGGCTTATCCCTGAAACAATAGCGACGAGGCCATAAGAGTCAACTACTGACTCGCCTCAGTCGTAGCCTTTGATCTGATGGAGTCGGCAGTGCCCTGGATAAAGGCCTTGATCTTCTCCACATCGTCGGCGCTGAGCTTACCTGTAAAGTCTGGCATGCCGCGCGCCATGGCCGGTCCCCTGAAGACGAACTTGTCGAGATTCTCGATGTAGGCCGCATGCATGTAAGCCAAGTTTGGAATGCTGCCGCCGCGGCTCGCGCCGGGCCGGCCATGGCAAGCTACGCAGTTGCTGAAATAGATGCCCGCGCCTGCCTTGACATCGGCGGGATCGTACTTACGCCGGCCAGCAGTTCACTGGCAGCGGCCTTGGCGAATTCCGGCAACGCTGCCTTGCCGCCGAGCGCAAAGGTATAGACCGTCCCGTGGGCTTCGCGGTCGGTGCGCGCTGGACCTCGCCAAAAGTACCGCCCCAGCCGACGGCAATCGACACATACTGCTTGCCGTCAACCATGTAGGTGGCCGGCGCTGCAATGACGCCAGTGCCGGTCGGAGATTCCCAGAGCTTGTTGCCGTTGCGCGCATCATAGGCAATGAAACGAGCGTCGGCGGTCCCCTGGAATACGAGGTTTCCAGCCGTGGTCAGGGTGCCACCGTTCCATGGCGAAACGTACTCCTGTGTCCACGCAGCCTTCTGCTGCACTGGATCCCATGCGATCAGGCGGCCAAACGGCTTGTTGGACGGGGACACAGGGCCAAGTATCTTGGCCGTATTCCAACCCATATTGCCCTGAAACGCCCCGGGCTTGTTGTCATTGAAGGCCCAGCGCTTGTCGTCCATGAGATTGGTGGGCACGTTCTGCGCTGGCAGGTAGACCAGGCCGGTCTGCGGATTGAATGACATGGGTTGCCAGTTGTGCCCACCGTACGGCCCGGGAATGGAATCGTAAGCCTTGTCGGTGGCACGGGCCTCAGCAACCTCGATTGGCCGCCCGTTCGCGTCATATCCAGTGGCCCAGTTCACCGGCACATAGTTCTTTGCAGAAATGAACTTGCCATTAGTGCGGTCCAGGACGAAGAAAAAGCCGTTCTTCGGTGCGTGCAGAATCACTTTGCGTGGCCGGCCATCGATTTCGAGGTTAGCCAGAATCATCGGCGAGGTGGAGGTGTAGTCCCAGTTATCGCCCGGCGTTTCCTGGTAATGCCATACATACTCGCCAGTGTCGGGGTTGAGCGCGACGATTGACGCCAGGTAGAGGTTGTCGCCGCCAGCCGGGCTGCGAGCGCGGTGCGCCCAAGGCGCGCCGTTACCGGTGCCGACGTACATCAGGTTGAGGTCGGGGTCAAAGGTGAGCGTATCCCAGGCCGTACCCCCACCTCCGGCTTCCCACCATTTGCCTGCCGCATCCCATGTGGCGGCTGCCCTGGCCATCGATGCATCTTCGAATGCTCGGGACGGATCGCCTGGCACCGTGAACCAGCGCCACTTCTGGTCGCCCGTGGCGGCATCGTAAGCGGTGATATACCCACGCACACCGTACTCCGCACCGCCGTTGCCGATAATCACCTTGCCCTTGAACACCCGTGGCGCGCCGGTGATGGTGTAGCTGCGGCTGTGGTCGATGATCGTATCCTTCTCCCAGACCTTGCGCCCGCTTACGGCATCGATGGCTATAAGGCGGCCGTCATAGGCGCCCACGTACACCTTACCCTCGTACAGCGCCACGCCGCGGTTGACCACGTCACAGCAGCCCTTGTACGCCCTCGTCTTGTCAACTTTCGGGTCGTAGGTCCACAGGCGCTTGCCCGAGCGTGTGTCGATCGCATGCACCACGCTCCAAGAGGCAGTTACGTACATAACGCCGTCGACCACCAGAGGCGTCGCTTCGACGCCTCTGGTGGTCTCGAGACTATAGGACCAAGCCAGCCCAAGGTCCTTGACGTTGGCGGCGTCGATCTTGTCGAGGCGGCTATAGCGAGTCTCAGCATAGTCGAGACCATAGCTGGGCCAGTCTCGCGTCGTGGCGGCGTTCGTGGCGATATAGTTGCCATCGACCTTATGCACTGCAGCACCGATGCGTCCTGACGTGGTTCTCCCCCAGGCGTTGGCGGTTGCCATCAACATGGCGGCAAGCAGCGCCAGCGCGACGGCGACTCCTTGCCGACGCCGCGGCCATTCGTTGGAAAGTTGGCTCATGCTGTCTCCTGATCTCTGTTTCTTCATTTCAGGCCCTGATTCGCATCGTTTGCCTGTGTCATTCGATCATTGGTGCAATCACCTCACGCATATACTGGCCATGTCTGTACGCGCCTTGTCATTGCACTGGCCGGAACGCGTAATCCGCCTCCGACGCCGGTCACGCTTCATTCAGTGCCGCCGGATCAACAGGAAGGCGCCGAATCCGCTTGCCGGTTGCAGCATGAATGGCATTTGTCACGGCAGGGGCGAGCCCGGAGGTGCCTGGTTCACCGATGCCTCCTGGCTTCTCCGCGCTCTGGATGATGTGAACTTCGATGGCGGGCGACTCGCTCATCCGAATGGGACGATAGTCATGGAAGTTGGACTGTTCTACGCGACCGTTCTTGATGGTGATCTCACCAAACAGCACAGCAGAAATACCGAAGATCACAGCGCTTTGCACCTGCGCTTCGACGGTATCTGGATTCACAACCACTCCGCAATCCAGTGCCGACACCACCTTATGCACACGAATCTGACCATCGGCGGCTACCTGGACATCGGCAACGAGCGCCATGTAGGTTCCAAATGCGAATTCCAGTGACACGCCGCGACCCATGCCCTTCGGCAGCGGCTTTCCCCACTGTGCCTTCTCAGCAGCAAGTTGCAGGACGGCCTTTGCTCTGGGATTCTTGTCCAGAAGAGACAATCGGTACGCCACCGGGTCCTGTCCTGCCGCTGCGGCCAGTTCGTCGATGAAGCTCTCGACAACGAAGATGTTATGCGTGGGGCCAACCCCGCGCCAGAACGCCGTCGGGATGTGCGGCGGCTCATGATTGACGTACTCGATCAGTACGTTTGGAACTGCATATGGCGTGCTGGCGGCACCGTCGACTGTCTCGGGATCGAATCCATTCTTGTAGAGCGGTGGCGCCCAGCGCTTCAGAATGGACGACCCGGTGATTCGGTGATGCCACGCCACAGGCTTACCCTGCTCATCGATGCCCGCGCCGATCCTGTCGAAGAAGTACGGGCGGAACATGTCGCGTCGGATGTCTTCCTCCCGCGACCAAATAATCTTGACCGGCCCCTCGACGTGCCTCGCGATTTGCACTGCGCGTCCAACCCCGTCCGCCTCCAGGCGCCGGCCGAAGCCGCCGCCCAGCAAGTGGTTGTGAACGATCACCTTGTCCAAAGGTAGGCCAGTCACGTCCGCGGCGATCTTCTGCGCCCGGGTAATCACTTGGGTTCCCGTCCAGATCTCGCATTTGTCCTTGCCGACGTGGACTGTGCAGTTCATCGGTTCCATGGCCGTATGGGCGAGAAACGGAACTTCATAGACTGCTTCAATCCTTCTATGTGCAGCCGAGTAGCTCGCCTTGAAGTCGCCATCCGTCTTCACGACGGCGGCCGGTCCTTGCGACGCCTGCTCCATCGATTTGACGATGTCGACGGAACTGATCCCGGCGTTTGGACCGTCATCCCACTCGAGAACCAGCGCAGCGAGACCCTTCTTCGCGGCACCCATATGGTCGGCGACCACAGCAACGCAGTCGTCCAGCTTCACGATCTGGCGCACTCCCTTGACGGCCTTTGCAGCGCGGTCATCAACGCTGCGCAGCCGGCCACCGTAGGCCGCGCCTGCATCAAGGTAGCCACTTTCATCCCTGGTACGCGAGCGTCGATTCCGTACGTCGCGGCACCGCTAACCTTGCCAGCCGTATCCAGCCGCTTTGCCGCCGTTCCAATTAGCTTGAACTCATCGATGCGCTTTAGCGGCACCTCCGCCGGAACAGGGAGCTTTGCCGCGTCCGCCACGAGCGAACCGTACGTCAACCGGCGATTGCTAGTGGCGTGGATCACGGCCCCCCTCTCGGCATGGCACGCCTTCGGATCCACGCCCCATTGCTGCGCCGCAGCCTGGACCAACATCATTCGCGCCGCCGCCCCGGCAGTCCTCATCTGGTTGAAGCTTGCACGGATCGTCGTGGACCCCCCCGTTACCTGGAAACCGAGGGCCCCATTGGCGTACAGCTTGTCATTGGGCGGGGCATGCTCCCAGCGGACGTCTTTCAACTCGATTTCGAGTTCCTCGGCAATCAGCATGGGAATGGACGTATATGTCCCTTGACCCATCTCGACGTAGGCCATGGTCACCGTGATCGTACCGTCCGGATCGATGCGCACGAAGGCATTCGGGGAAAACACGGGGGAGCCCGGATTGGCGACAACGCTTCCAGCTTCAGGCGTCTCGCCTAAACTCGTCGCCGCCGCGGCCGCTGTAGCAGACCCAACGCCGATGACAAGCCCGCCAGCAGCAGAAACTGCGACCTTCAAGAAGGTACGCCGAGACTCGCTCGGCAGGTCCTGAGGTGTCAGATGTGCTTCAATTCGATCCAGAATCATTGGTGCCCCTCAAGCTTGCTTGGAAAGCGCCTTCGCGGCGGCCTTGATGCCTGCACGAAGGCGGTTGTATGTACCGCAACGGCAGATATTTCCGGACATCGCGTCGTCGATGTCCTTGTCGCTTGGCGACGGATTCTTCGCAAGAAGACTGGCCGCAGACATCAGTTGGCCCGACTGGCAGTAGCCGCATTGCGGGATCTCGAGATCGATCCACGCGCGCTGCAGAGCTTGCCCGATCCTGGACCGAGACAGTTGTTCGATTGTAGTGACGTTGGATTTTTCGACCGACTGCACCGGGGTCACGCACGAGCGCGTCGCCACCCCATTGACGTGGATCGTGCACGCGCCGCACAGGCCCACGCCACAACCGAACTTTGTTCCTGTCATGCCGAGGACATCGCGTAGCACCCAAAGCACGGGAGTATCCGCGTCCACGTCGACACTACGGCTTGCACCATTGACTTTCATTCTTTGCGTCATAGTCGGCTCCTGGTTTAGCATCTCCGATGGGGGCGAAACTGTGTTGACCGCAACCAGAATATCGATCTCGTATGATGCTAGGTGACAAACTTCCCTCGTTTTAGGACAACATGAATCGAATCGGCCTAGTGGTCTTCCCCGGTTTCCAAATCCTCGATATGGCAGTCGCCTCGGTTTTTGAACTAGCGAACCTTCAAGTTCGCTCGTCTGCCTATGAAATATCGGTTGTTTCTGAAACGGGCGGCGCGATAAAGAGTTCCATGGGAGCTGAAGTCAACTCCATCGCGCTGGATCCGGCCGCCTATGACACACTGATCGTTGCGGGATACATTGCCGTGCAAGCGCCTTCCCCGCGGCTTCTGGAATTGCTTGGACGCGCCCTCTCATCCACGCGGCGCATGGCCAGCATTTGTACCGGCGCCTTCATCCTGGCCGATGCCGGGATTCTCGACGGAAAGCGGGCGACCACACACTGGCACTTCGCCAAGGAGTTGCAGCGCCGATACCCACTAGTACGTGTCGAGGAAGACCGCATCTTCGTGCGCGACGGAGTGGTTTGGACTTCGGCCGGTATGACAGCATGTATCGACCTGGCACTGGCACTCGTCGACCAAGACCTCGGCGTGAAGTCGCGCAACTAGTCGCGAAGAAGCTTGTAGTCCATCATCGTCGCACTGGCGGTCAGTCACAGTTCTCCATACTGTCCGACCTCGAATCCACATCGGACCGCATCCAGACGGCGCTAACCTATGCAAAGAACAATTTGCAGCATGATTTGGCGGTGGAAAACTGGCGCGTGCAGCTAATATGAGTGTGAGGCATTTCAGCCGCGAGTTCCGGCAAACCACCGGCCAGTCCCCGGCGCGGCAGTCGAGCGGCTTCGTGCAGACACGGCCCGCCTACTAGTCGAGGACGATCGAATGACAATTGAACGTATCGCGAGCAAGACCGGTTTCGCCGACCCCGAACGCATGCGGCGCGCGTTCCTGCGGATATTCGGCGAGTCACCCCAGTCCATCAAGCGCGCCTCCCGCGCACGGCGCGTCGCCGAGTCCGCAAGCTACGCCGCATCTACATGACCGTACTGCGGAGTGGGAGCGTGTTCCCCCGGGCGCGTACTCTGGACATCGCCAGGTTCCCGGGATCCAATCACTGATCGTAAGGCCGCGGGGCTTAAATCCCGGGTACCTCAACTATTACCGTCCCCGACTTCCTGTCTGGTCCTCAAACATCCCTCTCGCGTGAAGAATTGGCTTCTGAGTCGACATGATTACTTTCCGCTCAAGATTGAAATGTGGAGGAGTTACGCGGCATGCTTCAGGATCTCGAGCACGCCAGCCGGATCCCTCACGGGACGAGGATTGCTGAAGATGAAGAACTCGGTCATGGTATTGCGCGCAATCAGATCGAACCGGTCGGCACCCACATTGACTTCGTGCAAACTGGTCGGCAGCCCCAGGGATTGGCAGAACGCCTTGACGCCGCCGATGCGGGCTGTCCGGGCTGACCGAGTGCCTCCGCCAGTTCTGCCTGTGCCTCGGCTGTGTTGGGCGCATTGAACGCCAAAATACCGGACATCATTACCGGCGTGCACAGGTAATGCGGCACGTCGCAAGTTCCTCCCAGCACGTGACCGATTGCATGACTGGCCCCCATCGGCACGAGTGCCTGCAACCCGAATGAACAGAGCCACGATGCCACTTGGCACTGCCCGGCTGCGATCAGATCCTGTCTGTTCTCACGCGCACGCGGCAGCCATTCGCGCATCATCCGGATACCGCGAAGCACAGTGGCATCGACCAGTGGGTTCCCCTGTGTTGAACACAGCGCCTCTATCGCGTGATCCATTGCACGTGTGCCGGAACCCAGCAACAACGGCTCGGGCGCATAGGGCAATAGTTGCGGATCAAGGATGATCGCCAGCGGCATCATCTTTGGGTGATAGAAAGTTTGCTTCAGCTTGCGGCGCGTGTCCGTAACGAGACAACCAGCGTTGTACTCACCCCCAGAAAGGCTGGTAGGAATCGCGATCATCCGCACCGTTGGGCCGTTGAACGAATGGATCCTACGGTGACCATTCTCGTCAACGTGAACGGCGAAACCATCGAGCGAGTCTTCATCGGCAATACCATGCTCAAGACACAAAGTAACAATCTTTCCAAGATCGACCACCGAGCCTCCGCCAATCGCTACGATCAGGTCCGCTCCGGCTTCACGCGCCGCGCGTGTGGCTTCAATAGCGCCTTGCCGCGTCGTGTGCTGAGCCACGCCGTCGAATACCCCGGCAGAATGCGAGCCCAGCGCCTCGACGATCTTGTCGATCTCCGGCGTGGTCATATTGAGCGTGCGGCTGACAATCAAGAACACCCGCTTTGCGCCCAGACGCTCGACTTCCGAGGCCAACACTTTTGCGGCCGCCCGGCCAAAAATGACGCGCTCCATCCTCGGAAACAGATAGGTACCTTTACTACGCATGATCTTTCTCCCGTACCGTCGCATCGGGATGAATATGACGGCGTCAAGTTTTAGATTGCAATGCGCCGGGACGAATCCCGGCTTGAGCCTACTTGCCGCCGAAAACCACGTGCTCGGCGCGCGGTTCGGCAAACAATGTGTCGACCGCGGCGGTCCGACGTTCGATCACGGCGCGCTGGTTGAGGCTGCCCTTGTCTGTCAGTTCATAGTGCTGCATCGAAGGAGGCTCCGCCAATACCATCAGCCGCTCGATGCGCATTGATGCGCCAGTTTGTCCTTCATTGACTTTGACTAGCCGCTTTACAAGCTCGGCGATTAGCAACGGATGCACCACGAGGTCACTTTCCGCGAGGCCTGCAAGCTCGGGTAAGGCTTGTGCACAGCCAACCACGTCCGGCCACGCGAACGCACCAATGGTGTCCTGTCCATCGTGCAGGATCACCGCTTCTCGGATCAAAGGTCTGCACCCGTCGATGAGTCGTGTACGAAGCGCCGCAGTGCGTACCCAAGTTCCATTGGCGAGCTTGAAGTCTTCCGCAAACCGGCCAGCGAAGCGCAATCCGGCGACGGGCCGTTCGGGGTCGACAAAACGCACGGCATCCCCGAGGATGTAGAAGCCCTCTTCGTCGAACGCAGCTGCAGTGTGAGCCGGCGCATTCAGATACTGACCAATAATATTTGGGCCCTTGATGCGCATCTCGTAGCGGCCGGGGAAGTTCGAATCCTCGATCAGCTTTAGCACTACCTCTCGCACTGGCAGACCAATGCACCCCACGTCGTCCACTGCCCAGAACTGCGTGACCGCAGGACCCGAGCTTTCCGTGGCTCCAAAGACTGAGGTCAGCACGATACGCTGCCCCGTTGTGCGGACCGCTATTGCCTGGAAGCGATCGTAGATATCGCGCGAAAGGACAGCGCCGCCGTAATAGACGTATGTCAGGCGGGAAAAGAAGTGGTTCGCGAATGCCGGCTCACGTTCGAGCGCTTCAACGAGCATCGCCAATCCTGCCGGCACGTTGAAGTACAACGTTGGGGCAACCTCTGCAAGATTCTTCAACGTAGTATCGAAACGACCTGGCATCGGCCGACCATCATCGATGTACAGCGTCGCTCCGAATCGCAGGATCCGGTTCAAGACAATATTGCCGCCCATCACGTGATGCCAGGGCAGCCACTCGAGATACACCGGCACACCCTCCGGATCGTTCTCGAACACGCGCGCCGTCATTTCCTGAGCTGCGGCGAGATTGCGCCGGGACTGCACGACAACCTTCGGCACGCCAGTGGAACCCGAAGTGAACATGTATTTGGCGGGCTGTTCCGGATCGAGCGACAGATGCTGTGCGGCGATCTCAGGGTCGATGGCCGTACGGACAAGCGTCTCGAATCGAATCATGCCTGGCGCCGAGCGATCCACTGCGATCACACGATCGGCAGACAGCCCGAGTGCCGCGATGCGCCCGCAAACCTCGCTGCATCCTCGACAAAGACCAGATGTGGATTGACCAGTGATACTGCGCTGCACAACCGGTGGTAGCTGCCGCCCATCAAGGAGTAGGCCGGCGAGACCGGTGCGACAGGGACGCCCGCGTAAAGCGCGCCCCAGGTGAGCAACGCCTGCGCAATCGAATTCTCCGACAGGATTGCCACTGGCGCAGTAGTTCCCACACCATGCCGTAGTAATCCGGTGGCAATGGCGCGCACGGCGTCCCAAACTTCACCCACGCTCCATGACACCCATTTGCCCTGCTTGCCGCGCTGCACCAGCATCGGACTATTGGGCCGTACTGCGGCCCAGTGCGCCAGCCAGTCGGTCGTACACGCTTTGACCGGCGGAAGCGGCTCACCCGAACGCAAAATTAACGTGTCGTCTGACCGACGTTCGATGTCGACCGATGGCTTGCAGAAGCCGACTTCACGAAACGGGGCTGCCGTCGTGTCCACGATTTTTGAGGTCATCCGCTCCTCGCGTATGTTCGTATCGGCGTGCCTCATTTGTCGATCGATGCACGCTTACAGACTCGGGTGACGCGGCGCGCCGTCCGAAAGCTCCGGACCATTATGACAACGTTAAGTTTGAGTGTCAAGAAATGTCCGGGTTCTGTACTGGCGAACCGTGAGGGAGAGGGGGGTCGACCAACAGCCGCGATCGCCGCATCTTTCGTGCAAACGGAGAATGCATTGCCACAATAGACCGGAGAGCTACTTGTTCCCACGCACCCCGCCGCGCGTGGCTGGGGGCGGTGTCGGCTTCGACATGAGGCAGTTTCAAACGACCGAGCAGCCAGATCACATCTATGGCCATGCCTCAAACGGGCTCTTGGACGTCCATACCAAGGGAAACCACTGAGGCAACGTAACTTGCCCTCTCAACCAAGACTCCTATCATCACCCAGACTTAACATTGTAATATTCATGTGTGAGAGAGACGCCATTTGGCGAGTCCCGCGCTGACGAAGCAGAAGCCAGGATGACAACGATGATGGAAACGGGTCAAAGACCCTCATTTGCCTGATGCCTCCGGCAGAAGGTGTGTCAAGGAAGCACCCATTGCCTGTTCACAGTTGCTCTACGTGATAAATCGGAGCCGGCTTGCTGTAGTCGACGTCCGGTGTGGACGATGACGCATCAGAGGAATTTGTCTGCTGACTGGCTTCCCCTCTCGACGGAAAAGGTGAAGCCTCCCCTGCCCTTCCACGTCTGTCTGCAGCTCGCCGCTTCGTTGTTGCCTCCGCTATGATGCTGCGTTGCGCGGCTATCGCGTTGAATATCGCAGACTCTGTGAGGTGGGACTCTCCCTGCGACCGAAGATGCTTCAGTACCGCCTTTTGCTCCCACAGGGAGATTCGGCCACGCCGCAAGTCGGCAAAGCTTGCCTCAACGTATTCGTTGCCATCGGCGGTGACGAAGATTCTCGATAGGTCCTCTGGATGGTCGGATTTCCCATAGGAATCACGGCTGAACGCCGCGTGATCTGTCGCGCATACGCGCGCAGTGGTCGCGCTATCCCCGATCCTCAACAGCTGGCCAGATTCGACGTCGCCGAGCCGTGCTAAGCCCCAGGCAAGGAGTTCTCCTCGGTTTTGCGACCGCTGAAGGTCGATGGACGGCACACCGGCCTGACGAAGAACGTGCGTGCAAAACGCCCTCTCTCGAAGCCGAGGTTAACGATCGTCAGACGCGAATCTCATCGTAGCGAGGGGCGAGCCGTCCCCACAGCAACGCCGAATGGATTTAGGCAAGGCAACTCGCCATCGAAGATGGGTGGCAGAAATGGGGGCCACAGATTTGGCGCGCTCTGCTTCACGGATGGCGATCAAGAGCGTGCTGGTCGTGCGCCCGTCACGACGTAGCTGCGACAGCGCCGTGCCCCAGAGACTGCACGCATTCGTCCACGCTGAGTTCGTGCAGCGCTTCGAGCGGCAGTGCTTCGTCCGCTGATCGCGACAGAACTTCCAGCACGGGTGGCTTCAATCGCACCAGCAACAGGCGTCGGCCAGCGGCTACAGCGCTCGCGGCGAACATGTGCAACGCCTCGATCGTCGAACCGTCGAGGTCTGGAGACTCCTCGAGACTGAAGATCAACGTATGCACGGCGCTCGGCCTGCGTCAGCCAGATGCCGCACCTGCGCAAGAACGCGCTCGATATTGGCAAAATATCGTGCTTTGGGCCGCACGATCAGCACGCCCGGAAGCGTCCTGGCTTCGGGGTGCGCAGTGATGTCCACGTAGTCGTGGCTGCTGCCAAGGCGCCCCAACTGACTTACATTCGGCTCCGAGAAATTGCGCAGCGTGATCAGCAGACTCACCCCGATTCCCGCCAGCAGACCGTCCAGTACCCCAAGCAGCAGCACGGCCACGCACGCCGCCACGACCAGGAGCCGGTCCCGACGCCATGCCCAATAGGGGCGGAATACGCTCAGACGCAGTGTATGGCTGACCGCGTAGGAGACAATCGCGGCCAGCACCGGCTCCGGCGTCAAGGCTAGTTCCGGCAAAACAGGCGACTATCACTGCGACAACTATGGCCGCGCACCCGCCAGCCAAGCGCGACCGTGCGCCGGCCGCTTCATTGGCGGAAGTCGCCGAGTAGCCTGCGCCTACGGGCATGCCATGCAACAGACCCGAACCCACATTGGCCAGGCCCAGCGCAACAAGATCGCGATTTGCCGAGGTTTTGTCACCGTGCTTGAGCGCGAGACTGCGGATCGAACCGTACGACTCCGCATACAAAATCAGCACCAGCGCAAACGCCAACTCGCCAAGCCGCAGCCACTCCGTGCGAGGGAGGTCAGGGATACCGAACGAGACGTCGGCCAGATCGATCGTGCCGACCTGCCTGATGCCGTAGTAGTTCAGATCCACCACGTGGGCGAGCACAATGCCGAGAACGATCGCCACCAACGGGCCGGGCAGGTTCTTCCAGCGCGACATCGCGAACAGCAATAGCAGCACGACCAGCGCCGCGATCAGCCCATTCACGTTCCAGACCGATACCGCCTGAATCAACTCAAACGTGAATCGCGGCAAGTCGCCATGAGTTGGGTGCACGCCCGCCACGCCTGCCACCTGCTTCAGGATGATGGTGATGGCCAGCCCGAACGTGAAACCGCGCAGCACCGGCTTGGCAATGAATTCTGTAATGCCGCCGAGTCGGGAGAGGCCAGCCAACACGAGAAAGAAGCCGCTCAGGATCACCAGACCGGCGGACAGCAGCAGCCGTTGCGCCAAATCGCCACCGGCCATCGACACCGTGATGGCGGCCAGGACGGCGGCCGAAGATGATGTCGCCGACACCACGGCAAATCGGCTTGTCCCCAGCAGGCCGTAGATCACCAGTCCAATTAGCAAGCCGATCAGACCCGCCTGTGGCGGAAGATTGGCGATGCCGGCGTATGCCACGGCCTCAGGCAGTAACAGGCCGGCAATGGAACAGCCAGCGATCAAGTCGCGCATCGGACTACGGCCGCGTGCGCTGCCTGTCGGGTGCGTCGAATTGGCTGTGGTCACGACTCCACCTTATTTTTTTGTCCTGCAGATGCGTAAAGGATGGATGGTACCCTCATGTGTGCAGCCGGCGTCAGGATCTTGCACCCGGCGATTCCTGGCGGCCCGCCACATTTCCTCGACGAACCGCAGGGTTCGAAACCCGCATGATAGCCGCCCCCGAATTCTGGAGACGACGCAACATCGCTTGGTACCACGTCGGGCTGCGACTTACTTCGAGATCCCGCGGCAATGTCACCAACTTTGAACTGAATGCCCGCTCGTCCGTGAAATGAGTGGGTCGCTCGGATATGACGTTCTCACCGTGTGAGCGTCCCAACCTGAGCATCGCCTAGTCCGATAAGACGATGAATGGCAACCCGCGGTCAAAGTAATGTCGACTCGGGTTGCCGCAAGGCAACGTGGTGAAGCATCAACAAGCCCGGACCTACCGGTGTCCGTGGGCTCTTCTCACGAGGCTGATTCATGTCATTGGAGTTCTCCGTCACACGCCCCTGTCGCCTTGGGAACGTCCCGCAGTGGACATGGAAACCGACGTGATCGTCGTCGGCTTCGGCGCGGCGGGCGCGTGTGCCGCCATCGAAGCCGCGCAAGCCGGGGCTGGGGTTACGCTGTTCGAGGTCGCTTCCGGCAGTGGCGGCACCAGCGCATTGTCCGGGGGAGAGATCTACCTGGGCGGCGGCGGAGGTACGCCCGCTCAACAGCAGGCAGGCTTTGTCGACGATACCGAGGATCTGTACCGCTACCTGCTGATGGCAGGCGGGCCCGATGCGACGAGCCCAAGGTTCGCGCCTACGCCGACGGCAGCCGAGCTCACCATGACTGGCTGGTTGAACAGGGGCTGACCTACAAAAACACCTATCTGCCGGAGCGCATGCTGGAACCGGAGACGGACGATTGCCTCATCTGGTCAGGCAGCGAGGAGGCGTGGCCTTTTTCCCGCGAGGCCAAGCCTTGTCCTCGAGGGCATACGCCGCAGTGGGCCGGCTGGGGCGGCGGGCGCATGCTGATGGACCTGCTGGCGCGCGCGTCGTCAGGCTGGGCGTGGATGTGCGCTATGACAGCCGTGTGCTCGCATTGATTGCCGACGAGGCGGACAACGTGCACGGCGTTGTCGTGCGCATCAACGGCCAGACGCTCTTTGCGCGCGCACGCAGAGGCGTCGTGCTTTGTGCCGGCGGGTTCGTGATGAATCGCGACATGGTTCGGCGCCACGCGCCAACCTGTTGCGTGCGAACGAGCCGATTGGCAGCCCTGGCGACGACGGTTCGGGCATCCTGATGGGAATGAGCGTGGGTGGTGCCGCGATACACATGGACCAGGGCTTCGTCAGCCTGCCCTTCTACGCACCCGAATCGCTCATCAAGGGCGTGTTCGTCAACGAACGCGGCCAGCGCTTTATCAACGAGGACTGTTATCACGGCCGAATCGGCCACCACATCATGCAGCAGCTCGGCGACCGGATTTATCTTCTGGTCGACGGCGCAACGTTCCAGCAGCCCGCAGAATTCACGCGCATTGGCATCGCCGCAGCTGGCGACACCTGGGAGGAAGTGGAACGCGATCTGGACATGCCGCCGGGAACACTGAGCGCCACGGTGTCGAACTACAACCGGCACGCTGCCGAAGGCGCTGATCCCCTGTTCCACAAAGCGGCGAAGTGGCTGAAGCCGCTCGATGAACCGCCCTTTGTCGCCCTGGATTGCCGCATCGACTACGCCTTCTATCCGCACTTCACGCTGGGGGGATTGGACACATTGCCCACTGGCCAGGTGCTCAGCGAGAGGCGCGTACCGATTCACGGTCTCTATGCTGCCGGGCGGACATCGTGCGGGTTGCCACGTTGGGGCGGCGGGTACAGTTCCGGCATGTCGTTGGCGGATGCCACGTTCTTTGGCCGGCAAGCCGGGCGGCACGCTGCCGCCGCGGCGTGTCGTTCCTGAGTCTCGAATGGCTGCGGCCCTGATATTGCTGCGCCTTTTGGAGCGGGCGACGCGCTCCATTTCGATTCAAGCCAGGGCAGTTGGAAGCGGAAAAGATAGAACTCTTCGTGGCTTATCCGGCGGATCTCGCCGACAACCCGAAGTTCAAAGTCACGCCACTCTGGACTTGCCCCTTGAGGGGAAGGCAAGTCATTCGTCAATTGTGTCCAGCAGGATTTTGTCAGCGCGCAGATCGCTCGCTATTGCACGTCACAGCGACCCTGTAAGGCCTGCGGCGCGCTGCGTCGTGAGCACGACGAGCATTGCACCGAGCCGAGGACGACGCTGCGAAAGGTCAACTACGCTCGCCCTCGTTGGCACGCAAGTGCGGTGCTGACAGATCGAGGTATGTGTCGCCGCTTAAGAGCACAGCGGAGCTGCAATGGCGACATGCTGAACTCGGCGCCACAATGCCTTACCGACATCATGGACCTCTTGTTACCAACTTCCAGACGCGATAGCAACGTTACCCCATCCGCAATCACACCCTGGGCCGTAGGCAAATACCTCCAGCATGCACGGCCCGTGCGGCGGTGGTGCGAGGGAGATTAGCTGGACTCATTTCTACCGCACGGACTATCTCACGCGGTACATGAAAAATGACCGATTGATTTTCATCGACGTTTCTAGCGCTGCGGACGGGGTGCGTTGCCCCCACCGCGCAGGCGCACACGAACACATCGAGCCTACACCTGGCCTTGTGAAGATGCTATTTTTGATGCATGATGTCATCACCCATGAAGCAATGATGACCGCCATGCGCACTACTGTCACCATCGATGATGCACTCTACGAACAAGCGTTGGCGGTGGCCGACCCCGGCATGGATAAATCTGATCTTTTTCGAGAGGCAATCAAGACTTTCGTACGGGTGCAAGCGGCCAAACGCCTCGCTGCGTTGGGTGGCAGCGCTCCGGACATGCAAGACGTGCCGCGTCGCCGCACGGAGCCGGAAGGGAAATGAGCGTACTCGTCGATACTTCGGTATGGGTAGATCACTTCAAGAACCGCAATGATGCCCTCGTCAATTTGATCCTGTCGGATCAGGCACTGACCCATCCGATAGTCTTAGTTGAGTTGGCTTGCGGGACGCCTCCAGCGCCACGTAGCCGGACACTGGGCGACATCGGGCTGTTGCAACCGGCCAGGCAGGCGAGCCTTGCAGAGGTAATGGCGTTTATCGAGCGCGAGAGACTGCATGGGCTCGGTTGCGGCCTGGTGGACGTCTCCTTGCTGGCATCTGCTTTGATAACCCCAGGGGCGCAACTTTGGACAATGGACAAGCGTCTCGATAACTTGTCGGTGCGCTTTGGTGTGGCGCACCGGCCCAAGCCTCACTAGATAACTAGCTGCGTTTCCCACGCTAACGTAATGAAGCCGGACATCTCTCTCGAAAGGACCTCGCATAGCACGGCCGGGGGCGACGACTGCCCCTTGCGCTGGTTCGACGCGGATCGCGGTGCGTTTGAATTGCTCGAGCGATGGATCGCCGAGCATCCGGCGGATTTCTTTGCTGGCGAGCGTTTTGATCCGGTCGGCGCATGCACTACACGCGAGGCAGTGTTCGCGTCGGTTGAACTGCCCGAGACGCCGACATCGCCGCAAGCGCATGCCGATCATCTGCTCCACGACGTGTTCCGGCACGTGATGCCTGTGGCATCGCCAACTTTCGTCGGACACATGACGTCGTCGCTGCCGTCGTTCATGCCTTCGCTGGCCAAGGTGGTGACAGCGCTGAACCAGAACGTCGTGAAGCTCGAGACGTCGGGCGCGCTGACGGGGCTGGAGCGGCAGGTCATCGGCATGCTGCACAATCTGGTGTTTGCCCAGGACAGCGCGTTCTATGGCAGATGGCTGCACGATGCCGACCACGCGCTCGGCGCAATCTGTTCTGGCGGCACGGTCGCCAACCTCACCGCGTTATGGGCGAGCCGCAACAAGTTGCTGGGCGCGCGTGATGGATTCGCCGGCGTTCATCGCGCCGGAATGGTGGCTGCGCTGCGCCACTACGGCCATGACGGGCTCGCGATCGTCGTCTCGGAGCGCGGCCACTACTCGTTGCGCAAGGCAGCCGATGTTCTTGGCATCGGGCGCGACAATCTCGTGCCTGTCGAGGTCGATGCAGAAGGTCGCATGCGCATCGACCTGCTGCGTGACACCCTGCGTGGCCTGCAGCAGCGCAACATCCGGCCAATGGCGATCGTCGGCATCGCGGGGACGACGGAGACGGGCGCGGTCGATCCGCTCGACGCAATCGCGGATGTAGCTCAAGAGGCCGGCTGCCATTTCCACGTGGATGCTGCGTGGGGCGGCGCAACGCTGCTGTCGGAGCGCGAGCGCTGGCGCTTCGCCCGGCATCGAGCGTGCCGACTCGTCGTCAGCATAGCGCACAAGCAGTTCTACGTGCCGATGGCGCCGGCATGGTGCTGTTCCGCAGCCCGGCGTGGACGCAGGAAATCATCCAGCATGCGAACTACATCGTGCGCAAGGGCTCGGTGGACCTGGGCCGCCATACGCTCGAAGGATCGCGCGGCGCGGCGGCAGTCATGCTTTACGCGAACCTGCACCTGCTCGGTCGCAAGGGGTTGGCGCAGTTGATCGATCTCAGCATCGATAACGCCCACTACTTTGCATCACTGATTGCGCAGCAGCCGGATTTCGAACTCGACAGCCACCCGCAGCTTTGCATCCTGACATATCGCCATGTACCCGAGACCGTCCGTGCAGCATTGGCAACGGCTTCGGCGGACAGGCGGGAGAAGATCCTGGATGCGCTGGATGCCCTGACCATCAGCATCCAGGAAATGCAGCGCGATGCCGGCCGCTCCTTCGTATCTCGCACGCAGTTGGTGTCGGCACAGTGGGGTGGGCGCCCGATGGCCGTTTTCCGCGTGGTGCTGGCCAACCCGGATACGACGCATGCCATCCTGCAGGACATCCTCGACGAACAGCGCGCGCTGGCGGCGGCCAGCCCATGCATGGCGCCGCTGATGGCGTTGGTGGCGGCGTCGGACGCAGCGTGAAGTGCAGGCGCCAAACTGGAGCTGGTCAGTGGTGGCTCGGTCATGGACATGTGCAAAGCCATGCAGCTCGACCGCGACGCCCTGCTGAAGGTGCAGTTCGTTGTGTCCGCATTGGTGAAATGCCGGGGACCCCGGCAGAACAACCGAGCCCACCTCCGTTGCGCGCCGGCATCCCGGGCCTTTCCCCACCGTCCACCGTTTACCGGTGCGGCAGCCGCGTCAGACTTCCAAAGCCAACGTGGATTCGGGAGCCCGGCGGAAACTGATGGCGAGCCGGTTATAGGCGTTCATCAGGCCAATGGCGATCGTCAGGTCGGCGAGTTCCTTCTCGCTGAAGATTGCCGCGGCAAGCTCGAACGCTTCGTCAGGCACATGGGTGTCAGCAACGCGGGTGACCGACTCCGCCCATGCAAGCGCAGCCTTCTCGCGCTCGCTGAACATTGCCCCCGCCTCGTGCCAGGCCTGCACGAGCGCTAGCTTAACAGGCGTCACACCCTTCTCGATCAGGTCCTTGGTATGCATGTCCAGGCAATAAGCACAACCGTTGATCTGGCTGACACGCAGATAGACAAGGTCGACGAGGACATCGTCAAGGCCCGACTGCATGACATAGCCATAGACGCCCCCCATTGCTTTCACGCCGCCCGGCGATATCTTGGTGTAGTCCAATCTCATAAAAAGCTCCCTTACTTGTGGTGGGTGGTCAGTTGCGTGTCGTCTGAATTCACAACGAACACGGCAAGAAGTTTTGCCGGCTCGCTCATGCTCGCATTGCGGCTCACGAGATGCCGCGAGCCGGGATTCTCCGAGAACCCCTCTCCGGCCTTGTAGACGCGTTCCGGCTCATCGTTCACTTTGCTGGCAATGCTGCCGGAAACAACGTAGGCATAAATGAATGCCGACTTGGCGTGGGTATGCGGCAACGAAGCGCCTCCCGGTGGATAGTCCACTTCCACGGCAACGAGCGATTTGCGGGGATATTTGGAATGATATGTGAGAAGTTCGGCTTGACGATTTCGCCTGCGCCGTGGCTATCCGTGCCTTGCACGGTAGTTTGCGCCGTAGCTGCGCCGGCCAGAGCCATGCCGGCGACAGCAACAAGAGAAAGAAGAGTACGCATGTATTTCACTCCATGAGGTCAATCCAGGGCCGATTGGCGCGCGACATGACCATGAGCCAGGTCACGGCGCCGGTCATATTCGCGGATGCGCGTGCGCGCAGTGCACAGGTGCGCAGCCTCGGCGAGAACAAGAGCGATCGCAATCAATCCGGCGCCGACGAGACTGAGGTATTGCCGGTCGACGAACAAGAGCACAATGCCCCCGAGAACGCCCGAGCAGGCGAGCCCACCGTAGGTAGCCGTATTGTTAAGGGCGAGCAGCAACGGTGCCAATTGGGGCGCGATTTTCACTAGCCGATGCTGTTGCGGCACGATCAATCCCCATCCCACCAGCCCCCAGATAATCAAGGCGGCTGCGGCGGTGACCATATTTGCGGAAGTCCACGGCAGTGCACAGAAATTCAGGATGCCGACGCAAAGCCCCGCATTGATGATCTTGCGGCTCTCGAAGCGGTCGACGAGGCGACCGGCAAACATGTTCCCCATTGTTGCGGCGATACCCCAGATCAGCAGCATGCCGGCGAGCACGCGTTCGTCGCCGCCCGTCACCCGGTCCAGCACCAGCCGGCGTAGGTATAGACCATCAGAAACCCGCCGAAGGCGAACAAGGACGTAAGAAGGGTCAGGACAACGCGAATGTCGCTCAAAGGGATCAGCCTTTCGCGCAGGGTGATACGCGCCGGCTGAGGAATCGAGCGCAACATGGTCCACACCCCGATCATCGCGATAAGCCCGAGGAACGCGACGAACCATAGCGTGATTCTCCAGCTGCCGAACCCACCGATGAACGTGCCGATCGGGGCGCCAACGCCGTTGCGCCCGCGAGACCCGCGGTCACCGTGGCAAGCGCTCGCCCTCTCCTCTCGGGATCCGCAAGTAACGTGGCAACACCCAATGCGGTGGGAGAGAACATTGCCGCACCAAGGCCCGCCAGCGCGCGACTGAACAGCACCGTGTTCAAATCGGTTGCCAGCGCGGTGATGGCATTGCCGGCGACGAAGATACCGAGCGCCGATACCAGCAGCAATTTTCTCGGCCACCGTCCCGCGACAGCCGCCATCACTGGCGCCAGGATTGCATAAGAGAGCGCATAGACGGTGACCATCTGGCCGGCCACGCTGGCGGTTGTGTGCAGCGATGCAGCCACGCTTGGGAGAATGCCGGCAACAACGAAGTTGTCCGTTCCCATTGCGAACATGCCAAGCGCCAGCATGAGTAGTCGACGATCCATTTGAATGACCTATACGTGGTTTGGTAAACGTGGCACGGGTAGTGCCGCTTCCCATGACGGTCATTCTGTGTGTATCCCACATAAGCGAACAGTGTCCTGAAGGCCCACCTTCGATATAATCGGGCCATGCGGAAAACAGCCTCTTCACCCCGACGCCTGCGCATTGCTGTCGTGGCTTTCGACGCATGACGCCTTTCCACTTGTCGGTGCCATGCCTGGTCTTTGGCGGCAATCTTAGTGACCCCGGTGTATCGAGGTTTGAGGTGATGGTTTGTGCTGCCGACGAGGTGCCGCTACGCACTTCGGCTGGCTTTACCATCGATACGCCGTACGGCCTTGCCGCGTTGAAATCTGCCGACCTGGTGATCATGCCGTCCTGGCACGACGACTGCCGGGAAGCACCGACCGCCTTGCTTGACGCCCTGCGGCAGGCACACCACCGCGGCGCAAGAGTGGTGGGCTTATGCCTTGGCGCTTTCCCTCTCGCTCAAGCCGGTCTGCTGGATGGCAGAACCGCGACAACCCACTGGGAATGTGTCGGTACGCTGGCGGAACGATATCCGAAGGTAAGCGTGGATCCGGACGTGTTGTATGTCGACCAAGGGGATGTCCTCACCTCCGCAGGCGTCGCGGCCGGCATAGATTGCTGCCTGCATCTGCTGCGCCAGATTTCTGGTGCGGAAGTCGCCAACCACCGTGCAAAGAGATTGCTGGTCGCGCCCCACCGCCAGGGAGGACAGGCACAGTTCATCGAACGGCCGTTGCCGGTCACCAACAGCGACGGCCGGCTTTCCCAGGTCCTTGAATGGGTGACGCAGCATTTGGAGCAAGCGCACACGATTGAATCGCTCGCGGAACGCGCGGCGATGAGCCGGCGCAACTTTACCCGCCATTTCCGACAACGACGGGCACGTCCTTCAAGCAATGGATATTGAGCCAAAGGCTTGCACGTGCGCAGGCGATGCTCGAAGCCAGCGATGCATCGATTGAACTGGTCGCACAGGATGCGGGCTTCGGGACGGCGTTATCCCTGCGACAACATTTCAGGGCCGCGCTTCGCATCTCTCCGTCGGCCTACCGCAGGCAATTCCGGGAAAGTGCTTCAGCGACGAGGCCTTGATCGGCAAAAGAAGCACTATGCACCCGCCACGCTCGACCTTTACCAGCGCCCTTCCCATAAGCGGCGCATCAGTGTTCCGTGGGCCGCCACAATCAGGGCACCGGCGTGCAACCGCATTTCGCCGACCCCCGGCGACGCCTCCCCAATGCATCGCTCCGCCCACACGCATGATTTTGAAATGATTTAGACTTAAACTATGATTGTCTTCAGCCCAGCAGGTTGAAGTCGCCATTGCCGGGCACAACGATACGGATCGCCCCTACATCCATCCTCCAATGCCGCCCCGCCAAAGTATCGAGAAAGGCCCATTACAGGGTCTGCTGGCCGACTACCCATTGTTTCGCTCCCAAGACATTGAGGAGACTCAGGGCCGCGTTGCGGCGGTGTTTTGCCCACACGTCTTGCGCGTCGTTGGTGCGACGCAGCATTTGCACGTCCAACACAATCTGGTGAAGCTGCATGACACCGCCATCAACTTCCTGGCGTACGGCGCGGACGTCGCGATCGACCCGGGCCGCCTGGGCAGCTTTTACCTCGCGCAGATCCCTATCGCGGGGCACGCGGAAATCCATTGCGGCGCGCAAAGCGTAGTTTCCGACGTCAAGACAGCCAGCTTGCTCAGCCCGGACACACCAACCCGCATGCACTGGCACCAGGACTGCGCGCAAGTGTTGCTCTGGATAGAGAAGGCGGCGATGGAGCACCGCTTTGCCTTGCTGACCGGGCGCGACCCGGACGGCCCGCTCGCATTCGATCCGTCGCTGCCCCAGCACACAGGTCTTTCCAGCCCCTGGACGCAAGCGGTACTCGACCTCGCAAGGAATATCGATCAACACGGCACCCACTGGCTGCAATTTCCCGCCGCGGTGGCGTCGATGGAGGACTATCTGTTGCGGACACTGCTCCTGCTCCAGCCGCACACCTATAGCCATCTGCTGGCACGCAGCGCCGAACCCGCCAGGCCGCGTCATATGCAGCGGGTCATCGACTACGTCCACGCAAATGCAGACACAACGCTGACCGTCGCAGATCTGGCGCAGATCGCGTGCGTCAGTGTCCGGGCCCTGGAGGAAGGTTTCCGGCGTTATCTCAACACAACGCCGGTCGGGTACCTGCGCGACGTAAGGCTGGACGGCGTGCGACAGGCACTTAGCGCCGCGGCGGGAGCCGAGCACGCCTCCATCACGGAGATTGCATATCGGTTTGGCTTTACTCATCTCGGCCGGTTTGCGGCCTACTACAAGAAGCGCTTCGGCGTGTCTCCTTCAGCCACGTTGCGCGGCGAGGCAGTGGAACGCCATTCCGGCGATACGCGACGTTGATGCCTATGATCTCTCCAGCCTCACCCTGACTGGGGCAGAGCGCCCTTTGGCATCCGCTTCAGTCGTTGATACAACAACAGCGCTGCGCACGCCGCGGCACTGACACCCTCTGGCCCAGCCCGGCTGGCCAGTAGCGCCTTCCTCCTGCTGCATCGCCGGCCTCATCCCCTGCTGCCAGCAATGGCGCGCAATCCGGATATCGGCCAGCGGATTCCGGATAGCAGCCCCGTCCCCGCTAAACCAAACTACTTTCCACATGGCGATGTGCAAGCCAGAAAATAAGCGGAGACAGACATGCAAGGCATTGAAGGCAAGACGGCCATCGTGACCGGAGGTGCAACGATGATTGGCGAGGCGGTGGTTTCGGCTCTCATTTCCGCAGGCGCGAATGTTGTTGTCGTTGACATCGACCACGCTAGGGGTCATCGGATTGCGCAACGCCATCCGTTGCGTTGCCGCTTTATCGCTGTGGACGTGACCAGCGACGCCGACATCGCTACCTGTGTCACCGAAACCATCGCAGCATTTCGGGGCATCGATCTGCTCATCAACTGCGCCTGCACCTATGTGGACAATGGCGCCGATTCCACCCGGGAGCAGTGGCTCGATTCCTACAACGTCAATGTCGTCGGCGCGGCAATGATGCTCAAGGCATGCGTGCCGGAGATGAAGAAGCGCGGCGGCGGTGCGATTGTGAACTTTGCCTCGATCTCGGCCGGCGTGGCGCAGTCGGGGCGCTGGCTGTATCCGATCAGCAAGTCCGCGATACAGCAGTTCACCCGCAGTGCGGCGCTTGACCTGGCCCCCGACAATATTCGCGTCAACTCGGTTTCGCCGGGATGGACGTGGTCCTCGGTCATCAGCGCGCTCAGCGGCGGCGACAAGGCAAAGGCAGACAGTGTCGCCGCCGAGTTCCATCCGCTTGGACGCCTGGGCAAGCCAGAGGAGGTCGCGCAGGTCGTCCTGTTTCTCCTGTCCGACGCCGCCGCATTCGTCACCGGTACCGACTACGCGTGTGACGGGGGTTATGGCGCCTTAGGCCCCGAAGGGCGGCATGCCGCCATCCAACGCCTCATGGCGTAACAGCGCCAGATGAATCGCCGCGCGGGCGTCCGGATTACGCCCACGCGTCAGACACAGACAAGCCCCCACTGGAGAGACACATGACAACTCATTCCCTTGCCAAGATCACGCCGCGCAAGATTGCCATCGTCGGCGCAGGCCAGGCCGGCCTGTTGCTCGGGTGCGCCCTGCTCGATCAAGGCTATGCGGTCACGCTGGTGACAAACCGCACTGCAGAAGAAGTCTGGAGCGGGAAGGTGATGTCGTCCCAGTGCATATTTGACCAGGCACTCCAGATCGAGCGCGATCTCGGGATGAATCAATGGGAATCGCAGTGCCCTCACGTGAATGGTATTGGCCTGACGATCCCGACTCCTGATGGCAAGGGCGAGATGGCCATCCACTGGCGTGCTCGCCTGAATGCCTATGCACAGTCGGTGGACCAGCGCGTCAAGATGCCGGGATGGATGGCGGAGTTCGAGAGCCGCGGCGGAGATCTTCGCATCGAGAACGTCGAAATTGCCCAGCTCGAGGCATTGACCGAAAGCCATGACCTGGTCCTGTTGGCCGGCGGCAAGGGCGAGATTGTCAACCTGCTGACCCGCAATGATGCGCGCTCTCCCGTTCGCCATCCGCAACGCCAGCTGGCGCTTGCGTATGTGACCGGGATGGAGCGCAGCGGCCCGTTTGAATGCGTCAATTTCAACCTGATTCCCGGCGTCGGTGAGTACTTTGTTTTTCCGGCCCTGACCACCAAGGGCAGCGCCGAAACGCAGGCCTGTGACATCATGGTCTTCGAAGCCATTCCCGGCGGTCCCATGGACCGCTGGGCCGATGTCAAATCCGCCGACCAGCATCTGGACGTTTGCCTGGGCATCCTGCGCGACTACCTCCCCTGGGAAATCGAACGGTGCGCCAATGTCCGGCTCACCGATGCGAACGACGTCCTGAGCGGGCGTGTCACGCCGACCGTGCGCAATCCCACCCTCACGCTGCCCTCTGGCCGCGTTGTCATGGGCTTGGGCGATGCCGTCATGGTCAACGATCCAATCACCGGCCAAGGCTCGAACAACGCCACCAAGGCGCCCTGCACTATCTCGATGCCATCCTGCGCCAGGGTGACAAGCCCTTCGACAAGGCATGGATGCAATCAACCTTCGACGGCCTTTATGAGGGCTACGCAGAGCCGGTGATCCGCTGGACAAACTCGTTGCTGTTCCCGCCCCCGGACCACATCGTCAGGTTGCTGGCCACAGCGCAGCACGCGCCGCGTGTCGCCCAGCGCATCGCAAACGGCTTCAACGATCCGCGCGACTACGGCAGCTACTGGTTCGACGAAGACGCCACCGACGCCTGGATCGCACAAGAGTCCCAGTCTCGGGCCGCGTGAAGACATTGCAGACCTACTAGAACAAGTCGCCTGTTTGCCCCGTCATCGGGGCAGCAGGCCACAGGAGACGACCATGACCGATGCTCGCGAGTTTCGGAATGCCCTCGGCCGCTTTGCTACTGGCGTTGCCATCGTCACAACCCGCACCGCCGATGGCGAGCCATGGGGCGTGACTGTCAACAGTTTCAGCTCGGTATCGCTGGAGCCGCGACTTGTGCTGTGGAGCCTCGCAAAGAAGTCCTACAGTCTTCAGGCATTCCAGAAGACCAGTAGTTTCGTGATTCACGTCCTGGCTTCCGACCAGGAAGACGTCTCGAACCGCTTCGCGCGCGGCGCGGATGGCAAGTTCGTTGGTATCTCATGCACGCATGGCATCGAAGGCTCGCCTGTTCTGCCAGGGTGTGCGGCTGTCTTCCAATGTCGCAATGCGCAGCAATTCGACGGGGGCGACCACATTATCTTCCTGGGCGAGGTCCATCATTTCGATGCATCGGATCGCGAATCCCTGCTCTTCTATAAGGGCAGTTATGCCCGTGCCGCCAATTCGCTCACCGACCTTGCAGAGCCGACCCGCAGCGAATACGTCGCAGCGGCCTGAATGCCGTACGCGGGCGAGTTGCGAAACCAACGCTGCGACCACACCCATTGCCACTTCTTATCCTTGCTCCCGGGATAATCCATGCCTACCTATGACGCCGTTATTGTCGGCAGTGGTATCAATTCGCTTGTCTGTGCTGCCGTCCTGGCTCGGCGCGGCAAGCACGTCTGCGTGCTGGAACGCAACAGCACGCTGGGCGGATGCATTCGCACGGAGCCCCTGAACGCGCCGGGCTACCTGCACGATACGTTATCCACGGCACACCCGCTGTTCGTCACGTCGCCGGGCTATGCCGAGCTGAAGGACGATCTCCATCGGGCTGGGCTCAGCTATCGCAATAACGACACGCCCACGGGCGTATTGCTGCCCGACAATCGTTCGCTGATTCTGGCTACGTCCCGCGAGCGCAATGTCAGCACGTTCAATGCGCTGGCAAGCGGGGACGGCGATGCCTATCTGTCCGCCATGCAGGATGTCGAGCAGAATGCAGGCCTCGTGTTCTCGCTGCTCGGCAACGAGCTGTGGAGTGCCGGTGTGGCAAAGACGGTGGCTGGCCGGCTTTGGAAACAGGGTGTGCATGACACGGTCGCCTTCTTTTCCCCTGCACTGATGAGTTGCCGGAGTTGGCTGGAGACCCGCATCAGGTCCGACCTCGTCCGGGCGCTGCTCGCCCCGTGGGTATTGCATACCGGCCTTGGCCCGGAGAGCGCCATGTCCGCGCTAATGGGGAAAGTGGTCGCGTTCAGCCTTGAGGCCGTGGGACTCCCGATCGTCCAGGGTGGCAATGCCCGCACGGTGGAGGCATTCCGCCGGATCGTCGAGAGCCGCGGCGGCGCTTTCCACGTCAATGCGGACGTCGACGACATCCTGGTCGAAAACGGCGCGGCGCGCGGCGTGCGGACGCGGGATGAGCGCGTATTCATGGGCAAGGAGATCATCTGCAATGTCACGCCGGGACAGCTCTACGGCAAGCTGCTGGCCCCAGAGCACGTTCCGCCTCCCTTGCGACAGCAGGCCATGGAGTACCGGTATGGCAAGGGAAATATGCAAATTCACTTGTCGCTGTCGGCCCCACCGGACTGGCCGCAGGAACACCTGCGGGACGTCATCTACCTGCACCTTACCTCCGGCCTGGACGGCGTCTCCAGGGCTGTCAGCGAAGCAGAGCGCGGGCTGCTTCCCGCCGAAGGCACGATTTGCGTGGCCCAGCCTTGCGCGGTCGATCCGTCCAGGAGCCCGGCCGGTGGCTGGGTGCTCTGGATTCAGGTCCCCGAGTGCCCGCGAATCATCAAAGGCGATGCTTGGGAGAAATTGCCGCCCCCGCGGACGGCCGCTGGACGCCGGAAGTCAGAGAGCGCTACGCCGACCGGATCATCGACCGCATTTCGCGCCAGGTTCCAAACCTGAAGGCGAGCATCGTCGGTCGGACTGTCCTGTCGCCGGCGGACCTCGAAGCGATGAACGTCAATCTCGTCGGCGGCGATCCCTATTCCGGCGAATGCAGCATCGACCAGTTCATGTTCTGGCGGCCGCTTCCGGGCGTCAAGGATCACGCAACGCCGATTAAACATCTGCACCACATCGGCGCCTCCACCCATCCAGGGCCAGGTCTTGGCGGTACGTCCGGCTATCACGTCGCCAATGCGCTCGCACGGAAGCGGGCGAAATCAAACTAAAAGCGGCAAAAGGAGGAGAACAAAGTGAACAAAAGAGCCATCGCGTCCGGCGAATAGCCCTGCCCGCCCCTCAACGGCGCGGACCCACCCGGGATATGCTCAAATGAGGGCAGTTCCGCATGCCGTTGGCGTCAACCCGTTGGCTGCTCTCGCAGCCAGCCCGAGGGCGAAAGAGGTGAAGTATGGCCACCATCAGCCGCCAGCTGTTCTTGCACTCCGCAGCATTCCGGGTGCGCGATGTCACGCTGTCCGCGAGTGACAGTTTCGATACCCAAAGAGACAAGCTCGCACGCATCATGCTGGACGCGATGTACCAGTTCGTCGGTCTGCTGGATGTCGACGGCAAGATGCTCGAGATCAACCGCGCAGCGCTCGAAGGGATCGGCATCCGCATGGACAATATTCGCGGAAAGCCATTCTGGGAGGCGCGCTGGTGGGTCATCTCGCAGGAGAGTCAGGCCTTGCTGCAAGCGCTGATCCGGCGCGCAAGCCAGGGTGAGTTCGTCCGCTGTGATTTCGAAGTTTACGGTCAGGCAAGGGGCGAAGAGACAATCATTGTCGATTTCTCGCTGCTGCCCATTGGGGATTCGGATGGCAACGTGGTGTTTCTGCTCCCTGAAGGCCGCAATATCACCGAGAAGAAGCGCGCAGAGGCCGCCCTTGCCCAAAAGAATGAAGAACTGCAAGCCAACGCGGTGTTGATTCGGCGGCAGCGCGACGAACTCCAGAGCCTCTATGACAAGCTCATAGCGGAGCAGAAATTATCGGAGCGGCTGCTGCTCAACCTGCTGCCCTACCCGATCGCCGAACGGCTGAAGACGCGACCTGACCTGGTCGCCAACAGTATTCCGGAAATTATCGCGGACAGCTTTCCTGAAGTGACGGTCCTGTTCGCGGACATCGTGGCCTTCACCCGGTTCTCGGCCGACATGAGCCCCGAGCAGCTGGTTGCCGTCCTGAATGAGATTTTTTGCGAGTTCGACATCATTGCGGAATACCGCGGCCTGGAAAAGATCAAGACCATCGGCGATGCCTATATGGCAGCCGCGGGACTGCCGGAACCCGTTGCAGATCATGCCGTGCGAGCCGCGCAGATGGCCCTGGACATGATCGATGCGCTCACGCACTTCAACCGGCGCAGAGGCTTTAGCCTGCAGATGCGCATCGGCCTCAATAGTGGGCCGGTGGTCGCTGGAGTCATCGGCAAGCGCAAGTTCATTTATGACTTATGGGGAGCCGCGGTCAATACCGCCAGCCGGATGGAGTCCCACGGTGTCGCCGGGCGGGTACAGGTGACGGACACCACCCGGCGGCTGCTGGAGGACTTGTTCCTGTTCGAAGAGCGTGGGGTCATCGAAGCGAAGGGGATTGGCACGCTTCACACGTGGTTCCTCACAGGCAGCAAGAATGGCTGATGGTTTTTGCCCATCCGGGGTGTACCCTGCCAGTACGGTGCAGTCACGGAGGGTGACCGCGCCGCGCAGGCTCGCAGGTTTGTCCTTGCAACACACCCCGTCCCGGAGATTGCGAGATGGCCATCCAGCTCAATCACACCATCGTCTTTTCACGTGACAAGAAGGAGTCCGCCGACTTCCTCTGCGAGATCCTGGGGCGTCCCATGGCGGTGCCGTTCGGGCCGTTTCTTGCCGTTCGGCTGGACAACGACGTCACCCTGGACTTCATGGACGCGGAAGGCGATGTTGCCCTGCAGCACTATGCCTTCCTGATCAGCGACGCTGAATTCGAGCAAAGCTTCGCGCGCATCCGTGCGCGCAAGCTGATGTACTGGGCGGATCCCTACCGCAGCCGCCCCAGCGAGGTCAGCACAGACAATGGCGGCCGCCGAATCTATTTCGAGGACCCGAGCAGGCATCTTCTGGAGATCTTCACGAAAGACTAGAACTTCACTTGCAGGCCAGCCCGCGCCAAGGTCTGCGACCGGTTGCTGGCCGCACCGTCGGGCTGCAACAGCCCGTTGATCCACGCACGCGTCACGGGGCCGTCGCCACTGGCCCGCTGATAGATGCCCTCGACATACGCGGTCGTGCGTTTGGAGAAGTGGTATTGCAGCGCGGCGGCGAGCTGATGGGCCTTGTTGTTCTGCAGGGCTTCGTTGCCCTGCATGAATGCGTAGTCGAGGCCGGCCGCCCAGGGTCCCGAAATATTCCACAGCGCCCCGGCCTTGTACACGTCGATCTTGCCGCCCGTCGCCGTGTTCCTGGTGTTGGTGTACAGCAGCATGGCCAGCACCGAAGGGAACTGGTAGTGTGCGCCGACGCCGAAGTTCCGGATGCTGTCGTGGCCGTTGCCGAGCTGCGGATATTTGACATCCACGTAGGCCGCGCCGATGCCGATGGGGCCGTTCTCGTAGTTGGCCCCAAAGCTCATCGTGGCATTGGACGAGACCGATCCCGGCGTCTCGCCAAAGCCATACAGCCCGCCAAAGCTGAAGTGGCCAAGCTCGGGCGAACGGTACTTGACCGAGTTGGCCACGCGTGTGGCACCCGCCATGCGGTCGAAGTCGAACGACCCGGTCGGGTTGTTCGGCACCCCGAGCGCGGTAAAGGGACCCTGCCGGAAATCGTAGATGCCGCCAAACAGGAAGGCTCCGTCAAACCCCCGGACCGTCAGCGACTCGAACATGAAGTCATACTGGTTGCCCAGCGTTACGGTGCCGAACCGGGCGCTGGACAATCCGACCAGCGCGGTGCGGTTGAATATCTGCCTGCACCGGGAATCGTGCTGCCGTTGCTCAAGTCGAACTGCGAAGTCAGCTCGAACAGCGCCCTGGTGCCGCCGCCAAGGTCTTCGGTGCCCTTGAACGTCAGCAGGTTGGGCGAAAGCACGCCGCTGTCGAGCAGCGTGACGGCACCGCCGTGCTGGTTGTTGACATAGGTGATGCCACCGTCGATCAGGCCCGAAATGGTGACGCTGCTCTGCGCGCCCGCAAGCGCGGGCAGCAAGGCGGCGAGTAGGCACGCTGGCCGTGCCATCGATGTTTTCATGTTTCCTCCGGATGTATTTTGGTTGTGGTCGCTGGCTCGTGCCCTGCCTTCCTGCTATGCCGCCTCGCGGGCGGAGGGCGGCTGCGGCGTGCCGTCGGCCACATGTGCCTTGGGCGCGGGGTTCTGTGGCGCGGGCCGATCCCCCGGACCGGAGTCCGCGAGTACCACCCGTCTTCCCACCGGAAACAACTCCAGGCCAAAGCGCTTCGACACATAACCCCAGATGCCTTGTGGGAAGTACAGCGCCACGCCGATCGCCACGATTCCCAGCCCGATCAGGTACCAGGTGCCGTAGTCCGACAGGAACTTGTTCAGCACGAAGAAAATCAGCGCGCCGATGATGGGACCCTCGAGCGTGCCGAGGCCGCCGATCAGCACGATGAAGATGCCGAACGCCGTCCAGTTCACCGAGAAGGCGGCATCGGGCGAGATCCGAAGGTTTCCGAGAAAGTAGAGCGCGCCGGCGAACGCGGTTCCGCCCGCCGCGACAAGGTACACGGTGAGCCGCGCACGTCCTACGTCAATACCCTGGCTCGCCGCGGCCACGGCGCTGTCGCGCATTGCAGTGAGCGCAAGCCCGGGCCTGGCGCGCAGGAATACGTAGAGCAACGCAACCCCTCCTGCGGCCGCTGCCAGCGCCAGCCATAGCGTCAGCGCCTCGCGCGTGCGCGTGGTATGCCCTGCAGCGCTGTCAGCTGGTGCCCGAGCCACCACCGAGTGCCGACACATTCGCCATGCCGAGCCGGAACACTTCGGCGATGACCCAGGTACCTACCGCGAAATACCCGCCTTCGAGCCGGAAAGCGATGCGCGACACCGGCAGCGCCACCAGCACCGCCACGCCCGCGCCGAGTGGTACCGCCAGGAATGGCGACACGCCGCACACATTGGCCAGCACCAGCATGGCATAGCCGCCGATGCCGAAGAACGCCTGCTGGCCGATCGACACCATGCCGCCGTAGCCGGCAAGCAGATTCCACATCAAGGCGAAAAGCAGGTAGGACGCCAGCTGCGTGAAGTCGCGCATGGTATCCCGGGCCGCCCAGTAAGGCGCGCTGGCAATGGCGAGCGTGGCGAGCAGCAACAGGAGGAGTGCCACCCTGCTCGCTCGTGTGCCGCGTTGCACGGTGTACGCGCGTCCATCCGTCTTTGCAGTCTTCACAGGATTTTCCATCTCGGGTACTCCTATGCGGTTTTGGGCATGAAGCCCTGCGGCCTGGCGACCAGCACCGCCAGGAACATCACGTGTCCCAGCCAGATGCCCCAGCCCGGGTCGAAGTAGAAGCCAGCCTGCTGCGCCACGCCGAGCGCCACGCCGCCGAGGAAGGTGCCCCAGAACGAGCCCATGCCGCCGATGATCACGGCCTCGAACGCGTAGAGCAGCAAGCCGGGCCCGTCCGATGGCGATACCGACGTGCGCATGGCGTAGAGCGCCGCCGCCACGGCAACCAGCACGAAGGCGATCGCCATCGCCAGCGCATAGGTGCGGCGGTGCGAAACACCCATCAACTGCACGGCCTCGCGATCGTCCGAGGTAGCGCGGAATGCGCGGCCGATCGCGGTCCGCCCGAACAGCCATTGCAATGCCAGCGTCATGGCAACGGTGACCGCGAGCGTCAGCAGCGGCAGATAGCCCACGCTGATGCCGGCGGGCAGCAGCAGGCTCTGCGACTCGAAGCCGCCCGTGCCAACCGAGCGCGGGTCGGCCGAGAACAACTCCTGCAGCACATTCTGGATGACGATCGACAGCCCGAAAGTCACCATCAGCGATGGCAGAGGATCGCGGCTGCTGACGCGATTCAGCACCGCATACTGGAGCACATAGCCAGCGATGAAAGCGATTACCACAAGCAGCAGGATTGCCACGGCCAGCGGCAGTTTCGCGATGGCGGTCAGCGCGAACAGCAGGAAGGCCAGGAGCACGATGAAATCGCCATGGGCGATATTAGTCAGCCGCATCACGCCGAACACGAGGGACTGGCCCATGGCGAAAAGCGCGTAGAGCGCGCCGAGCAGCACGCCCTGGATGAGGATATTGAGCAGCGTGTTCATGCCTCGACTCCGAAATACGCCTGTGCGATCGCCTCGTCCGAGACCTCGGCGGACGCGCCGGCGAGCGAGACGCGGCCTTCCTGAAAGCAGTAGAAGCGTGATGACACCTGCCGTGCCAGCCGCACGTCCTGCTCGACGATGATGGCGCTCATCCCGCCGGCAACGATGGCAGGCAGCGCCGCGTAGATCTCGCGCACGATCACTGGAGCCAGACCGAGCGAGAGCTCATCGCACATCAACAGTTCGGGGTTGCTCATCAGCGCGCGGCCGATGGCGACCATCTGCTGCTGCCCGCCCGACAATGCGGTGGCGCGATGATGGCGGCGTTCGCGCAAGGCGGGAAACAGCTCGAGCACCGTGTCCAGGTTCCAGCGTCCGGGCCGTCCGCTCCACGCGCCAAGCAGCAGGTTCTCCTCGACGCTGAGGCTGCTGAACAGCCGTCGGCCCTCGGGCACCAGCGCGATGCCCTTGCCAACGATCTGCGCCGCGGGCATCCCCGCAACCGGCGCGCCCTTGTACAGCACCTGCCCGGCCGTGGGCCGCAGCAAGCCGGCGACGGTCTTCAGGAAGGTGGATTTGCCAGCGCCGTTGGCGCCGATCAGCGCGACGACCTCGCCGCGCCGACCTCGACATCGATGCCGAACAGCGCCTGGAAGTCACCATAGCCAGCGGCCAGGCGCCGTGTCTGCAACAGTGTGTGCATGGTCATGCCTCCAGCCCGAGATAGACGCGGCGGACTTCCGCGTTCTCCAGCACCGTGGCTGGCGCGCCTTCGGCGATCTTGCTGCCGAAGTTGATCACCAGCAGGCGGTCCGCCACGGCCAGCAATGCATGCATGACGTGCTCGATCCAGATGACTGTGATGCCACTGGCCTTGACTTGCCGGATTTCATCGATCAGCTCGTGCGTCTCGGCCTCGGTCAGGCCGCCCGCAATCTCGTCCAGCAGCAGCAACCTCGGCTGCGTGGCCAGTGCGCGCGCAGCTCCAGCCGCTTGCGGTCCAGCAGCGTGAGGCTGCCGGCAAGCTGGTTGGCCTTCTTGCCGAGGCCAGTGCGAGCCAGCACATCCACGCAGATGTCGCTGGCTTCGCGCTCGCGGTGGCCGCCGCCGAAGGTCGCGCCCACCAGCAGGTTTTCGAACACCGTCATGCCGCCGAAGGGACGCGGCACCTGGTAGGAGCGACCGATGCCCGCCACGCAGCGCCGGTGTGGTGGCAGCTGGCCGATATCGGCGCCGTCGAACGAGACCTTGCCCGAGTCGGGCCGTATGTCGCCGCTGATCAGGTTGAACAGCGTGGTCTTGCCTGCGCCGTTCGGTCCGAGGATGCCGTAAGTTTCGCCCGCACTGACCGCAAAGCTGATGTCGTCAGTAACCTTCAGCGCGCCAAACCGCTTCGATACCCCGGCCATTTCCAGAACAAAGCTCATGATGACCTCTCCATTGCGGACCGCATCAGGCAATGAGCTTCAGCGGGGCGCCGACTGGCACGCCCGGCGCAAGCTGGTTGTTGACGATCACCAGGTCGAACTTGTGCTTCTGGCCCTTCACCCACTGGCCGCCGGCCAGCGGCGTCTTGGCCACGTTCTTCACCGGTCCCGATCCCCATGCCACGTTGCCGACGATCGTGTCGAGCCGGGTGGCGGCCAGCGCGTCGCGCACGGCGACGTTGGAATCGATGTCCTTCGTCCGCTTGAGCGTATCCACGGCAATCTCGAAGAGTGCATGGGCAAAACCGAGCGGCTGCGTCCATTGCTTGCCGGTGCCCTTCTCGTAAGCGGCGGCCAACTGCTGTGCCGATTGCCCCGTCACCGTGGACTTGAACGGATGCGACGGTGACCACCACACCTCGGTGGATAGTCCTTCACCGAGGCGCCCAGCGCTTCGATGCGCCGGGGAACAACAGCGCCTTGCCAATCGAAATGACCTTGGGACGGAACCCTTGCTGGCGCGCCTGCACCAGGAAGTTCCTGGCATCGGGCGGAATCACGACCCCCGTGACGATCTGCGCGCCAGCCTGGCGGAATGCCGCGATCTGCGCGGAGAAGTCCTGCGTCATGCTCTGGAACCGACCCGGGTCCCTGAGCGCGAAGCCCTTCTGCGAAAGCGCCGGAGGAAAGCCGACCTTGGTATCGCCCCAGGCATTGCCGTCGCCGTCATTCGGAAACAGTCCGCCGACAGACTTGTTGGTCTGCACCGATTGCCACATTGCGGTATAGACGCCGATGACGTCCTCCAGGCCCCAGAAGAAGTGATAGGTAAAGTTGAACCCCTTCTTCGGGTCGCCTTGCGCCCGAAGAACCAGGGCTGCCATGGCACGACGTGGACACGCATGGCGTCTCGTTCAGCTCGCAGGCATCGCACACGGGGTTGGCGGTTTCCGGCGTGCCGGACACCAGCATGATGTCCACCTGGTCTTTCAGGATCAGGTCGCTCGCGACTTCACCGGCACGGTTGGGGTTGGACTGGCTGTCCTTCACCAGGATGCTGACAGGGAAGCTCTTGCCACGGATCGTGATGCCGTCCTTCAACGCGGCCTGCATCTGCTGGACGATAAAGCGGTCGGCCTCGCCGAACGGTGCCAGCGGCCCGGTCTGCGGCGAGACAAAGCCAATCTTCAGGCGCGGCTGCCGGCCGCCCGTGCCAGTGGCGAAAGCCACGGCGTGGTGGCGGCCAGCGCACCGCCCGCCGCGAGTTGCACGAGGGTGCGGCGCCGGCCGTGAATGAATTGCTGTCCATGGTGTCTTGTCTCCTGTCGTTGTTGTGGGAAAAAGGCTCCCCGCGCGCGGTGGAACCGGTGCCGTCCTGCGAGGCTGCTCGCCCCTTGCTGCTTGTCGATGTAATTTGTGTGTCGCCGGGCCCGGCCGGCTATGTCATCACGGGGACGAGTGGCGGACTTCGCCGTCCACGATACGTATCGCGACGGGGGTCAGTGCGGCACCAGCGCACGGTCCTTCGATGCAATGGCCGTCCTCGAAACGGAACAGTGCTCCGTGGTGCGCGCACATCAGCACCTGTCCGTCATAGGTCACCACGTCGCCGGGCTCGTAGTCCAGGCATACCGAAAAATGCGGGCAGCGGTTGAGGTAGGCCCAGGCTTGCTGGCCGCGGCGCACCACCACCACATCGTTGGCTAGCCCCGCGTCCGCAACACAGGCACCGCCATCCGGCATGGCATCCAGGCGACAGAGAAGAACGGTGTCCATGAGCGCCCTCTCCTAGACCCTGCGCTCAGGATTGCCGAGACTCCAGTTCCACGGGCGGATCTCGATGCGTTCGAACAGGCCGGCGTGCATGTACGGATCGCCGTGAACAAAGCGCTCGACGTCCTCGATCTGTTCGGCCTCGATGACGAGAAGCGTGCCGTTCATGGCATCGCCTGACACATCCAGCGTCGGCCCGCCCAGCCGAACGAATACGTGGTGGCGGTCGGCGGTGCGCAGGTAGGCCCTATGGGCCGGGCGTACCCGCTCTCGTACGGCGCGCATGCCGGGCTTGTCGGTGGCGAAGATGGCGTAATAGCGTGACATGGGGCTTCCGTCCTTACCGCGGCGCGAGCACGAAGTCGTAGCGTGCTTCCTGGAACGGGCCATCAAAGCCAAAGCGGCTGGCCAGCGCGTGACCGGCCGGGCGCTCCTCGTAGGCGACCTGCAGCGACGGCTTGACACCGAACACCGCATCCGAATCAAGGTATGGGTCGCCCTGGTTGAACAGATGCGTCACCAGCTTGCGGTGAGCGGGGGCATCGATCATGAAATGCAGGTGCGCGGGCCGCCACGGGTGGCGGTCGGTGGCATTCAGCATGCGCCCGACCGGACCATCGGTCGGGATCGGGTAGCTGACCGGCACGATCGTGCGGATGGCGTAGTAGCCGTCCGCATCGGTGCGGTAGCGGCCACGCAGGTTGCCGGCGGGCTGGGCCGTGTCCTGGCCCGAGTACATGCCGTTGTCAGCGGTCTGCCAGATGTCGAGCACGGCACCGGCGACAGGCGTTCCATCGGGGGAGCGGACGTGGCCGTGCACCAGCGCGGGCCTGCCCGGGGTTTCAGCCATGTTCTCGCCGCATTCACGCTCCGGCATGCCAGCGATGTAAAACGGCCCGAACACGGTGGTATCCGTGGCGCCCGTGGCCTGGCGGTGGTTGATCGCATCGACCAGCATCGATACGCCCAGCGTGTCGGACAGCAGGATGAATTCCTGCCGCACCATGCCGTCGCACATCTTGCCGGTATCGGTCAGGAACTGGATCGCGGCGAACCATTCTTCCTCGGTCGGCTCGACCTCGCGCACATAAGCGTGCAGATGGCGCACGAGTGCCTGCATCAGCGTCTTCAGGCGCGGATCGGGCGTGTTGGCGAGGCGCTCGATCACCTGATCGGTGATGGCGGCCTCGGCAGCGGTGTGGTTTGTCTCCATGATGGGTCCTCCTTTGTTCTTTGCAGTGCGGGAACGGCTCAGGCCGGGGCTTCGCCACGCCACGCGCGCCCAAGCAGGGCAAGGATCGGTGCCCGCTCCACCGGCGCCGGATTGTCGTAGGGGTTGGCGCAGGCCAGCGTAGCGGCTTCTTCCAGACCGGCCTCGGGCATGCCGATGGCCGCCAGGCCTGCCGGTATGCCGAGCGCCTGGTTGAGGCGGTACAGCAAAGGGCCGGCCTCGTTCGCCTGCTCGCCGCCCAGCGCGCGCGCGCGCGCTCTAGTGCCAGCGGCGCGGCAGCATGGTTGTAGTGCGCAGTGTGCGGCAGCATCACGGCGTGCGCTTGCGCATGCGGAAGATTGAAGGTGCCGCCCAGCGTATGACAGATCTTGTGGTGCAGCGCCATGCCGACATTGCCCAGGCAGACGCCGGCGAGCCACGCGCCATACAGCGCCTGCCCGCGCGCCGCGATGTCGTCGGGGCGGCGCACAACTGCCGGCAATGCCTGCGCGAGCGCGCGAATGGATTCCTCTGCCATCAGGCTGATGACCGGGTTCGCATCCTGCGCGTACAAGGCCTCTACGCGTGCGCCATGGCATTCATGCCGGAAGCGGCAGAGATGTCCGCAGGCAGCGTCAGGGTGAGCTCCGGATCGTAGAGCACCGTGCGCGGCAGCACGCGGGTGTCGCGCCCGGTTTTCTTGAGCCGACCTTCGGTCAGGCCGTAGATGGGGGTGACTTCCGACCCGGCATACGTGGTGGGCACGGCGATGATAGGCTGCGGCGATTCCAGTGCGATGGCCTTCCCCAGACCGATCGTAGAACCTCCGCCGACGGCCACGTAACAGTCGGCGCCGAGCCGCGTCGCCTCTTCGCGCGCTGCTCGGGCGACCTCGGTTGGCACGTGCATCACCGCCTGGGCATAGACGCCAACGGCACGCTCACCGAACAGACTGGCCACGCGCTCGCCCAAACCGCGCTGTTCGGGTGTGGTCAGCACCAGCGCCCGCCGGGCGCCGAGCCGCACCACCTCGTCAGGCAACTGCGCCAGCACGCCTGCGCCGAACACGACGCGCGACGGCGCCGACTGGTAGACAAAGCCTTGCATGGTTCTCTCAGCGCTTGAAGTGTGGCGGCACCGTCGCGTCAACGTTGACCCACACCGAGCGAGCCTCGGTGTAGTCATGCATGGCCTCGAAGCCCATTTCGCGGCCATAGCCGGAGTGGCCGACGCCGCCGAACGGACTACCCGGGTTGACCCGCTTGTAGCAATTGATCCAGCACATGCCGGCGTGGATGCTGTTGGCCATCTTGTGGGCGCGGCTCAGGTCGCGCGTCCACAGACCGCTGCCAAGACCGTACTCGGTGGCGTTGGCGATGGTCAGTGCCTCGTCGTCGCTGGCGAAGCGCAGCACGGTGACGAAAGGACCGAACACCTCCTCCTGCGCCACGCGATCGTGCGGCTTCGCTTCAACGATGGTCGGCTCGACGTAGTAGCCGTTCTCCAGCCCCGCCAGCATCGGCGCCTTGCCGCCAGTGAGCACCCGCCCGCCCTGCTCGCGCGCCACGCCGGTATAGGACAGCACCTTGTCACGATGCTGCGCCGAGGTCAGCGGCCCCATCTCGGTTTCCGGGTCCAGCGGATCGCCCAGCCGAATCGACGCCGCCAGCTTGCCGAAGCGGTCGAGGAATTCGTCGGCGATGCGCTCATGCAGCACTAGGCGCGAACCCGCGATGCAGGCCTGGCCCTGGTTATGGAAGATGGCCCACGCAGCGCCGTTGATGGCGGCGTCGAGGTCTGCATCTTCGAACACGATGTTGGCGCCCTTGCCCCCGAGTTCGAGCTGCACGCGCTTGAGGTTGCCCTTGGATGCTTCGACGATACGCCGGCCCGTGGCCGTCGAACCGGTAAAGGCGATCTTGCCCACCCCAGGGTGCTCGGCCAGGCGCTGGCCGGCAGTATGCCCATAGCCCGGTACCATGTTGACCACGCCCGCCGGAAAACCGACTTCGGCCATCAGCTCGGCAATGCGCAGTGACGACAGCGGCGTCAGTTCCGACGGCTTGATCACCACCGTATTACCGGCCGCCAAGGCGGGCCCATCTTCCAACTGGTGAACATCAGCGGAAAATTCCACGGCACGATCTGCCCGACTACGCCGATGGGAGCGCGTTGCACGTAGTTGAGGAAGCCCGTTTCCACGGGAATCACCGAACCCTGCAGCTTATCTGCCATGCCGCCGAAGTAGCGAAAGCAGGCAGCCGTGCGCGGCACGTCGAGCGCGCGGGAATCGCGGATCGGGTGTCCAGTGTCCAGCGATTCCAGGTGCGCCAGTTCCTCGGCGTGGGCCCCGATGGCGTCGGCCAGCTTCAGCAGCAGCGTCCGCGCTCGGCGGCCGCCATCCGCGACCAGGCCGGGAAGGCCCGGCTGGCGGCCGCCACCGCCGCATCGACGTCGGCCGCCTCGGCCGCGGCAATGGCGGTAATGATGGTGCCGTCGTGCGGGTTCAGCACGTCGATGGTGCCGCCGCTGAGCGCGTCGACAAAGCGGCCGTTGATGAGGAGCTTGTTCTGCATGATTCGATGGGGTCCGTGGTGTCGTTTGGCGGGTGCTTCTGAACGTCAGAACTCCACCGGGTACGGCTTCAGCTCTCCGCTTTCATAGCGCTTGGGCAGGTTCGGCGTGGCGTTCTCCCACACCAGCAGCATCGAACGCTTGGTCGAATAGCCTGGTGCCGGATATCCGCCGGCATGGCGCAGATATCTCCGGCACGCATCGTGACGCGGGCGCGCGGCGCGCCCGTGTTCTTGTCGCCAATGTCCCAGATGATCTCGTCCGACAATTGCAGGAACCATTCGACACGGTCATTGCCGTGGAAGACGGGGAGGATGTACTCCTCGGTGGTTGGACAGAACAGGCTCTGGCCGCATACCGAGGTCACCGACGGGTTCCAGGTCACGTCCGAGCGCGACAGGTACTTGAACAGGTTGAAGGCATGGAGCTGGCCCTCGAAGCCGGGCTCGCAATGCACGGCAGGCTCGTCCTGCGGCACGTCAAGAAAGGCCCGGTTGACGGGGAGCTCGTCGCGCAGCGGCGAATCATCGGGCAGGCCGGGCATGCGGCGCGTGGCAATGCGCGTGCGCTCGATCGCCTCCCCGTTCTCACCGCGTTTGTGCCCAAAGGCAGTGCCGGTTTCCTCCGGAGCGGCGAAGGGATCGAAGCCTTCGTTGGTCCAGTCATGCAGGATGGCCTTGAACGTGGCCATGATCATCGGCGCGTCGAAGGTCTCGGTGTAATCGACGCCCGCGTCCTTCATGACGCCGTTGAAGGCGCCGGCGTATACGTCTACCTTGCCATAGTGGTTGCGCGTGCCAAATACATGATCGAAATTCACCCAGCCGTAAAAGAAGCCCCACGCCACGTCGCGCATCATTGCGCGCAGGAACGCGTCGGCAGGAATGGCATGGGTGCGGGTCTGGCCAAGCGACGGCCATTGAACGGTGGCGAAGTAAGCGTCGCGCGAAAAGCGGAAGGCGCCGAGCGTGAAGCTGCGATAGCCGGTGACGGGGTCGGCTGCGCTGGCTTGTACCTTGTCGGCGGCGAAGCCCTTCGCTGCGGCGTCGGACTTGGCTGCGGTGTCTAGCATGGCCATGGTTTGGCTCCTGGGGTAATGGCGGGTTCGTCGGAGGTGAGCGGATCAGTGCAGGCAGATCTCGGCCCACTTCTGGACGGAGAGCGCGCCGAACTTGCCTTGCAGCAGCAGCGTGCAGGCCTCGGAGGCGCTGAAGCGGTAGGCGCAGCCGCGGGCAGCAAACCCTGATGGCCCTGGCTCAGCACCACGTAACCCATGGTGCGGCCGGTGGGCTCCGCCAGCACGGCGCCATCTGCCTGTGCCGGTGGCTGGTCCAGCGCGACGAAATCGACGCGCACTTCGCCATCCATGGCGATCACGAACTCGTCATGCGCGCAAGCGAACCACGGCGACTGGCCTTCGGCGCGCAGGGTCTCGACCACATATTCCAGATTCTTGCCAACTACGACGCGCTCGTACGGTGCGGACTTCGAAGCCACCTCGAACACATTGGAAAATACATAGTGACGGGCGTCGCCCTGAGTCACTTCGATGTTGCCCTTGTTGTAGTGGGCAAGGGATCCGAAGTGGGTCTTGAATGCGGGATTCATGCGTTTTGTCTCCTGCTGTTATCGATCATTCGTTGTGACTACGATAGTGGCTATCGCACCGCCGCAACAATGGCCGGAATGGCGAATGGCCTCTTCGTCGTTCCCGAAGAATCCACTCAGTTGACCCAGCCGCGCGCGAGCAATGGCACGTCCCAGGCGGGATCACCGGCCAGGCGCTCAACCAGGAAATCCACCAGCATGCGCACCTTGACGGCCTGCCGCTGCGTGGTGGGGTAGACGGCGGCAAAAGAGAACGGCGCCAGCGTGTAGTCGGTCAGCACCGGCACCAGGCGGCCGTCCTGCAGGTATTCGCTGGCAACCAGCGTAGGCAGGCAGACAATGCAGGCCCCTGAGACCGCGTAGTCGCGCAGCAGGTGCACGGAGTTGGAACGCACCTGCCCTGGCAGTTCTAGTGCCACCGTCTCCTCGCCGCGTGTAAAGACCCAACGGTTGCGCGACGGATAGCCCGCGTAGAGCGCTGTGGTATGGGTCAGCAGGTCAGCGGGTTCGAGCGGCGTGCCGTGCCGCGCCAGATAGTCCGGCGTGGCGCAGAACAGGCGCCGCACCGGGAACAGGCGCTTCTCGATCAACGCCCCGGAGATAGGGGGGAAGATCTGGAACGCCACGTCGAAGCCCTCTTCCACGGGATCGACCACGCGGTCATTGACGATGATGTCGAGCTGGATGCCGGGATAGCGCTGCGTGAAGTCATGCAGCAACTGGCCGAAATGTCCGATGGCATAGCCGGGCAGCATCTGGATGCGCAGCCTGCCCGTTGGCGTGCCCTTGAGGTCGCGCATCTGGTCAGTCAGGCTATTGAGCTGCGATACCGCCTCGGCGCAATCCTTGTAATACGCCTCGCCGATCTCGGAAAGCCGCACATGCCGCGTACTGCGGTGAAAGAGCGGTGTGCCGATGAACTTCTCGAGCTGTTGAACGCGGCTGGTCACGATGGACCCGGCCACGCCAAGCTGGCGCGCCGCCTCGGCGAAGCTGCTGGCTTCCGCCACGCGCACGAACGCCTCGATGGCGAGAAAGTGGTTCATATTGTCTCCGTCGGCGACGGGTAGCCCCGTCTTGTCGGAACGCATTCCGTCCGGAGGCAATGGCGCACTGGGGCGGAATGCGTTCTTATTCGTGATTTCCGAATGGTAGGGCGAGGTTTTGCACCCATTGATCCGAAAATCCGCGCAATCCGATCGGATCAGCCGATGTTGGGCGGAGCGCCGCTGACGGTGTGATGGGCGAAATATGCGCTGGCGGCCCTGGCCAGGACCTCGGCAAGGTGGCGCGAGGCAGGGCCCGAGACGTCGGGCCGGCTATGGATGAGGAAAGTGGTACGTGGCGGATGCGCCCCTCGCGTAGCGGCAAAGGCAGCAGCGCGCCGGCGCGCGCGGCATCTGCCACCAGGTGCTCCGGCAGCCAGGCGAAGCCAAGCCCTCCCGCGACCAGCATGCGCATGGCATCCATATGGCTGACGGTCCAGCGCAGCGTGGCGCCCAGCCAGCCGTCGTCGCGCGGGTTAGCCTTCCCGGAGTCGCGCAGCACCACCTGCATTTCGCGGCTCAGGTCTTCGGCAGTCAGCGTGCGGCCAAGCTGGTGCAGCGGATGCGCGGGATGGGCCACGGCGACGAAGGGAATGTCCAGCAAGCGCTCGCCGAAGTGTCCGGTCGGTATGCGCGTGCCGACCGCCAGGTCGGCCTGCTGCTGCAGCAAGGCCTGATCGGCGCCGGACAGTACGACTTCGGTGAGATGCACGCGAGTCTGAGGCGCAAGGCCCGCGAATGTCTTCAGCGCCGACAGCAGCACGGCGGCAGGCAGCGCTGCGTCCACCGCAAGCCGTACCTCGCTCCCCAGCCCGCCTGGAGGTTGCCGGCCAGCTGCTCGAGGCGGTAAGCGTCGCCCAGCAGTTCACTGGCCCGCGCCAGCAGCGCCGCGCCGTTCTCGGTCAGGCGCGCCTTGCGGCCTTCCATCGAGAACAGCTCCACCCCCAGCTGCTCCTGCAGCCGGGCGACCATGTAGCTCACCGATGACTGGCTGCGGTGCAGCGCCTCGGCGGCCTGTGCATAGCTGCCATGCTCGACGATGGCCTGCACCACGCGCCATTGTTCGAGCGTGGTCCGTGGCATGTTCATGGCATGTCAGCCCGGCTGCCAGGCGCTGCACCGACCCTTGGCCGCCGCGTCCTTGCCGGTGAACAACGCGCACGCGATCCGCCGCACTGCCCTGCTCCTCGTGGTATAGCTGGCAGTTGGACAGTGTCCCGACGGGACCACTGCAATTCCTGGTTGGCGGTCAATTGGCATTCCCCCTTCCCGAGTCGTCCAAATAGTTGGCCGCGTCAGCATTCCAGAAACCGTGAAAGATCGGCGGGACTGGCGCCAAGAATACCCCAAGACCAGCGTCTCCCACCGCGAGCGCCAGCCGTTGACGCCGCCGCATGCTGCGCCTGTCAGTATGAGAAGCAATCAGCTCTTCGCGCCGGCGCAACATCCCGGCTCGGGTTGCGCAGCGCCTTGGCAAGGTCGCCAAATTTTCTGCGACAGGATCGGCGTGGCCCTCCCCGTCTGCGTGTGCGGTGCTGCCCGATTTTTCCGCGCCACAACCACGCCTGTGGCGGAGCAGGCGCCCGCACGCTGGGCACCCTTAAGGCATGGGTTATGCAGCCTTAAACGAGCATGGGTCATTTGCCGCGCAAGTGCTGGCTCCGGTGGGCAGCGACACGTAAATCGCGCGGCCACGTGTAGGAACGGAATGGTTCTCATCGTCCCCCGTCCTCTTCCCCGGGCATTGCAAGGAGCACAACCATGGAGAGGGAATTAAAGTTTGAATTCGCGTCAGACAAGGACGCCGGCTTGCGCGATCTGCCGACGCTTCTGGACCTGAAGATCGACGCGCCTACAGAACAGATGCTGGAAAGCGAGTACTTCGACACACCAGACTTCTTCTGCGCCGAAATGGAGCGGCGCTGCGCGTCCGTCGCGTTGGCGACAGTCTCGTCCAGACACTGAAAACTGACAGCGATCCAGGCGGGGCGCTTTTCGAGCGAGAGGAGTACGAAACCGCCGTCGAAGAACCCGAGCCAGATCTCAATGCCCTGCGCGCTGCCATACCGAAATCATCGCGGATGTCAGAGCTTCTCAAAGAACCCGTATTGCCGGACCAACTCACGCCAATATTTCGCACGACGGTCACACGCAAGACCTGGCTGCTCAGGTTGCCCAATGGCGATGAGGTTGAACTCGCCCTGGACAGAGGCAAGGTGACCGCCGCCGAGCACGACCAGCCCTTCTCCGAGCTTGAGTTGGAACTCAAGCAAGGTGATCCACACCGTCTTGGCGAAATTGCGCTCCGGCTCGTCGACAAGATTCCACTTCGCTTCAGCTTGCAGAGCAAGAGCGACCGCGGTTACGGCCTGCTGAGATCCGACAAGCGTCGAGCAACGACGGCCGCCTCAATCACGCTGAAAAAACGCGATACCGTGGAAACGGCGTTTTGCACGATCGTGCGCAATTGCCTGGACCATGCCCATGCGAATGCGCCGCTCGTCGCGACGGGGAACTCTCCCGAGGGCGTGCATCAGATGCGTGTGGGGCTGCGGCGCTTCCGCTCCGCCCTTGACCTGTTTGCGGACGTCGTCGCCCTGCCTGATGGCCTCGAGGACGAAGTGAAATGGATGGCCAATGAATTGGGCCGCGCCCGTGACTGGCACGTGTTGGCGCACTCCACGCTCGCGCAAATCGATGGGACGAGCGACACGCGCAGCGCGCTCCGAGAGGCCAAGGCCGCCGCGGTATCCATTGAGGAGGCACGCGATGCGGATGCCGCGGTCGCGGTAAAGTCACCGCGCTATGCTCATCTCATGCTGGCACTCGAACATTGGCTTGCGACTGCGCCATGGCGCGGCACGAGCGATAAGGCTGTCGTGAAGTCACTGGACGCCCATATCATCGCGCATGCAGATCGCGTGCTGCGCAAGCGTCATCGCAAGCTCGTGCGCCGGGGGCGAAAGCTCCACAAGCTTGATGCACAGCATCGCCATCGTGCGCGAATCGCGGCGAAGAAGCTGCGCTACGCCACCGAGTTCTTCGCCGGCGTTTTCGAACCGAAGAGCATGAAGCCATATCGGCGCGTACTGGCAAAGTTGCAGGACGACCTCGGATGGGGGAACGACATGGCGGTAGCCGACGGTCTGCTGAACCATCTGGAACTGCACCGTCGCAAGGCGGCCGCTGGCGCCAGATACGCGCGCGGCTTCCTGGCAGCGCGCGTGAGCGATGATCGTGCGAATCAGCGAACGCTGTGGAAACGGTTCCGGGCGACTAGTCGCCCAACCGTGTAGACGCGGCCAATCCAACTGAGTGGACCGGCGCTACGCTGTAGCAGCTTGCTGGACTCAGTGTCCTGCGCTCTGGCCGCCGTCGACATGCAGGATCTCGCCGGTAACGAAGGGCGCCGAATCGAGATACAGCACGGCGTCGACAATGTCGCTCATTTCGCCCATATGGCCGACCGGATGCAGCGCGCTCAGCCCCGCATGGGTTTCCGGCGGATGCATCGGCGACTTGATGATGCCGGGGGAAACCGCATTCGCGCGGATGCCGGTTTTGGCGTACTCGATTGCCAGGGACTTGGTCGCGGCGTTCAGGCCGCCCTTGGTCAGCGAGGCCAGCACCGACGGCACACCGTTGATCGCATGATCGACCAGGCTGGTGGTGATGCTCACCACGTGGCCGCTGCGGTTCTTCTCCATCTCGGCGATGGCCAGCTGCGTGATATGGAAGAAGCCCGTCAAGTTGATCCCCGTTATTGCCGCGTAGTCTTCCTCGGTATAGCTCGTGAAGGGCTTGGCAATGAATATCCCGGCGTTGTTGACCAGCGTATCGATGCGTCCGAACTTTGCCACGGCCTCGGAAATGACGCGCGCGCCGTGGCGGGATCGGCGATATCGCCGGCGACGGCCAGGATGTCCGCGTCATCCGACGGCTTGATGCTGCGCGCCGTCGCCACTACGCGGTGGCCGCGTTCGCGGAATCCCTTGACCAGTTCAGCGCCAATTCCCTGCGATGCGCCCGTGATGACTACGACTTTCTTTGCTGTGCTCATTTCTCGAACCTCGATGTAAGTTGGCTCGGCCTTCGCCGATCGGGCCGGCGGCTCCGATGGGTTCCAATCTAGGCAATTCCGTGCTGCGTTCGAAGACCTCGCAGGAACAAACACTTATGCGCAGAAGGTACAAGTTGGGCGGAGCACCAGGCTTCCGGAGAGATAAAAAAGTATCCCCTCAATAACTTCCACGGGCAGGGTTGCCCTCACCATCACCATCGACTTCCGTCAATGGGGCACATATGATCCTTAGATCGCGTGACCCCACAGATCGCATCGCCATTGGTTACCAAATGAAAAGGCAATTTGACGACCTCCAGCTTGGCAGCATCGAGCTGTTCTGCCTGGCGGCCGAGCTAGGCAGTTTTACCGCGGCTGCCGTGGCCGCCGGTGTGACACCGCCGGCCGTCAGCCGCACGGTCCAACGGCTGGAGGAGCGCCTTGGGGTCCGGCTGTTCGTGCGAACCACGCGGCAGATCCGCCTGACAGACGAAGGGCGGGTCTACTTCGAGCAGAGCCGCGGCGCGCTGGCGCAACTGGTGGACGCGGAGCGGCAGATCAGCGGCCAGCAGCGGGCCCCCGCCGGCCGGTTGCGGATCAGCCTGCCGACCCCTTACGCCCACTATCGCGTGCTGCCGGTGCTGCCGGCATTCCGGGAGCAATATCCGGAAGTTGAAATCGACGTGCACATCAGCAACCGCAACATCGATTTCGCGGATGACACCTATGACCTCTCGGTGCGAGGGCGTGCGCCGGATGACTCGAACCTGATTGCGCGCAAGCTGGAAGACGCCGAACTGGTGGTCGTGGCAACGCCCGGGTACCTGCGGCGCGCCGGCACGCCGCATTCGCCGGAGGACCTGCTCAGGCATGAGTGCATCCAGTTCGAGCGCCCGAGCAGCGGCCGCAGGATTCCATGGACGCTTCGGATCAATGGCGAGGAAACGGATATCGTGACGACCGGCTCGTATGCGGCATCAGAGGATATTCTCGGCGGGGCAACGCTGGTGCGCGCCGGCGCCGGCCTGTTCCAGACCTACCGCTTCGTGGTGGAACAGGACCTGCGCGACGGCTCGCTGGTGGAAGTCTTGCGGGACTACGGCGGAAGTTCGCGGCCCTTTGTGCTGCTCTACCCTTCCGCGCGCCACGTCACGCGCCGGGTACGAGTGTTCGTCGACTTTCTGGTCGAGAAATTCTCGGCGTAGCGCCACGCAATGCTGCGCTCAAGCGGGCCGGATCTGGGCGATGACGACGAGAATCACGGCCGCGTTTCCTGGCTGCTGCAAGTGCGACGAGATGGTCCGCGCATGGCCGGCTTTTTCCGCCAGCACGTCACGGAACAGGTCCGACGCGCCATCGAGGACCGCTGGCTGCCCGAACCAGCCCGGTGCGCTGGCGATGTGGCCATCGACACGGACGATGTGGTCCAGTCGATCGAAACCGTCCAGGTAAGCGTTGATCTGTGCCAGCACGTTGAGCGCAGCCAGCTCGGCCGCGCTCCTGCCTTGCTCGACAGTCAGGTCGGTGCCGATCTGGCCCTGCCAGACCACCTTGCCATCCTGCAATGGCAACTGTCCTGAGATAAACAGAAGGTCCCCGGCCTGGCTGACCGCGGTATAGCTGCCCAGGGGTTGGGGGGGAAGCGGCAACACCAGGCCGCGCGCTGCAAGGCGTTCTTGAATAAGCATATCGGCTCCAGTCCAGATCCATTCAGACAAGGCGCCCCTGGGAAAGGACGCCCGTGGTGCCGGCTCCGGCGGCCAGTGCCGCAGGCAATGAACGGTCCCCACTCGACCCACTCTATTTGACCATTGACCCCGAATAAAGGCATCGACAAGTACAGCAATTGGTACTGCGGGGAACAAATCCGCTACCCGGCAACTTCTATGCCCTTGTATCTGCAAATCGCACTGTGCGTCCGACGCGTTCGATCGGGTGCCCGGCGCGGCCTTCTATTCTTGGGCGTAAAACCGCGGCGGCAGGCTCTCTCCCAGACCCTGCAATGGTTGACCCCACCGCATGGGCTATGGCAAGAACCCGCGCTGGCACGCTTGGCCTACGATGCCACCGCAGGCTGCCAGCCGCCGCCGAGCGCCTTGAACGCTGCAACCGCGGCTCGCGCTGATTCGGTCTGTGCCTGCGCTTTAGCGTCGGATGTCCTCAGGAGGCGCTCGTCGGCGTGCAAGACCTCGATCAGGCGGACGACGCCCTTCTGGTAAGCGGCAAATGAGGCGCTTCGCGCCTGGGCAAGCGAGGATTCGCCCTGCGCCAGCGTCCCGGCCTGTTCCTCTCTCCTGATCAGAGCGGAGAAGGCATTTTCGACGTCCTCAGTCGCGCGAAGCACCGCTTGACGATATGCAGCCAGGGCCTCGGCCTCCTGGCCCCGCGCCAATTCGATTTGGGCATTGATGCGACCGAAATCAAACAGGCGCCAACGCAAGCCCACCACCCCTGCCGCCTGGCTCGCGCCAGCGGAAAAGAGGTTCCCGCTTGCTATGGAGGTGGCGCTGCCCACCAAGGCAGCAAGCGAAATTTGGGTAGTACTCCGCAATGGCGACGCCAATGCGTGCATTGGCCGCGGCCAGGCGACGCTCCGCCACGATGAGGTCGGGCCTGCGCCTGAGCAGGTCCGCGGGCGACCCCGCGCCGATAATTTGCGGCGCCGCGGGGACGGCTTTGATGTCTTCGGCCAGTTCGGCGCGATACGTGCCGGGCGGCGCCCCGAGCATCACGTCCAGCGCGTTCAGCGCCGCGTCGAGTCCGGCCTCAAGTACCGGTATGGTGGCTTGCACTTCCGCCATGGCACCTTCGGCCTGCCGTACTTCCAGCTCAGCCGCCAGGCCCTTGGCGAAAAGCCGACCCACGGTCGATAGCAGCTTTTCCTGTGTTTCGACCTGTCGTGTGGCGATGGCAAGGCGCGCCTGCAGGCCGCGTATCGTGATGTAGAGATCCGCAGTTTGCGCCGCCACCGCGAGCCGTGTGGCTGTGGCGCCCGCTTCCGACGCGCGATAGTCGGCAAGCGCCGCCTCGCGCCCGCGCCGCAGGCCTCCGAACACATCGACTTCCCAGGACGCGCCGAGGTTTGCTTCATAGCTGTTGCCATACCTGTCGAAGCCCGGCGTGGCGTTTTGCAACCGCCCCAGCGGCGTTTCGATCGACTGGTAGCTCCTGGCAGCCTGTGCGCTCCCGCTGGCCGACGGCAGCAATGCCGCGGTGGCGGCGCCAAGCCCGGCGCGAGCCTGGGCCACCCGTGCCGTTGCCTGCGCCAGGTCCAGATTTTGTTCGAGTGCCACCGACACCAGGCGAGTCAGCTGCGGATCGCCAAACCCTTCCCACCACGTCACAAGATCCGCCGCGGATGCCGCTCGCCTTTGCTCGACCTGTGGCTGGCCCAGGAAGTGGTCCGACACCGGGGCGTCCGGCCTTCGGTAGTCGGGCCCGACCGCGCAACCGGCCGCTACGGCAACACTCAGGAAAGGGGCAAGCAGACGGTGGAACGACATGGCGGTGGAACTCCAGGAAAATAACCTTGTGACTATTTTATAAAATGGTCACTCGTTGTCAACCGGCAATTCACGCTGTAATCTCAGGGCCATGACCGAAATTACTGCGAATGCGCCTTCCCAGCGGGGGCCGTCCGAGCACACCATCCGCTCTCAGATCGTCGCGGCGGCTACTGAGCACTTCAGCCTCTTTGGCTACGAGAAGACGACGGTGTCCGACCTCGCCAAGGCGATCGGCTTCTCCAAGGCGTACGTCTACAAGTTCTTCGATTCCAAGCAGGCCATCGGTGAAGTGATCTGCGCGAACTGCCTTGAAGCCATCACCCAGGCCGTGGATGCGGCCCTGGCCGGCGTACCGCTGGCATCGGAGCGCCTGCGCCGGCTGTTCCGCTCGTTGGTGGAAGAAGGCGTCCGCCTGTTTTTTCAGGACCGCAAGCTCTACGCCATTGCCGCAGCCGCTGCCAGTGAAAAATGGCCGCCGGTGCATGCCTATGAAGTCCACATCAAGGGGTTGATCCTGCAGATCGTCCGGGAGGGGCGGGAGTCGGGAGAGTTCGAGCGCAAGACGCCGCTGGATGAAACCACCAACGCCATCTACCTGACCATGCGTCCGTTCATTGATCCACTGCTGCTCCAGCACAGCCTGGATCTCGCCCAAGAGGCGCCGGCCCTGCTTTCCAGCCTGATCCTGCGCAGTTTGGCGCCTTGATCGCCGCTTTCGGTTTGTGACCATTGACTAAATTGGTCACACGAACAATACTGAGGTCTGCCTTCCAGGAGAGACCTCATGCTTTCGCGTCGCCTTGCCTCTTCCGCCGCTAGTTGCCTTTTGCCCTTCGCCCTGCCGCGTGCGGAGAAAAGCGGAACCGGATCCGCGCACCGGCCCCATTAGTCAGGATCGAAACCGTTCAAGCCACGTCCGTTACGTCCCGGTCATTCACCGGCACCGTTGCCGCTCGCGTCCAGGGCGACCTCGGTTTTCGGGTCTCCGGGAAAGTGCTGGAGCGGCTGGTCGATGCGGGCCAGACGGTCAGGCGCGGCCAGCCGCTCATGCGGATCGATCCCAATGATCTGAAGCTGGCCGCCCACGCGCAGCAGGAGGCAGTCGCGGCGGCCCGGGCGCGGGCCAGGCAAACCGCGGAAGACGAAGCCCGCTATCGCGACCTGGTGGGATCGGGCGCCGTATCGGCCTCGGCCTATGACCAGGTCAAAGCCGCGGCGGACTCGGCCCGGGCGCAACTCAATGCGGCGCAAGCCCAGGCCGACGTGGCAAGGAACGCGATGAGCTATGCAGTACTGGTAGCCGATACCGATGGCGTGGTCGTCGAAACGCTGGCTGACGCAGGCCAGGTAGTCAACGCCGGCCAAATCGTGGTGCGCGTCGCACATGCCGGTCGCCGCGAGGCCGTCGTCCAGTTGCCGGAAACCTTGCGTCCTGCCGTCGTTCCGTCGGCCAGGCCACGCTCTATGGCAAGGACAGCATGACCGTGCCAGCGAAGCTCAGGCAGCTCTCGGATGCGGCGGACCGACAGACCCGGACCTATGAAGCGAGGTATGTGCTCGAAGGCGCGCTGGCCGAAGCCCCGCTCGGCGCGACCGTGACCATCCGGCTCCCGGAAGGCAATGCCGCCGCGGCGCCATCCGATCTGCAGGTGCCGATCGCGCGCTGCACGATGCCGGCAAGGGCCCTGGCGTGTGGGTGCTCGACCCGAAGCTCAATCGTGTCAGCTGGCGCCCGGTAAAGGTCCGCGGTCTGGGTGACGACGCTGCGAGTGTCGCCGGTGACCTCAGGATCGGCGATCGCATCGTGGCGCTGGGCGCCCATCTCTTGCGCGAAGGCGAGCAGGTCCGCGTCGACGCCAACCAAACCGTGGCCGCCCGCGAGCCTGGACGTGGGGTGCAGCAATGAGTGGCTTCAACCTTTCCGCGCTCGCCGTCCGGGAGCGGTCCGTCACGCTGTTCCTGATCATCCTGATATCAGTGGCTGGCGTCATCGCCTTCTTCAAGCTTGGCCGGGCGGAGGATCCCGCCTTCACGGTCAAGACCATGACCGTCGTCACGGCCTGGCCTGGCGCCACCGCGCAGGAAATGCAGGACCAGGTGGTGGAACGGCTGGAAAAGCGCATGCAGGAACTGCGCTGGTACGACCGCACGGAGACCTATGCCCGTCCGGGCCTGGCCTTTACCACAGTGACCCTGCTCGACAGCACGCCGCCCGCCGAGGTCGAGGAAGAGTTCTATCAGGCGCGCAAGAAGCTGCGCGATGAATCGGCCTATCTGCCCCCTGGCGTCATCGGCCCCATCGTGAACGACGAGTATTCCGATGTGACCTTTGCCCTGTTCGCGCTGAAGGCCAAAGGCGAGCCGCAACGGCTGCTGGCCCGCGACGCCGAAAAGATGCGCCAGCGCCTGTTGCATGTGGCGGGCGTGAAGAAGGTCAACATCATCGGCGAACAGTCCGAACGCATTTTGTGGCCTTCTCCCATGACAAGCTGGCGACGCTCGGCGTCGCGCCTCAGGACATCTTCGCTGCCCTCAACAGCCAGACGCCCTCACGCCCGCCGGGTCGATCGATACCGCGGGCCCTCAGGTGTTCATTCGCCTCGACGGCGCGTTCGACAAGCTGCAGAAGATCCGTGACACGCCGGTGGTGGCCCAGGGCCGAACGCTAAAGCTGTCGGATATCGCCACGGTCGAGCGCGGCTACGAGGACCCAGCGACATTCCTGATCCGCAATAACGGCGAACCCGCGCTGCTGCTCGGCATCGTGATGCGCGAGGGCTGGAACGGCCTGGATCTGGGCAAGGCGCTGGAGACCGAAGTCTCGACGATCAATGCGGGGTTGCCACTGGGCATGAGCCTGACCAAGGTGACCGATCAATCGGTCAATATCAGTTCATCGGTCGACGAGTTCATGGTCAAGTTCTTCGTCGCGCTCCTGGTCGTCATGGTTGTGAGTTTCCTGAGCATGGGCTGGCGCGTGGGGATCGTCGTCGCGGCGGCCGTGCCGCTGACGCTGGCCGCCGTGTTCGTCGTCATGGCCGCCACTGGAAAGAACTTCGACCGCATCACGCTTGGCGCGCTGATCCTGGCGCTGGGCCTGCTGGTGGATGACGCCATCATCGCCATCGAGATGATGGTGGTGAAGATGGAGGAAGGCTACAGCCGTGTTGCCGCCTCCGCCTACGCCTGGAGCCACACTGCCGCGCCGATGCTGTCCGGCACCCTGGTGACCGCGATCGGTTTCATGCCCAATGGCTTTGCCCGCTCCACGGCCGGCGAATACACCAGCAACATGTTCTGGATCGTGGGCATTGCCCTGATCGCGTCGTGGATCGTTGCCGTCGCCTTCACGCCTTACCTGGGTGTCAAGCTGCTTCCGGAGATCCGGAAAGCCGAAGGCCATGGTGCCGTCTATGACACCCCGAACTACAACCGCTTCCGCAATCTGCTGGCTCGCGTCATCCAGCGCAAGTGGATCGTCGCCGGTATCGTGGTGGGCAGTTTCATGGTGGCCGTGCTTGGCATGAGCCTGGTGAAGAAGCAATTCTTCCCGACGTCGGACCGCCCCGAGGTGCTGATCGAAGTGCAGATGCCTTATGGCGCTTCCATCGGCCAGACCAGCGCGGCCACGGCCAAGGTCGAAGCATGGCTTGCCCGGCAGGCTGAGGCAAAGATCGTCACGGCCTACGTAGGTCAGGGTGCGCCCCGCTTCTACCTGGCACTGGCCCCCGAACTGCCCGATCCTTCCTTCGCCAAGATCATCGCGCTGACGGGCAGCCAGGAAGAACGCGAGGCCCTGAAAGTCCGGCTGCGCAAGGCGATCGCCGACGGACTGGCGCCAGAGGCCCGCGTTCGCGTCACCCAGCTGGTGTTCGGGCCCTACTCGCCCTTCCCGGTGGCATTCCGTGTCTCTGGCCCCGATCCCGACAAATTGCGTGACATCGCCGCGGACATGGGGAAGGTCATGGAGCCAGTCCGCTGATGCATACGGTCAATTCCGACTGGGGAACGCGTGCACCCGCCCTGCACTTTGCACTTCAGCAGGACCGGCTGCAGGCGGTCGGCCTGACGTCAAGCGCTGTCGCGCAGCAACTCCAGTTCCTGCTCAGCGGCTTGCCCGTCACCGAAGTCCGCGAGGACATCCGTTCGGTGCAGATCCTGGCGCGCGCGGCGGGAAACATACGCCTGGATCCAGAGAAAATCGCCGGCTTCACGTTGATCGGCGCCGCGGGACAGCGAATCCCGCTCTCGCAGGTAGGCACCGTCGACGTGCGCATGGAAGACCCGATCCTGCGCCGGCGCGACCGGACGCCCACCATCACGGTGCGCGGCGACATTGCCGAGGGGCTGCAACCGCCCGACGTGTCAACTGCCATCCAGAAGCAACTGGCACCCGTCATCGCCAAGCTGCCCGCCGGCTACAGGATCGAGCAGGCGGGGGCTATCGAGGAATCGGCAAAGGCCACCGAGGCGTTGTTGCCCCTGTTTCCGATCATGCTTGCATTGACCTTGGTGATCCTCATCCTGCAGGTGCGCTCGATCTCGGCCATGGTCATGGTGCTGGCGACGAGCCGCTGGGGCTCATTGGCGTGGTGCCGACCCTGCTGGTATTTCAACAGCCGTTCGGCATCAATGCCCTGGTCGGCCTGATCGCACTGTCTGGCATCCTGATGCGCAATACGCTGATCCTGATCGGGCAGATCCACCAGAACAAGTCCGAGGGACTGGCGCCGTTCGACGCTGTCGTCGAAGCCACGGTGCAGCGTGCCCGTCCGGTGATCCTGACCGCGCTGGCGGCGATGCTGGCCTTCATTCCGCTGACACACTCGGTATTCTGGGGAACGTTGGCCTACACGCTGATCGGCGGCACGTTTGCCGGCACGGTGTTGACCCTGATGTTCCTGCCAGCGATGTACGCAATCTGGTACCGGATCAAAGTACCCGCGGACAAGGGCGAGCGGTTGCGGGGCGCTCACCTCGCCATGCCGACTGCCGGCATGAGCGATCGGAACTCGGACACGCCCCCTGCCACCACGTGATTCGGGGCGGTGCCCCGACCGGCGAGCCTGGTCGGGGCGCCATCACGAAAGCCACGGCACTCCGCACGCGCCGCCGACCGTGTTGACGCGCACCGAAGTGTTCGGTACTTTTGCGCGCGCATCCTCGCACCAGCGTCCAGTCACAAGCGCGTGCCGCCCCGACTGCTCTTCGCCGGCGCGCTGGCCTCCTTAACCGGCCCCGGGAGCGTCTGCAGGCCGCGGCTCTTCGCCTGATCGCTCGATCCACCCGCCGCCGAGCGCACGATACAGACCGACGAGGCTCGTCAGACGCTGCACCTGCGCAGTGATCAGTGACTGACGCGACGCGTACAAGTCATTTTGCGCCGTCAAAACCGACAGATAGCTGTCGACGCCGCCCCGATACCGCAGTTGCGACAACTCGAGCCGGCGTTGTTCTGCCAACGTGTCACGCTGACGGGCTGCAATCTCCCGATCGTATGTACCACGTGCGGTAAGTCCGTCGGACACGTCGCGGAACGCGCCCTGGATCGTCCTTTCATATTGCGCAACCTGGATCTTCTTTCTTACCTCGGCCAGATTGAGGTTTGCCAGGTTTGTGCCGCCTTCGAAAATCGGTATGGAAATCTGTGGCCCAAAGGCCCAAGCCGCAGAACCTGGCTTGAACAGGCCGCCCAGCGAGGGGCTGAGCGTGCCGAAAGTACCGGTCAGCGTTACTTTTGGAAAGAACGCGGCACGCGCCGCGCCGATATTCGCATTCGCCGCAAGGAGATTCTCTTCAGCCTCCATGATGTCCGGCCTGCGGCTCAGCAAATCGGAAGGCAGGCCCGCTGGAATGTCCTCGAGCAAATCCTGGCCATCGAGATTGGCGCCCGGCGCCAGATCCGACGGCAATGGCTCGCCGATTAGGAGAACGAGCAAGTTCTCGGCCTGAGCGCGCGCACGCGCCTGCGCCTGCAGGTTCGCCTGCGCCTGATCGACCACGGTCTGCGCCTGACGCAGATCGAGCTCGGAACCGGTGCCGTTGTCGAACTTCAGCTGCGTGAGCTGGTAGGAACCCTGCGCGGTATTGAGCGTGTCCTGCGTCACCGTGAGCAGTTCGTCATAGGCGAGCATCGTCAGATACTGGTCGGCTACCTGAGAAACCAGCAGGAGTTCGGCTGCCTTGCGCGCCTGCGACGTGGCGAGATATTGCGCAAGCGCCTGGTCCTTGAGACTTCGGATCCGACCAAAGAAGTCGATCTCCCAAGACGCGTTCAGCCCGACAGAATATACGTCCGAAACCGTCTGCGACGTACGCGACAGATCTGCAGGAATGCGTTGTTTGTTCTGCGACGCCGCTGCGCCGACCGCTGGAAGAAATCCTGCACGCGTGATCTGATATTGCGCCCGTGCGGCCTCGATGTTGAGCACCGCCACGCGCAGGTCGCGGTTATTGATCAGCGCAATCTTGATGAGTTGCTGCAAGCGCGCGTCGACGAAGAAGTTGCGCCAGCCGATGTCTGACGCCGCCTGTCCGTTCGCCGAGCGCTTGCCCCCCGTTTTCAGGGTCTGCGCCTGATAGGTACTGCCATTCGAAAATGAAGCCGCGACAGGCGCATCCGGGCGATGGTACTGCGGCTCCAATGTGCACCCGGCGAGCCAAAGTGCTATTGCAATCGACCCAATCGAAAGTTTTCTCATTCCGCTATTCTCAACTGACAGCATTGGCATCGCTACCCACCCTGGTGCGCTCGTCGGAATCATCGAGTTCATCCGGTTCGTTTTGCTCAAACGCATGGACCGGGTTCACCTTCTCACCGGAGAATTTCGAACGGACCACGACGAAGAACATGGGGATCATGAAAATGGCAAAAAAGGTCGCTGTCAGCATCCCACCGATGACGCCCGTGCCAATCGCATGCTGGCTTGCCGATCCCGCGCCATTGCTGATGGCGAGCGGAAATACGCCGAGGATGAATGCCATCGACGTCATCAGAATTGGCCGCAGCCGCAAGCGGGACGCCTCCAGCGCCGCAGCCACGGGTCCCATGCCATGAGTCCGCTGCAATTCCCGCGCAAACTCCACGATCAGGATCGCGTTCTTCGCGGCCAACCCCACCGTGGTCAACAGCCCCACCTGGAAGAACACGTCGTTTTCGAGCCCGCGCAGTGTCGTTGCCAGAAGTGCGCCGATCACGCCGAGCGGCACGACCATGATCACCGAGAACGGAATTGACCAGCTCTCATAGAGCGCCGCGAGACACAGAAACACAACGAGAATTGAGATGCCGTACAAGACAGGCGCCTGCGAGCCGGACTCTATTTCCTGGAGCGACAGACCGGTCCATTCAAAGCCGATACCCCTCGGAAGTTGTGCCGCGATCCTCTCCATCGCGGCGATCGCCTGCCCTGTACTCTTGCCCGGCGCAGCCGCACCCTGGATTTCGACCGCCGACACACCGTTGTAGCGTTCGACCTTCGGCGACCCGTAGGTCCAATGGCCGGTCGCGAACGCGCTGAAGGGCACCATCCCTCCCGAGGCGTTGCGCGCATACCAGAGGTCAAGGTCTCCCGGCGACTTCCGGAACGGCGCATCGCCCTGTACATACACCTTCTTGATCCGGTTGTCGGTATCGAGGAAGTTGTTGACGTAATGCGATGCCCATGCGATCGAGAACGTCTGGTCGATGGAAGCCGGGGTGACACCGAGCGCCAGGGCCTTCTCGCGATCGATATCGACCTTGAACTGCGGTGTGTCGTTCAGGCCATTCGGCCGTACGCGCGTGAGCTCGGGATCCTTCGCCGCCACCTCCAGCAGTCGGTTGCGCGCCGCCATCAGCGCGTCGTGCCCCACACCGGCGCGGTCCTCGAGTTCGAAATCGAAACCAGACGCCGTCCCCAGTTCAGGTATCGAGGGCGGATTAATCGGTACGACCAATGCAGTCTTGTAAGGCGTGAACCGCGTGGCGAATCGGGCGACCAGTGCTTGCGCCGTCTGATCGGCACGTTGCCGGAGCGCATAATCCTTCAGCCGAATGAAGACGAGCGCAGAATTCTGGCCGCGCCCCGCGAAGCTGAAGCCGTTTACCGTGAACGCCGCGTCGACGATGCCCTTCTCGTCATTGAGCAGATAGTCGGTAATATCCTTCAGCGTACGCGCAGTGGTTTCCTGGGTGGAACCGGCAGGCGTGCGGACCAACACGTACAGCGTTCCCTGATCCTCGTCCGGCAGGAACGACTTCGGCAGCTTCACGAACAGCAGACCGACTGCGACAATCACTGCCATATAGATGATGAGCCAGCGCCCGGAGCGTCTGATCACGTGAGACACGCCAGTATGATACTTATCGCGGTTTCTGTCGAAGGCGCGGTTGAACCAGCCGAAGAAGCCCGTTTTCGCTTCGTGATGGCCTCGCGGAATCGGCTTCAGGATCGTCGCGCACAGCGCGGGCGTGAGAACCAGCGCAACCAGCACGGACAGCACCATCGCTGCCACGATGGTCAGCGAGAACTGCCGGTAGATTGCGCCCACCGAGCCGCTCGAGAACGCCACCGGCACGAACACCGCCGACAGCACGAGCGCCACGCCCACCAGCGCACCTGTGAGCTGTCCCATCGCCTTGCGTGTGGCCTCGCGCGGGGGTAGGCCTTCTTCCGCCATCACCCGCTCGACGTTCTCGACCACGACGATCGCATCGTCCACCAGCAGGCCAATGGCGAGCACCAGGCCGAACATCGACAGTACATTGATCGAGAATCCCACCGCAGCCATCACGGCAAACGTTCCCAACAGCACCACGGGCACCGCGATAGTCGGGATCAGCGTGGCGCGCAGATTCTGCAGGAACAGGTACATCACGAGAAACACGAGAACGATGCCCTCGAGCAGCGTCTTGACGACATCCTCGATTGACAGCTTCACGAACGGCGTCGTGTCATACGGATACTTCACGACAAGACCGTGCGGAAAATACTTCGACAGCTCGTCGAGCTTCTGTCGCACTTCCTTTGCCGTCGCCAGGGCATTTGCGCCTGTCGCGAGAGAGATGCCGACACCTGCGGCGGGTTGACCGTTGTACTTCGTCTCGATGTTAAAGTTTTCGCCGCCGAGTTCGACGCGTCCCACATCCTTGATGCGGACCTGTGAACCGTCCTGACTGACCTTCAAGAGAACGCTGCCGAACTGCTCCGGCGTACGCAACAACGTCGCTTCTGTAATGGTCGCCTGTAGCGCCTGACCGGGAACAGAAGGCGTGCCGCCGAGCTGGCCGGAAGCCACCTGCACGTTCTGCGCCTGTAACGCCTGCTCGACGTCGACCGGGGTCAGCCCGAAGTCGTTTAGCTTGTTCGGGTCCAGCCATACGCGCATCGCGAACTGCGTGCCGCCAAGAAGAGTCACCGTGCCGACGCCGTTGATCCGGCTGATCGGATCCTGCACCTTGGAAGCTACGAAGTTGGCAAGGTCATACTTGTTCATGCTGCCGTCTTCGGAGACGAAAGCGAGGGTCAGCAGAAAGCTGCTGCTCGACTTGGTGACCTTTGTCCCCAGTTGCTGAACGCCTGCGGCAACAGTGGTGTCGCCAGAGACAGCTTGTTCTGCACCTGCACCTGTGCGGTATCGGGATTCGTTCCTGCGGCAAATGTCAGCGTGGTGGTCGCGTTGCCGAAATCGTCCGACTGCACGGAATATAGAGCAAATGATCGAGACCATTCATCTGCTGTTCGATCACCTGGGTGACGGTGTCTTCCACGGTCTTCGCGGAGGCACAGGGTAAGTCGCCGTGACCTGGATCGACGGCGGTGCGATCGTCGGATATTGCGCTACCGGCAGCTTAGAGAGCGACGCCGCTCCGGCCAGCATCAGGATGATGGCAATGACCCAGGCAAAGATAGGACGATCAATAAAGAAATTGGCCATGTGCTCCCCTTACCGCGCCGCAATGGCTTTCACGACCATGCCGGGCCGAACTTTTTCAGTCCCCTCCACGACTACGCGGTCTCCTGCCTTCAGGCCGCTTTCAACAATCCAGTTCGTGCCGGAAGTCGATGACGCCACGACCTGGCGCAACAGCACCTTACTATCCTGGCCGACGCAAGCGCCGTTGCGCTCCCCTTCTGATCACGGGTGATGCCGATTTGCGGCACCAGGTAGGCGTCCGGTTTTAAGCCCTCCTGAATGCGCGCGCGCACGAACATGCCCGGTAGTAGAACATGGTTCGGGTTGGGGAAAATCGCGCGAATCTTCACCGATCCGGTCGTCTGATCGACAGTTACGTCCGAAACTGCAGTTTTCCCTGCAATGGGTAAGCGCGCCCATCTTCGAGGGTAAGCGTAACCGCAGCGGCATTCGGCCCGGCTGTGTCAAGCCTTCCCTCGGCGAACTCGCGGCGCAGTCGCAGGCCGTCGACACTCGATTGCGTCACGTCCACGTACATCGGATCCAGTTGCTGGATCGTTGCCATCAGCGTCGCCTGACTCGTCTGCACATACGCGCCGGGTGTCACTTGCGAGATTCCTACCCGGCCCGAAATTGGCGATATCACGTCCGTGTAGTGGAGATTGATCTGCGCACTATCAACCGCTGCCTTCGCCGCAGCAACTTCGGCTGCCGCTTGCCCGGCCGCAGCCACGGCGTTGTCATATTCCTGCTTGCTGATGGCATTTGCGACCACCAGCGGTTTATCGCGCTCCGCGAGGGCGGTGGCGGCGACCGCATTTGCCTTGGCCTTCGCGAGCGACGCTTTTGCGCTGTTCAACGCTGCGATATATGGCGCCGGGTCGATCTTGTAAAGACGTTGCCCTTCCTTTACGTCCTCACCTTCGTTAAATCCTCGGTGCTGCACGATCCCGTCGACGCGTGCCCGAACCTGCGCAACAAGAAAGGCGTTCGTACGGCCAGGCAGTTCGGTTGTCGTCGCGACCGCCTGAGGTGCGACTGCAATCACGCCGACTTCCGGCGGAGCCGGCGGATGTACTGGCGGCTTTCGCTCGCATGCGGCCAGGGCTAGCGTTCCCGCCACCGCCCCTACTACTCCCAACCTGATCCGTGTGACATTCATAACCAACCTGCACAAGTAGCAAAAATTCAGTTGCCGGCAAACAGCGTGCGAGACATTGCGTTGTCGATCGAAAAGCGTGAGTCGCCGAGGGGATACCGGTCGCCGCCGGGCCGCTCTCGGCCGCTCAGAGACGCGAAGGTGGAACAACCACCTCGGACTTGCCGGTGGCAACGTCGTACACGAGACCGGACACCATGTAGCCGCCAGATACATTAGGACTCGCCCTGAGCGCTGCCACATCGAGCGCTACCGCCTTGTACGGGTCATTGATTTCAAGCGTATCGAGTTCACCCGCCGTGACGCCCATATGTTTAGCCAGCAGCTTTGGCTCATGGCAGTAGCAGTGCTTGATGCCGCAGTCCGTATGGTGCAGGACGATTAGATTCGAGTCGGTACCGCTGTTGCCGCCTGTCGCATGCTTAACCGCGCGCAAAAGCCGGAGCGTCTCGGACACCGCCGGAGTCACCCGGCCGCCGACGTTGCGGAGAATTGCCGCTTCGCCCGGCGCCAGCTTGAAGATATCCATCGGGTCAACGCGCGGGTCTACGCACCCGATAATGAGCGACTGACGTGTCGGCATCATTCGGAGCGTCGGGTTGAAGCCACGGTCGGCGAACTCAATGTTCCGCCCCATCAGGATGTCAAGATAGTCCATGCCGCTTTCCCCGGTTTGAGCTGTGACGTAGCTTCGCTGTCATGGCTGTAGCTCCTAAGATTCACATTGGGTGGAACGCTCACGACCGGTGGCGTGGTCGCTGCGTTGGAATGAATGATGACGTTGCTGAGCCCGTACCGGTAGCCACTGATTTCATCTAACATTTATGCTGGGGCAGCATAGGTCAGGTGCGTCCTACGACGACATCGAAAACGCCCAATCAGAGCCTCTCCGGATAGGGTGTGCGCTGATGGCCCGCAATCTATGCTGGGCCGATATGAGGTTGCGCGCTCTTTTTTCTGGGCAGCGGCACTTCAGAGGAAAGGGACGAGACTTGAAAGACCTTCTTACGCTCAGGCTCTACACCCGCGTCGCTCGGCTCGGCAGCTTTTCTGCCGCAGCGCGGGAAGCTCGCCTTGCCCAGTCGCAGGTCTCGCGGATGATCGCGGAACTTGAGGCAAGCCTCGGCGTGCGGCTGCTCACGCGTACGACTCGCGCCGTTGTCCCGACTGAGGCGGGGCTTGAGTTTCTTGCACGCTTGGACCCGGCGCTGGCCGCAATCGAGGACGCCCAGAACAGTGTGCGCGAGACGGGCGAGCTTCGTGGATTGCTTCGTGTCGGAATGCCCTCAACGATGGGCATGCGCGTCATCATGCCCAGATTGTCACCATTTATCGAACGGCATCCTCAGCTTCGCGTTGAGCTCCTCCTCGACGACCGCGGCAGGGACTTGGTGCGCAATGCGGTCGACGTTGGAATCCGGGTAGGCAATCTCCCCGACGCGTCTGGGACCAGAAGGCTGCTCGGCATCATGCAGCGGGTTTTCGTCGCATCACCAGCTTACGTTGCGCGCCACGGCATGCCCAAAGAGCCGTCGGACCTGGAGAAGCATCGAATCGTTACGGGGCCCATCGCGCCGAACTCAAGGTCATGGAAGTTTGAGCGCGACGGAAAAACTGTGTCGGTTGAGGTGGAGCCCCGTTTTGCAACGAATGACACGGCGGGGGCGCTTGCCGCGGCGGCGAGCGGCCTCGGCATTACGCCCACAACTTCCTGGGCTTGCCGGCGGGAAGTCCAAAGCGGCGAACTATTGCTTATGTTGTCAGACTGGAAGACGCCGGAACTCCCCGTTCAAGCCTATTTCCCGATGGGACGAGCGACTCGCAAGGCCGCCCGTGCGTTCGTTGACTTTATTGCAGCGGAACTTAAAGCCGACCCGCTCCTTGTTCGTCGTCCGTCGGCGTAGGCCAATTAGCTTCGTCTCCTCTTTGGCGCGTGCGTGGTGAACTCGTCTTGCGTATCTGGATTGTGGTCTTAAACTGGGCGCAGGCTCACGACCATCGCTTCCAGACCAATGCGAAAAGGACAGAACATGAAACGCCTTCTTAAGCTCGGCGCACTCGCAAGACGTCGCTGATAGCGCTCCCACGCGTGCCTGTCGGATTCCCTCCTGGGCTTTAGCGCGCCGCACCGGATGTTGCGGCGACCACGCCGGCCGGTTGCCCTTCCGGCCGGGTGATCCGCTTCCGCGCCCATTCAGCGACGAACAGCGCCACCGTCAGAAAGACCGCGCCCACGAGGCCGAGGGCATGACGGTCGAACCAGGTGATGGCCGCGCCGCCGATGACACCGGACATCGATACGCCGACATAGATCGCCGCCGAATTCAGCCCCAGCAATAGCGGCGCGGCGGCCGGCGCAATGCTGATGAGCCGGTGCTGCTGTGGGACCAGCACGCCCCAGCCGCACACGCCCCAGACAATGAGTGCAGGGACGGCGGTTACCAGCGATGCCGAGGTCAGGGGTAACAGCGCGAAATCGATGACCAGCGCGGCGATCGCGACGTTGATGATGCGACGGCTGCCGTAGCGATCGGTCAGGCGGCCGGCGGCGAGGTTGCCGGCGGTCGCCGCCACGCCCCACAGCAGTAGCAGGCCTGCGAGCACGCGCGAGTCGCCGCCAGTGGCCCGATCGAAACTCAGGCCGATATAGGTGTAGACCAGGAAGAGGCCCCCATAGACCAGCCAGGTGGTCAGCAGCGTCAGCAACACGCGCGAATCCGCCAGCGGCGCGAGACGGCGCGACAGGCTGACGCCGGCGGCGTCGGAATCTCCGGCAGGCGCCAGGCTACGCCCAACCCGGCCAGCGTACCGACGGCGGCCACGAACCACATCGTCGCGCGCCAGTCCAGCGCGCCGCCGATGAAGGTGCCCAGCGGCGCACCCAGGGCTGTCGCGCTGGACAGGCCACCGATCACGATGGCGAGCGCGCGCCCACGCTGCTCGGGCGGCACCAGCGACGCCCCTGTGGCCGTCGCGGTCGGGCTGAACATGGCTGCGCCGAGACCCGCGATGAGGCGGCTGGCCAGCACGAGTTCGATGTTCGGCGCCAGGGCAGTCACCACGTTGCCCACCACGAACACGGCGAGGCCCACGAGCAGCAAGCGCTTGCGCGACCAGTGGCTGCCGCCGCAGCGATGACGGGCGATAGCAGCGCATAGCTCACCGCATACAGCGTGACCATCTGGCCAGCCAGCGCTACCGATACGCCAAGCGATGCCGACACCTGCGACAGCACGCCGGCAACGACGAAGCTGTCCGTGCCGATCGCGAACATGCCGCTGGCGAGGACGACAAGACGTTTATCCATGTGAAAGTCCTTCGCGGCACATCTGGCCGCCCGTTGAGGAATTGGAGGGGCCATGGCCCACAAAAGTTTCTTGATGAAACTTACGATAACGCATTAAGTTGCCTCATGCAACTTTTGCGGCTACGATATCGGCTATGCAACGCAAGACTTTCACAGGGATGAACTGCTCCGTGGCCGGCGCGCTGGAGCAGGTCGGCGAATGGTGGAGCCTGCTTATCGTGCGAGAGTGCATGATGGGCACAACACGCTTTGACGACTTCCAGCAGCGCCTTGGTATTGCGCGAAACGTGCTGACCACGCGGCTGAATACGCTGATCGATCACGGTGTGGTGGCGAAGGGGGTAGCTGAGGGTGCCGAACGGCGCACCGAATACCGGCTGACGGAAAAGGGCGAGGCGCTCTATCCGATCATCGTGGGGCTGATGCAATGGGGCGATGAATGGTGCTGCGCACGGCCCCCCATCCGCCTCGTCGAGGACAGCACCGGGGAACCGGTCGAACCGGTCGCACTGCGTGTGGGTCCGCGCACGCTGGGCTTGCGCGACGTGCGTCTTGAACCCGGCGAGGGCGCGACGCAGCGAACGGCCGAGATCATCGACGCGCGCAACAAGGCCATTCTCGGCAAGTAGTTAGACCACTGCCTTGGCGAAGCCGCCGGCCAAACGCGCCCGGCGGCTGGTCCGGCATCAGCAACTACTTCCCGTCGAACGCGCTGCGCACCTCGGCAATGGTTGTTTCCTTGCTTTGCAGGTGCGGATAGTGGCCGATGTTCGGCAGCACGTCGAGTTCCAGGCCGGCGCGCTTCGCCAGTTCCTCACCCATCTCTTTCTTGATGTAGATGTCCTGCTCGCCCCAGATCACCTTGACGGGGGTTTTCAGCTTCATCAGGTTTCCTTCGAAGTAGTCCTCGTCGCGGGTGAAGTGCGAATAATAGTGAGAGAAGGCATCGGCGGTCGTCATGGTTCCGTTTGGCCAACCACGCGCCATGTCGGCCTTGAATTCCGGTGATACCTCATAGTGCGCCGCCGCAGGCAGGCCCCGCGTGAAGGCGTTCTCAAGAATCTCGTCCCGAGTCTTATTGAAGGCCGCCCGCACAGCGTCCGCCGACTTCGGCTCCTTCAGGGCTTGCAGTCGCTCCTGCATATATTGCGGACGATTGAACGGCGCGAAGTCGCCGACGATGATGCGCTTCGCAATCGCCGGATCATCGATGGCCGCGAGCAGCGCGGGCAACGCGCCAATGTCGGTCGCATAGATCACGAGATTCTGCTTGTCGATCCCGGCCTGATCGATATAGTCCTTTAGCACTCTGGCGTAGTCCCGCGGCGCATAGGAGAACTTGTCCGCCGAAGGGCGCGACGAGTCGCCATAGCCGGGCCAGTCAAAGGCATGGACTTCATAGTCCTTGCCCAGTTCCATGGAAATCTCCTTCCAGGCGTAGATCGTCTCCGGGAAGCCATGCAGGAACAGCACAGTGCCTTTTGGGGCGGTGCTGTGCACGACCAGGCGTCTGAGTTTCACATCGGGGTTAACTTGCACATACCCGATTTCGGGTCTTGCTTTCGCCGTATGCCCGTTGCTCGCGCAACCGACCATGAGCGCCACCGCCACAGCCCCGATGCCAATTGCACCTGCGGCAAGCAAACGGCGATTTTTGGATTGAGTCGTCATGTCTTTCACCTCGTTGGTTCTGGTGCCTGAAGGTACAAGAGCTAGCTCGTTGTATATGCAACATTGAAGGTCAGTCATGTATCTGACCTGTTGCTGCCGAGGCCCACTTTTGTACGGCCACGTATCCGTGTTCCTCCTCGATACATTCCCATACACGCGACCACGGCGGCCTCGGCTTTCATCAAACAAACCTTGTTTCGCAGGCAGTCATGCTGATCTTGCGGATCGCTATCTGATCTCGCACATGATGCACCTTGTCCTCGGCGGTGCGCGCAAAACGTTGATGCGCACTTGGCGAGAGACCGGTCTTACGCTTGAACAGTTGTCTAAATGTACTGGTATCCGCGCAACCGACGCGCTGACTGGCCATATCAAGCGTAATGGGTCGCGTTTCCAGTAACTGCTTAGCCACTTCGATAGGGCAGATTCTGTAAATCCTCCTGAAGTGCCACTCAGCGAGACAGGAACGGATGCGCCCGCTGTCGATCGATCGCCGGGCGTAGCCTGCGCACAACTTCGGCATAAGTACTCGAGACCTTGATGTATCCCTCTGTATCAGACCCTTGCTTGGACATGTTCGGTCACAAAAATCGCCCAACCGCGCTACAGGGTGGATACATGGGTCGATTTAAATTCGTTCCGAAGGCAGCGGAGTTCCCCGACACGGAAACCTCATAGGCGCCGCAAAGCCTTCGCTGCCTAGGCAACAGGAACCCGATCATGAGCGCAGACAGGACGTACTCGACCAGCGATGAAGCCAGCCGCAATATCGCGCACCGTTGCCTGCTGACGCGCACGCGTCAGATTTCCAGGGTCATGACCACGCTCTATGACCAGGCCCTTCGCCCCTTCGACATCCACGCGCCACAGTTCTCGTTACTGGTGCTCATCATGGAATTTGGCCCGATCAGTCGCGCAGACCTCGGACGCAGGAATTATCAGGATCGGTCGACGCTCACCAGAAACCTGCAGCCGCTCATTGCGCAGGGATGGGTCTGCGAAGGCCCCACTGATGAAGGTGGTCGCTTGCGTCCCCTCTCGCTGACAGCAAAAGGCAAGGAACTCCTCCATGGCGCGACACCCGCCTGGTCAGCCGCCCAGGAAAAAGCCAATGCCCTGATGGGCGAAGCTGGCGCCACCGCCATCATGGATATCGCAAGCGCCCTGCCGCGACGTCTGATCTGATTTTTTTTGTCCGCGATGTTGCATATGCAATATCGCACATCGGGGTATTTCGTAACCCGCGTCCAGCCGCAAAGGAAATTGCCATGAAAGTAGTCAAAGCTGCCGCAGTGCAGATCAGCCCTGTCCTCTACAGCCGTGAGGCAACCGTCGAGAAAGTCGTGCGGAAGATTCAGGAGCTTGGTGAGAAAGGGGTGCAGTTCGCCACGTTTCCGGAAACCGTGGTGCCTTACTACCCGTACTTTTCTGCGGTCCAGACGGGCATTGAGCTTCTGTCCGGAAAAGAGCACCTCAGGTTGCTTGAGCAATCCGTGACAGTGCCCTCCCCCGCCACCGACGCAATCGGCGAGGCAGCTCGTAAGGCGGGCATGGTGGTGTCCATCGGCGTGAATGAGCGTGACGGCGGCACCATTTACAACACGCAACTGCTCTTCGACGCCGATGGCACCTTGATCCAGCGCCGCCGCAAAATCACGCCCACCCATTTCGAACGCATGATCTGGGGTCAGGGAGACGGATCGGGCCTGCGCGCCATCGACAGCAAGGTCGGCCGCATTGGCCAGCTCGCATGCTTTGAGCACAACAACCCACTCGTCCGCTACGCGATGATTGCCGACGGCGAGCAGATCCATTCGGCCATGTATCCGGGCTCGGCCTTCGGCGAAGGGTTTGCCCAAAGGATGGAAATCAATATCCGCCAGCATGCCCTGGAATCCGGCGCCTTCGTCGTGAACGCCACGGCCTGGCTCGACGCCGACCAGCAGGCGCAGATCATGAAGGATACGGGCTGCGCCATCGGTCCGATCTCTGGCGGTTGCTTTACCACGATTGTGCGCCCGACGGCATGCTGATCGGCGAACCGCTGCGCTCGGGTGAGGGCGAGGTCATCGCCGACCTCGATTTCTCGCAGATCGACCGCCGCAAGATGTTGATGGATGCGGCTGGCCATTACAACCGGCCCGAGCTGCTCAGTTTGATGATCGACCGCAAGCCTGCCGCGCACATTCACGAACGCGCGGCGTTGCTTGTGCCCGCCGAGCAAAGCTCCAACGATCAACCCACCACGGTTGCCTGACCGATTCAGCATCCTCTGGAGATAGCCTTGAAAGCCTCTCTTGCCAAGTTCGCCATTGCAGGCGTCACGACTGCTGCGCTGTTGACGGCCGCGCTGCCAAGTCTGGCACGGCCGCTAGATATAGCTCATACGACGTCACCCGCCGCATGGAAGGCTGGTACGGCACGCAAGGCTGACGTCTCGGACGCCGCACTGGCAAAGTCGCTGCCCGGATTCCACAACGCCTATGCCGACGTCAACGGCGTCCGGCTTCACTACGTCATAGGCGGCAAGGGCGAACCGCTGGTATTGCTGCCGGGCTGGCCAGAAACGTGGTGGACTTTCCACAAGATCATGCCGGCGCTGGCAGAGCACTACACCGTCATCGCCGTGGACCTGCGGGGCATGGGCGGCTCGTCGAAGCCTGCCGACGGCTACGACAAGAAGACGATGGCACATGATATCCACGCGCTCGTGCAGTCGCTCGGTTATGACAAGGTCCATATCGCCGGTCATGACATCGGGTCGGCCGTCGCCTTCGCCTATGGCGCGAACTTCCCCCAGGCCACCGGCAAGCTGGTGATGCTGGAACTGCCTCACCCCGATGAAAGCCTGCTGACGTTCCCGCTGCTGCCAGCGCAGGGGACGTTCACCGACAAGCTCGACTTCGCGCACCCGTACCTGTGGTGGTTTGCCTTCAACCAGGTCAAGGGACTACCCGAGCAGGTGCTCGCCGGTCACATTCGGGCCGAGCAGGACTGGCTTTTCAAGTACTTCCTCGTGGATGAATCCGCGATCGATGCGCGAGACCGCGCTGTGTACGAGCGCGCCTACAACACCGCCGACGCCATCCGCGCCAGCAACGGCTGGTATCAGACGCTGACGCAGGACATCGCCGACGGCAAGGGCTACGGCAAGCTGGAGATGCCGGTGCTGGCAGTTGGCGGCCCGGCGTACCGATGGATGAACAAGGTCATTCCACCCAAGGCATCCAACCTCACAACCCTGCATCTCGAGAACACCGGCCACTTCCTGCAGGAAGAGCGCCCCGAACTCGTCGCCAGGACGATGACCGAGTTTCTGCAGCACGATCGCCAGTAAAAGCGCTCATTACCGTCCTCAATTTTGCCATCGACAAAGTCACCGCCGCCGCCATCGGCAGCGTCGGCCACAGTGTCACGACATGAAGGAGTCTCCACATGAAATCGAACCGAATTATGGCTGCCGTGCTGCTCGCCGGCATGGGTACCCTACTGCAGGCCGCAAAGGCGCAATCGGCGGAAGTGCGCCGCACGGATCTCGTCCAGCAAGAGCTCAGCGCGCCGGGCCTCGAAGGCATCCAGGTCCGCGTGGACTTCGATCCCGGTGCATTTGCCGCGAAGCATACACACCCGGGCGAAGAGATCGCCCATGTCCTGCAAGGGACGTTGGAGTATCAGCTCGGCAACCAGCCGCCCGTCACGCTGAAGGCCGGCGACTCCTTGTTCATTCCGGCGGGGACGGCGCATTCGGCGAGAAATGTCGGCAGCGGACAGGCGTCCGAACTGGCGACGTATGTCGTCAGAAAGGAAGCCCCGCTCGTGGCACCAGCCAAGCCATGAAATCAACAACTGGATGAAGGTAACTTGCCAACTGCTCCCGTTGCCGCGGCGGTATGAGCGATCGGAACTCGGACACGCCCCCTGCCACCACGTGATTCGGCGCGGTGCCCCGACCGGCGAGCCTGGTCGGGGCGCCATTACGAAAACACCGGCACTCCGCACGCGCTGCCGACATCCTCACGCACCTCCTGCGCGAACTTGGCTTCTTCCACCTTCAGGTGGTCCGGCAGGAAAACGTGGTTCCTCGCTGCCACCACCTCTGCAAGAATCGAGATGGCGATCTCCGGCGGCGTGCGGCTGCCGATATAGATGCCGGCAGGTCCATGGAGCCGCGCAAGTTGCTCGCTGGTCAGGTCGAATTCCTTCAGGCGCTCGCGCCGTGCCTGGTTGTTGCGGCGCGATCCCAGCGCCCCGACGTAGAAGGCAGGGGTACGCAAAGCCTCCATCAGCGCCAGGTCGTCCAGCTTGGGATCGTGGGTAAGCGCGACAACCGCACTGCGTTCATCCAGCGACAACTCCATCACCGTGTCGTCCGGCATGGTGCGCACCATGGTGACGCCGGAAATGGACCAGGTCTCCGTATACTCCTCGCGCGGGTCGCACACCGTCACATCGAAGCCGAGTCCGACGGCGATCTCGCAGAGGTACTTCGAAAGCTGACCGGCGCCGATTACCAGCAGGCGATAGCGAGGGCCGTGGATTGTCGACAGGGACTTGCCATCAAACACCAGGCCGTCGGTGGCCGTGGCCGGCTCAAGCGTCGCGTTGCCGGTAGCCATGTCGAGCCTGCGTGTCACCAGCCGGCGACCCTCCACCGCCTCCAGCAGTTCGCGCAAGCCGCTCGCCGCGGACACGGCTCGGCCACCAGTTCGATGGTGCCGCCGCAGGGAAGACCAAAGCGGTGCGCTTCCTCGGCACTGACGCCGTATCGGACACGCTCCGGGCCGCGGTAGTGAATGCCTTCGCGGCGCGTTCGGTCGATGATGTCGTCTTCGATGCAGCCGCCTGATACCGAACCCACTACCAGCCCGTCGTCACGCACCGCCAGCATCGCGCCCGGTGGTCGCGGCGATGAGCCCCAGGTGCGGACCACCGTCACCAGCAGGCAACGGTGGCCTTCGTCCTCCCAGCGGACACTGCTTCTCAAGACTTCGAGATCTACGCCTTCCATGATTCTCCATCCCACTTATGTATCCAACGTCTACATGCTAGTCAGGCGATCCGGCATGGTCAAGAAGGATCACGGTTTCCCTTGGTGTTATCCCCCATGGCATTGAGTGGGAGTGCCGCCTGCATTTCAAGAGCGACGGCTTCCGGCAGGATCCCTATGCAATGATGATCGTAATGCTATATATTGTGTAGGTACATTTCCTCTCCCTGTCGCCCGATCATGCGCTATTCGCTCGACCAAAAAGCCGAAACCCATAAACACATCGTCAAGACTGCCTCGACGGAGTTTCGCAAGCACGGTGTCAATGGCATCGGCGTGGCGCAGTTGATGAAGAACGCGGGCATGACCCATGGCGGCTTTTACGCACACTTCGATTCCAAGGACGCGTTGATTGCCGAGGCGGTCGATGCCGCCTTCGACCAGACCATGGATTTCCTGGAAAAGGCGGCGGCAACAGCACCGGCCCAGGGGCGCAAGGAAGCCATCGTGAATGCGTATGTGAGCAAGAAGCACCGCGACAATCCCGGTTCCGGTTGCGCCATCGCCGCGCTCGGCACCGATGTGTCACGCCTTGATGCCAAGACGCGGCGGCGTTTCGAGGCGCGAATCACCTCGCTGGTCGAACTGATTGAGGGCGACGATGACACGACTTCACGCAAGGATGCCATCGTGACGCTCGCGGCCATGGTCGGCGGTATCGTGCTGGCTCGCGCCGTCCGCTCGGAAGCGCTGTCCACGGAAATCGTGGAGGCACTCCAGACGTCCCTGTAGCGCACCGCCACGCCAGAGCCAATCGGCTATGAGTCAGTCTCCATCCATCAAGATGCCATGTTCCGTTGCTCACGCCGCGGCGGTGCTTAGCGAGCGCTGGGTCATCCTGATCCTGCGCGAAGCGTATTACGGCGCGACGCGCTTCGAGGAATTCGCGCGCCGCCTCGGCATCGCCCCCAATATTCTGAGCGCCAGGCTGCAGGCCATGACCGATTTTGGACTGCTGGCACGCCGGCCGATCGAAGGCAGCACACGTTGCGCATACTTTCTGACCGGCAGCGCGCGCGATTTCCTGCCGACGTACCTGAGCCTCAAGGCATGGGCCGAGCGGTGGGCGCCGGAGCCCGGAAGCCGCGCCAGGGTCTTCCTGGACAAACAGACCGGCAAGGAAATCGAGGCGCCGCCGCTGACGCGCCTCGATGGATCGTTGATTAACTTCGACGACATCCAGGTCATTGATCCCATGTCGCATTAGCTGGCAAGCGAGGCAAGGCAGCACCCTCCGCCCGCGATGGCTCTCCCATCATCCGGCACGCGGCGTCATGGGAAAGAGCATGGGTTGGCGCTAAGATGGAGGCCTTACACCACAGTGCAACCGGCATTTCATGACCTCGTCCACGACTCGCCCGATCCGCCAGGCTACCACCACGGCAACCTCCGGGAAGAAATGATCCGCTGCGGCCGGGAGATCCTGGCCAGCGAAGGCGTTCACGGACTGACCTTGCGCTCCGCGGCAAAGCTCGCCGGAGTTTCACACGGCGCGCCGCGCAACCAGTTCTCCGACAAGGAAGGCCTGCTTGCCGCGATCGCCACGGAAGGATTCCGAGAAATGCTCGCCGTGCGCCGGGCTCGGCTTTCCCCTGAAATGAGCGCCGAGGCGCGGCTGCTCACGATCATGGATGGCTATATTGAATTCGCCGTCAAGAACCCTGCCCTTTTCTACCTGATGTTCGGGCCGCAGATCGAGGAAAAGGAGAAATACCCTGAGCTGCTAGAAGCAGGCACCGCGTCTTACCAGCTATTGTCCGGCGGAGTCCAGGACTATTTCCGGGAGAACGATCTGGCCGAGCAGTTCGACGACATGATGGTGCGCTGTGCATGGTCTGCCGTGCACGGTGTCAGCATGTTCTTCAGTGCCAGGCCGGCGGGACCCAGCCCGCGCCCGAGGATCGCGCTGACGCAATGGCGGCAAAGTGTCCAGCAGTTCGTGCTGACCGGTCTGCTGGCTGCTGCGAGGCAGAAGAAGGCTGCCGTGGCAGCAGGAACTTCGAATGCCTCGGCGAGCAAGCCGAGGGCAAGGTCACGAACTGCCGCACAGTCGTAGCCTGCCCCAGGTCCCGGTGCCTCTCAGCCTCTCTGCTCCAGGACATCGAGCAGGGCCCGTTTCAGCATCACCTTGCCAAGCTGGAGCCGGTATTCGCCATCGGCGAAGTTGTCTTCCAGCGGGCTCACGTCGGCGAACACTGCTTCCGCGATCGCATCAACCCTGCCCCGCAGGTCAGTGAAGTTTCCTTCTAGCAAACCCTCGCCCTCCCTTGCTCGAAAAGCGGTATCGGCAACACCGGTGATACCGATCCGTCCACTTGCGTAGCCGTCCTCGCCAACGTCGATCGCGACGGCGGCGGCAGCGACCGCGTAGCCGGACGATGGGTGGCGAAACTTGCGGTAGCTGACCCGTCCCGGGGTCGGCAATGGCACATGGATGCGCGTCAGAACTTCGTCGGGCTCCACGGCCGTGGACATGAAGCCGACGAAGAACTCATCCACGGGGATACGCCTGGAGCCTTGCTTTCCCACCACTTCCAACTCCGCACCCAGCGCAAGCGCTACAGCCGGCCAGTCGGCCGACGGGTCGGCGTGCATGAGCGCACCACCGATCGTTCCACGGTTCCTGACCGTCGGATCGGCGATCACGCCGGCGGCCAGGGAAAACAGCGGCGCCACCTGCTTCAGCGCTGCGCTTCCCTCCAGTTCCGCGTGGGTCGTGGCGCTGCCGATCGACACCGAATCGTCGCCGATCTCGATCCCGCGCAGCTCCGGCAGGCGACCGATATCAACCAGCAGCCCAGGCTTTGCCAGCCTGAGCTTCATCATCGGCAGCAGCGAATGGCCGCCCGCCAGAATCTTGGCTTCCGGGTTCTCCGCCAGCATAGCGAGCGCCTGCCGCACACTGCCCGCCCGAAAGTATTCGAATTCGTAGGGGATCATGCTTGGCTCCGGCTAGTCTCGTGGATGGCTCGCCAGACCTTCGGCGGCGTCAGGGGCATATCAAGATGGGTGATGCCGAACGGCTTCAATGCGTCGCATACCGCAGCGACGACCGCGGGTGGCGCGCCGACACAGCCGGCCTCACCGATACCCTTGACTCCCAGCGGGTTCGACGGTGCCGGAGAGACATGGAAGCCAGTGCGCATGCGCGGGATCTGCTCAATGCGCGGAAAGCCATAGTCGAGCAGCGAGCCCGACAGCAACTGCCCCGCCTCGTCATACTTCGCCTCTTCGTACAGGGCCTGCCCGATCCCCTGGGCAATCCCGCCATGCATCTGGCCGTGGCACAGCATGGGGTTGATCATGACGCCGACATCATCCACGGCCACATAGTCCAGGATCGTCACCACACCGGTCTCTGCATCGACCTCCACGACCACGGCATGGCAGCCATTCGGCGCTCCCAGGGCGACCGGCTCATAGAAGACGCGCTCATCCAGCCCTGCTTCGACATCCCGGGGCAGCTTGTGCGCGAGGTACGCCATTCTTGCGACCTGCGGGAAAGAAAGAACGGTGGGATTGCCTGTGCCCGAGAAATGGCCATCCGCATATTGCACCTCCTCCTCCGGAACTTCGAGCATAAACGCGGCAATCCGCCGCGCTTTCGCCAGGATCTTGCCCGCGGCGGTAAAGGCCGCGCTTCCTCCTACGGGCATGGAGCGCGAGTTGAACGTGCCATGGCCCGCGAGCACGCGATCGGTGTCGCCCTGAACGACATCGATATCCTCCATCGGTAACTGAAGCGCTTCGGCAACGATCTGCGCAAAGCTGGTGGCATGGCCGTGCCCTTGCGGCATTGAGCCACTGAAGAGCGTCACCTTGCCATCAGAATGCACACGGATATGTGCGCTCTCCCAGCCGCCCCGGTTGAACCCTACCTTCTCCATCATCGGCGAAATGCCCACGCCCACCAGTTCGAGATAGCAGATCACGCCGATGCCGATGTATCGACCCTGCTGCCGCAGGGATGCCTGCTCCTCGCGCCAGCGCCTGTAGCCGATGAGTTCGGTCGCCTTGTTCAGGCACGCCTCGTAGTCGCCGGAGTCCCATTTGCCGCGCGCACCGTCGTGCGGCAGATACGGAAACTGATGCGGCTGCACCAGGTTGCGCCGCCGCAGCTCCACGGGGTCGATCTCCAGTTCCCCGGCGATAGCTCCATCATCCGCTCGATGATATAGGCGGCTTCCGGCCGCCCGGCACCGCGGTAGGCATCGACCGGCGTGGTATTGGTCGTCACCAGGTTCACTTCCAGGTCGACCGACGAAATCTGATAATTGCCAGTGACGTAGTTGGCGGTATTGATGGTAGGAATCCCTGTCGCCATATTCGACAGGTAGGCACCGAGGTTGGCAAACGACCGCAGGCGTAGCCCCAGCACCTTGCCGTCGCGGGTCACGGGCGCTTCCACGTACTCGGTATGCGCCCGGCCGTGTGTCGTCGCGACACAGTTCTCACTGCGCGTCTCGGTCCAGCTCACCGGCCTGCTAAAGTGCCTGGACGCGAACGCCACGAGCACTTCCTCCGCATAGAAATGCATCTTTGCGCCGAATCCGCCGCCGATATCGGGCGCCACGATCCGGACCCGGTTCTCGGGCCAGCCGAGTGTTTCCGCCAGCCACCGCCTCGACATATGCGGCACCTGTGTCGGAACGATAAACGTCAGACGCTCATCGACCGGGTCGAAGTTCGCGCACAGGCCCGCGGCTCGAGCGGGCTGGGTATCAGCCGCTGGTTCACCAGCCGGATCGACACGACCCGGTCGGCCTGCTTCAGCGCATCCTCGTAATTGCCGCCCTTCATCCGGAACACGCCGATGTGGTTGCCCGGCACGTTATCGTGAAGCTGGGGCGCCGTGTCTGCCAGCGCGGCTTCCGCATCGACGACAGGCGGCAGTTCTTCGTAGGCGACCGTGACGAGCTCGGCGGCGTCAGCGGCGATTTCGCGTGTCTGCGCCACTACCATTGCCACGGCCTCCCCGACATACCGCGCGCGTCCGGCCGCGAGTGGAGGTGCGGGGGAACCTTCAAGTTGCCCACCACCCAGTTCGGCCGGATATCGCCGACCTTGCCCTGGATGTCCGCATAGGTCAGCACGCCGATCACGCCGGGCAGTGCCCGTGCCGCCGAAGTGTCGATGTCGCCCACATTGGCATGGGCATAGGGTGAACGCACAAACGCCGCGAACACCATTCCCGGGAACTGATGGTCGTCCGTAAACCTGCCCTGACCACTCATCAGGCGCTTGTCTTCGCGGCGCTTGACGGATTTGCCGATATACCGGGTTGCACTACCGTTCTGTGCTTCGCTCATCTCAGGACTCCGCGGTGACGGATGACGTTTGCTGCAGACGGGTCGCGGCAAGCAGGACGGCATCGACAATGTTCTGGTACCCGGTGCAGCGACACAGATTGCCGTGCAACGCATCCCTGACATCGTGCTCAGCAGGCGCGGGCTGGTCCGCAAGCAGTGCCCGGGCCGCCAACAGCATCCCGGGGGTGCAGAATCCGCATTGCAGCCCATGAAGTTCATTGAAGGCTTGCTTTAGCACGGTCGTGAGGCGATCCTCTTCCATCCCCTCGATCGTATGCAGGTTGCAGCCATCGGTCTGGGCGGCAAGCACGGTGCACGACTTCACAGTCGTGCCGTCGACAAGCACTGTGCAGGCGCCGCACTGGGAGGTGTCGCAACCGATGTGGACACCGGTCAGGCGCTGCTGGTCTCGTAAAAAATGCACCAGGAGCCGCCTCGGCTCGATCTCGCTTGTGGCTTTCACGCCATTGATCGTGTTCTCTATCTTCACAGTGACCTCTGTCTCTCCGTTCGCGCCTTCGGCAATCGCACGCGTGGCGCTTATAGTATTACGATCATAATACTAATGGCAAAAAAAAAATTTTGCCCCCTTCCCCGGCTGGCCGGGGTTCACTCAGATGAAGGCTCCAGGGCACTCCCCACATCTGCCTCTTGACTCACCAGCTTCTCAAAGCGAGAAAAAAACTCCGCCAGAAACTTGTTCGCGACGAACCCACCAGGCGGGATCCAATCTGTGCCAGCTTTCCTCCCATCTGGCGCGCGCGCGACGTAATGGAGGGACGTACCGCCCTCGACGTCTTCCAGGCGGACAGTTGCGCCCAGCTTGCCGAAACCCGCTACGCCACCGCTTCCGCTGCCTTCGATGTGATAGCCAGTGGCTTCCTCGTGATGGGAAAAGCGGGCAGTGCCCTTGAACCTGGCCTTGATCGGCCCGACGGACGCGACGATGACTGCGTCATAGCCACCGTCGTTACCCTCCTGGTATTGCTCGCATCCCGGCAAACATTGCTGGAAGGTAGCCGGATCGTTCAACCGCCTCCAGACCTCTGCTCTGGAAGCCTTGATGATTTGTGTACCAGTGAATTCCATTTTCGTCCTCAGGTTTGCGCCACGCCCCGACTGCGACTTCACGAAGGCAGGAAACGCCTCCTTTCCATTCGGGTCCATCTATCCACTGTCTATATCGTAGGGAGAGCACCGCCCATCGTCAAGAAACGATGCTCCTAGTGCAAACCCTAGCGGCGACCGGGTCGCTCATCTTACGCGCACGCTGGCCTCCTCTTTCGAGACAGGCAGGTAAACCCGAATTTTCCCAACCAGTTCTTGACGTCGCCGAGAATGCAACCCTAGTATGTAGACAGTGGATACACCGAGTGCACAGCGACAGGCTGCAGTCGGGGCACAGCAGACAAGACAGCTGGCACGTTCTACACCGCTCCGTCCTAGTTCCAATGGAACGCATTTCGCCAAATGTATCCACTGTCTATATTACGCTTCGCAGGCTTCGAATGCTTGCCTCCACCCATCCCAAAGGAGAACCCATGTCTCGTGCAGTGATCGTTTCCTATGCCCGCACCCCGATCGGCAAAGCCAGCCGAGGCGCGTTCAACGCGACCCATGGCGCAACCATGGCTGGCCATGTGATTCAGCATGCCGTCCAGCGTGCGGGCATCGACGGTGGCGAAGTCGAGGACATCATCTTCGGCTGCGGCCAGCCCATCGCGGCCACCGGCGGCAACGTTGCCGCGCGGGTGGCATCCGCGCCGGCCTGCCGGTTTCGGTGAGCGGTACCACCCTGACGCGCTTCTGTGCGTCCGGGCTGCAGGCGGTCGCGTTTGCCGCACAACGTGTGCTGATCGACAAAGTGCCGGTGATGGTAGCGGGCGGGGTCGAATCGATCAGCCTTTCGCAGCCGGTCACGCTGAAGGTCGCGCAACAGGAGGCATGGCTGGCGAAGAATCGTCCCGATGTCTATCTGCACATGATCGATACCGCCGAGATCCTGGCCAAGCGCTATGGCATGTCGCGCGAGCGTTCCGATGAGTTCTCGGTACGCAGCCAAGCGCTGACCGTCGCGGCACAGAAGGCCGGCCGCTTTGACGAGGAGATCGTTCCGCTCGCAAGCATCAAATCGGTGACGGACAAGGCGACAGGCGAGACGTCATCCGTGGAGTTCCTGCTCGAGGCCGACGAAGGCGTCCGCGCCGACACCACGCTGGAAAAGCTGCGCGTGCTCCCCGCCGTGAAAGGCGAAGGCTTCCAGGTGACGGCGGGCAATTCCAGCCAGTTGTCTGATGGCGCCGCGGCACTGGTGGTGATGTCCGAACGCGAGGCGGAACGGCGCGGCCTCGAGCCGCTGGGTTATTTCGTCGGCCTGGCTACCGCCGGGGTAGAGCCCGATGAAATGGGCATTGGTCCGGTGCTTGCCGTGCCTCGCCTGCTGGAACGCAACGAGCTCTCCATCGACGACATCGACCTGTGGGAACTCAACGAGGCGTTTGGCTGCCAGGCGCTGTACTGCATCGACAAGCTCGGCCTGCCGCTGGAGCGCGTCAACGTCAACGGCGGTGCCATTGCCATCGGGCATCCGTATGGCATGACGGGCGCACGCCAGACCGGCCACATCCTGCTCGAAGGGCGTCGCCGCAAGGCCAAATATGGCGTCGTGACGATGTGCGCCGCCGGCGGCATGGGCGCGGCCGGCCTGTTCGAGTTCATTCATTGAGCAAGCAGCCGAAATGGCGGAGACAGATATGACCAACACTACCGAGTACGACACGGTCTTTATCGACCGGGATGGACCCTGCGCCATCGTCACCATGAACCGGCTGGAGAAGTACAACGCGCTCAACACGGTGCTGCGCAGCGACCTCTACGCGGCGCTGTCGTCGCTGATGGCCGACCGCACCGTCCGGGGCATTGTCCTGTGGGGCGGCACCAAGGCCTTTGTCGCTGGCGGCGACATCCCCGAAATGCTGGCACGGCGTCCGATCGAGGCCTTCGTTCCGACTAGCGGCGCGCCGGATCTTTGGGCGCTGATCCACCACAGCACCACTCCCGTGATTGCCGCCATAGCCGGGCCGTGCTTTGGCGGTGGCCTGGAACTGGCCATGGCTTGCGACCTGCGTGTCGCTGCGGACAACGCCCTCCTTGGGCAGACCGAAACCAACGTGGGCCTGATCCCGGGACGCGGGGGCACCCAGCGGCTGACCCGGCTGGTCGGGGCAACACGCGCCAAGGAGATGATCTTTACCGGCGAAATCATCAAGGCGGAAGAAGCTTACCGTATCGGCCTGGTCAACAAGGTGGTCCCCGTCGCGAGCTGCTCGCCGAAGCGACGGCCTATGTGCACCGCATTGCCGAAAAGTCGCCGCATTCGATCGCCATGGCCAAGCTGATGATCAATAACGGCCAGGACGCCAGCCTCGACACGGCGCTGATGCTGGAGCAACTGGCGTTTGCCACACTGTTCAGCACGGAAGACATGCACGAAGGCGGCGACGCATTCCTGAACAAGCGTCGTCCTGTCTACCGCGGAGTCTGATGATGACCCAGCTCAACACACGCGTTCCGGCAGGCGTCGTTACGGCGGCCAGCCCCGTGAAATCAGACCCGTACACGCCGCGGCTGACGGTGACGGCGCTTGCTGATATCCGGCGCTTCGAGCAAACCCCGCTGTCCGACCGTCGCTTGCCGGACAGCACCTATGAGCTGCTGCGCCTGGCGCGGGACCGCGCGCCGGAGGCACCGGCCCTGCACTACTTCACCTCCGGTGACGAACTGGGCAAAGCGGTCACCATCACCCATGCCCAGATGTTCTCGCGCATTACGCAGACCGCCAATCTGCTGCATTCGCTCGGCCTGGGTCCCGATGACGTCATCGGCGTGCTGATGCCGGTGACCCCGGAGTCGCAGTACGCGATCTGGGGCAGCGAAGCGGCAGGCATTGCCTGCCCGGTCAACTGGATGCTGGAGCCGGAAATCATCGCGGCCCTGCTGCGTAATGCCGGCGCCAAGGCGGTGATCGCCTACGGCCCCGACGTGGATATCGAAGCCTGGAACAAGGCCATGCTGGTGCGGCGCGAGCTGCCCGGCGTGCATTACTGGATCAGGCCGGCGGCGGCAGGGCAAGCGAAGAGGGCATCGTCGATCTCGACGCAGAGCTGGCTCGCTTCGATGGCGACACGCTTGACAGCAAGCGCGTCTTCTCGCCGCAAGACACGGCGTCCATGTTCCATACCGGCGGCACCACCGGCACGCCCAAGCTTGCGCTGCATACCCACGGCAACGAAGTGACGATGGCATGGGTCAGCGCGATGCAGATCGACGTCCAGCCGGAGGACGTGCGGGTATGCGGCGTACCGATGTTCCATGTCACCGGCGTGCTCACCAATTGCCTGATGCCACTGGCACGCGGCGCATCGGTTGTGATGCTGACTTCCAGCGGCTGGCGCGACCCCTCCGTGATCCGCAACCTGTGGCAGATCGTCGAGCACTTTGGCGTCACCGCGCTGGGCATGGTCCCGAGTGTCGTCAACATGGCGCTGAATATCCCGATCGGAGACGCCGACATCAGCTCGCTCAAGGCGGCAAGCTGCGGTACGGCACCGCTGTCGGTCGCCGTCGCCGAGGCGTTCGAGCAGAAGACCGGCGCGATGATCTTCGAAGGCTACGGGCTGACCGAAGGCACCGCGCTGAGTGCCACCAACCCGCGCTATGGCCAGCGGCGCATCGGCTCCATCGGCCTGCCCATGGCCTACCAGGAGATGAAGGTCGTCAAGGCTGCCGGCGGACGCATCGAGCGCGAGTGCGAGCCGGGGGAGTCCGGCATCGTGGTGGTGCGCGGGCCCAACATCTTTGGCGGCTACCTGAACCCGGCGCAAAACAAGAGTATCTGGTTCGAGGGCGGCTGGTTCAACACCGGTGACCTGGGCTATGCGGACGAGGACGGCTACATGTGGCTGACCGGCCGGGCCAAGGACCTGATCATCCGGGGCGGCAACAATATCGATCCGCGCATGATCGAAGAGGCGCTGTATCGACACCCCGAGGTCTTCGATGCCGCCGCGGTCGGCCTGCCGGACGCGCATGCGGGCGAGTTGCCGGTCGCCTATATCGCGCTCAAGCCAGGCAGCACCTTCCCGCTAGCGCATCAAGCACTACGCGTATGAGGTGATTCCGGAACGGGCCGCCGTGCCCAAGCAGTTCTACCTGGTCGATGCCATCCCGAAGACTGCAGTCGGCAAGATCCAGAAGAACTCGCTGCGCAGTGACGCGGTTCTGCGGGCGCAACGGCAGATGCTTGCCGAGATCAAGGCGGATACGCCGGTGCCTCTTGTCGATATCCGCATCGAGGACCGGGGAGACCAGGGCATCCTGTCCACGCTGGTGCTGCCCGCCAGCCTGAGCAACGAGGAAAGGGAGCTTGCGGTAAGCACCATCAGCCGGGCATTCACGACGCTGACCATCAAGTACACGGTGGTCTACGAATAGCCCCTGCTCCCGTGAGCGGGGCTCGCCACAGGCGAGTATGTGTTGCATGCCGGCAGCGCCTTTCCGCGGGCGTATTCATAACAAGGGGTCGTGCTGCCGGCACCAAGATCCATCAAGGAGACAACCATGACCATCCAGATTTCGCGCCGGCGCCTGTTGCAGACCGCCTGCGGTGCCGTGCCGGCGATGCTTGCCCCATCCTGGCTGCGGGCGGAAGCCCCCTATCCGAGCAAACCGATTGTCATCAAGGTCGCATTCCCCGCCGGCGGTCCGGCGGACGAATCGATCCGTGCGGCATCCGTCGTCATGAAGCGGACCTTGGGGCAGAGCGTCATCGCCGACAACCTTCCCGGCGCAAGCGGATCCATCTGCGCGATGAACGTGCTGCGTAGCGAGCGCGATGGCTACACCTTGCTGGGCACCACGGGCATCGACTTTCTGATCGCGCCGCTCACCATCCCGTCGGCGAAGTACTCGCCGGAAAAGTTCAGGCTGGCAGGCTTTAGCGGGATTTCGGATTTCATCCTGGTCTCCAGTCCCTCGTTGTCGTTCAAGAATGTCGACGATGTCATCGCCTACGCGAAGAATCCGAAGAACCGTCCCCTGTCACTGGCGCACTGGGGTCCCGGCTCGGCACCGCACCTGGTCGGCGCCGACTTCCAGGCCCGCACCGGCGCGCGCTTCCTGGAGGTGCCTTACAAGGGCGCGGCCCCGGTCACCAGCGACATCGCCGGTTCACAGGTAGACCTGACATTCATTCCGATGGGGGGGCCGACTTACGGGATGATCAAGTCCGGCCGCTTCAAGCCGATCGCGGTCGCCAGCAAGGCCCGGCATCCGTCGTTGCCGGACGTGCCCGCGCTGTCGGAACGCAAGGAGCTGGCCGATTTCGAATACAGCCAGTGGGCAGCCGTTCTGGCCCCGCCGAATACGCCGGACCCGGTGATGGCACGCGTGGTGGAGGCCATGAACGCCTGGGTGGCGAGCCCCGAGAACCGTACCCGCCGCACTGTGAACCTTCAGCGCGCGATCGAGCCGATGACGGTGGCACAAGCCCAGGCCTTCCTGAGCAGCGAGCATGCCAAGCTGACCCGCATTGCCAGGAGCCTCAAGATCGCCGGATGATCTGCCTTCGCCCATCCATGGAAATCACGCTATGACTACTTTTTCTTCGTTGCTGCAGCGCAAGGAAGGCCGCGTACTGGTACTGACCATCAATAATCCCGGCAAACGCAACGCGATTGCGGCAGACCTCTATGACAATATCCGTGCGGCGTTGGGCGTTGCGGCGGACGATCCGGACATCGGCGCAATCGTGCTGACCGGCGCCGATAATTACTTCTGCGCGGGTGGGGACCTGGAGCTGATCAGCAAGCGTCGGGAACTGACCTACGAAGACCGCATCGAGCGCCTGGGGCATCTTCACGACGTGGTTTGCAAGCTGCGCGATTTCCCGAAGCCGATCGTGGCCGCGGTCGAAGGCGGCGCCGCAGGCGCGGGTTTTTCGCTGGCATTGGCCTGCGACCTGCTTGTGGCGTCCACCGGCGCGGCCTTCTCGATCGCCTATGTGAAGGTCGGGCTGACGCCCGACGGCGGCATCACGGGCTTGCTGGCCCAGAGCCTGTCGCGGCAATTGCTGACGCAGCTGGCGCTAACTGGTGACCGCATCACGGCCGAACAATTAGAGCATCACGGGGTTGTCAACAAGCTGGCTGAGCCGGGACAGGCCGGCACGGCGGCGATCACGCTGGCGGCGCGCCTTGCACAAGGCCCCTGCAAGCCATGGCTTCGATCAAACGCTGTGCCGGCACGCCCACGAACGCACGCTTGACGATCAGTTGGAAGCGGAGCGGATTGCTATGGCGGCGGCGCAGGGTGGCGCAGAAGCCGCTGAAGGCATTGCCGCCTTTCTTGGGAAGCGGCCCGCCGACTTTGCCAGCCTGCGCCGCGATGACGCCGCAAGCCGCGCCGCTGCCGGCTGAAACAGCGCATTGGTAGGAGGCTTCCACGAAACCTCCACCATGGTATTGGCCGTCAAACCGCCCTGGCAACCAGTGCACAGCCTCGATACCGGGTTCCGGATGGCGCGGTCGTTACCACTGCGGCGGCTTGTCCGCCAGCTGCGCAACGCCACGGCCGAAAGAAAAGTTCTCGTTCGGAGCGGGGACCAGCGCGATAAAGACATCGTCGGGCGAGATGCCAGCGGCATCCTGCAACTGTCGGCAGATTTCGGCCATCAGCGCCTGCTTGTGGCTGGCCGGACGGTGCGCGCCGATCAGGACCGTGATGATCATCGCGCCAGCCGAGCGCTCCATATCCATGAAGGTGGGATCGATGAACAGCTCGTCGTCGCCGTGCTCGCTGAGCATGATGAAGCGATCGCCGGGCGGGATGTCCAGCGCGACCACCAGCGAGCGGTTCAGTGCGTTACCGATTGCGAGCTTCTGCTCGCGCGAGTAGCGGCCTTTTGGGATATGTGCGTGGAATACGGGCATCGGAACTCTCCTTTTGTCGTCAATGGGCAAGAGTCAACCCGGCGAGGATCGGTACTCCGCTCGGTTGCTTGAGGTGCTGCTGGAACCAGTCGGTAGCGGCAAGGCTGGCTACGGAGAAGTTCTCGCGATAAGGCGTGAAATGGCCACCGGGAATCATCACGAGCCGCTTCGGTTGACTGGCACGCGCGAAGGCGTCGAGCTCCAGGTCCGTCATCGTGATGTCGTCGTCGCTGGCGACGATCATCATCAGCGGGGTCGGTGCAATCTCGCCGACGCATACACCCGGTTCATAGGAACGGGCCTGCAGGGTCGAACGTAGCGTGACGGTGTTTGTCCAGTCGGCACCACCAAGATCCTGCGAATAGAAGGCGATGGACGCCTCGGTCCGGTACGCCGCGAGTGCGGCAGTATCCGCGCTGACCACCGCTTGCACCCTGGGCGGTGCCCCGGATTGCTGCGCGCGCACATCGTCAGCAAGCATCTCCAGAAAGGCAGGCAAAGCTCCGGGCTCACCCGGCGCCGCCCCTGTTCGGAGCCGCTGATGGTCGGCACCTGCGACACCACGCATTTCACACGGCGGTCTGACGCGGCCATAATCAGGGCGTGGCCGCCGCTGTAGCTGGTGCCCCAGACGCCAAGCTGATCGGGATCTACCTCCGGCCGTGTGGCAAGATACCCCAGCGCAACGCGCCAGTCGGCAATCTGCATCCATGGGTCGATGTCTTGCCGCGGCACGCCGTCACTCGCGCCAAAGTTGCGGTGGTCATGTACCAGCACCACAAAGCCAGCCTGCACGACGCCCGCGCGAACGGCTCCAGCCCGTGCTCCTTGACCGCGGCAAAACCATGGCACATCGAGATCCCCGGGCGCCTGCCCGCGCGTCCGGCGTGAACAGCCAGCCACGCAACGTGACGCCGTCTTCGGCCGGGAACTCGACTTCGCTCCTGGTCACCATTCAAAGCCTCCTTTACATTACGCGCATATACTCATAATATGGCAACATAACACGCCGTACAAGGAATTCCTTCAGGAGACTCATCATGTTCGTGTCGCAGCCTGCATCTTCTCCGCATTGCGAACCGGATTCCCTGTTGTTCATTCACGGCTTCCTCGACAGCCACATCGGGTGGGATCCGCTGATTGCGCAATGGCCATCGGAGGCGACCACTATTGTCGCGCCGGATCTGCGTGGCGCGGGCGCACGACGCGACGCCGCCGGGCCCTACTCGCTTGAACAAGCAGCCGAGGACGTCGCGCGTCTTATCTTCGAGCGGGAGCTTCACGCCGTGGCGCTGGTTGGCCATAGCATGGGCGCACAGATCGCTGAACTGGCGGCCGCACGCTTGCCGGATCGCACAGCCGCCCTGGTGCTGGTCACGCCGACGCCGCTGGCAGGCAATACGCTGCCGGACGAAGTCCGCGCCCTGCTGCGGAATTGTGGCGGCGATGCGCAAGCGCAGCGATCTATCCGGGAGATGTTCTCGCGCCATCTATCGGCACAGCAGTTGGCACGCCTGACCGATCCCGCGACCATGATGGGAAAGGACGCCACGCAGGCCTACTACGACGCGTTCACCGGCGGCCACCCGACAGGCAATGCCCCCTGCGGCTTTCTCGGCCCGACGCTGTTAATCGCCGCGAACGACGACCCTGTCATTCCGGTCGCGATGGTGAAGCAGGCGCTCGCGCAGCGCTATCACGGCGCGGCATTCGCCGTGGTCGGGGATTCCGGACACTGGCCGCAGATGGAACAGCCGAAGCTCACCGCAAGCATCCTGGCTTCGTTTCTCGGCCTGCCAGTCACCGCGTAACAGGCAACTCCCACAATCTGATCGCCAGGCAAAGCCGGACAAGTCGTGGCGTATCTTCCGTGTAACGATACCGCTCTCTTTTATCGTCGCTATATGAGCGCATGTTCTTATAGCTTCCTGATCTTCAACTGTCGTCAAAACAGGAGACAACCATGGCGCATCCTCACATCATCGAAGCCTGCAGGAAGGCTCTGACCGGCTTTGAGAAGAACGACAAGACCGACCTCCTCAACGTCCTTGCCGACGATGTCGTCTTTGAATTCTCGGACTCGCTGCCCTATGGCGGCACCTACAACGGCAAGGCCGAGTTCCAGGCGTTCTGGAAGCACGTGTACCACGAGTACGAGTACTTCAACTACGATGCACGTGCCATCCTCGAGGCAGACGACTATGTCATCGTCCCCGTCGTCGCCCGGGCGAAGACCAAGCGTGGCTTCTCCATGGAGAACGAACATTTGTTCCTGTTCCGCGTCCGGGACGGGAAGATTGTCTATGGACGCATCTATGCCGATACCGCGCGCGGCCGCGATGTGCTCGATGGGCGCGAACCCCGGCGCTTCCCCAAACTCCAGTTTCCTGACTCGCCGTACCGACAGCCAGCCTCGTCACGAAATGCACGCGCGACCTGAGAGGTCGCGCTGCACTGGAAGGTGCCTTACCGATTCAAGCCCACAGCGTTCAAAACTTGTGCCGGATACCCACGGCCGCGCCAAACATAGAGCTCTGACCATTTGCCAGCGCGTAGCTGTTGCCAACGGAGAGGCTCGAGGCGTACGTAGTCGCCAGGGATTCCATCGTCAGGCCGGCGTTCTTGGCATAGGCCGTGGTCAGGTACACATCGGTACGCTTGGAGAACGTGTAGCTCGCAATGAAGGCGTCTGCCACGGGTTGGCAACATGCGTGTCGCCGAACAGGCTCTTGATGTTGTCGTAGTTGTACTCGAGCGTCAGGCCGACGGCCGGGGTAACCTGGTAGTTGGCACCGATCCAGTAGAAGTCATCACGCTGGATCAGCACGTCCGCCGCGTTCTTTTGCTGACCCCAGCGGTAGCCCCCCATGATCTTGGCCGGCCCAAACGCATAGCTTGCCGCAGCCGAAGCCTTCTTGATGGCGCCGTTGCCAGTACCGATGGTCGGATTCCACTGGTCGTAAACGAGGGCCGCACCGAATGGGCCGGCACCGTAGGCCACGGCCGCACCGTAGCCCGTGTCGCGACGGAACGCGCCCGGGACTTCACCGTTGCCGCCGATCGGCGTTGCCACGCCAACCGTAGCCGGCAAGGCCACGCCAACCCCGAACGACCAATGGGCCGCCGCCGTGATCGGGCCAAACTTTCCCGTGTACTTGACGGTGTTGTCTTCGCGGTAGTTCGGGCCTTGCTGCAGGACGACAGGCTCGTACTGGGTTGAATAGGAGGTAGGCGAGAAGTTGGCCAGGGCTTCGAACATCGAGGTGTACTGGCGGCCAAAGGTCAACCGTCCAACGCTGTCGCTCTCCAGACCCACGAACGACTGGCGGCCAAACAATCGGCCACTCTGCTGGAGATTGCCGCTGTCGCTGCTGAAGCCGCTTTCGAGCGTGAACACGGCCTTCAGGCCCCCGCCAAGATCCTCCGTGCCGCGCAAACCCCAGCGTGACCCGGACAGGCCGCCCGCATCCAAGCGGGCAACCGAGTGGGCCGGGCCATGATTGAAGTTGTTGGCTGCAACGGGTACTGCGCCAACGTGATTGACGTATTCGATGTTGGCGTCGACCACACCATAAAGCGTCACGCTCGATTGTGCTTGTGCCGCACCCGCAAAGGCGCCAAGTGTTGCGAGCGCGATAAGGGATTTCTTCATGCCTCTAGGTTCTCCACTAATGATTGTTATGTGACGAGCGGGAAGACCTCCTGGATCTCCATTCGTCATGGCCAAACTTCCGGGGAAGTCGAATCGCCCGCAAGGAACGACTACGGGAACTGCAGTAATTGGCTCATGGATGCGTGCTCGACACCGGCATCAGCCTGGCGGCGGCGACGTGCCAGAGACTGCTTCTGAGCCTGTTTGCATCACTGGCTCTTGATGCCTGCTTCACCAAACAGGCGCCCCAATGCCGGCTGCCCTCCGCGATCCGTTGCTGCAGGTCCGCGACGGAAGCATAAGTTGCGACGTTGCCCAATCTTCTGAACTTCTCCTTGATCTCGGGCGATGCCAGCGATACGGCTACGGCTTTGGAAAACCTGTCAGCGAATTCAGGTGGAAGTCCCTTTGGCCCCACGAATGCCGCCCAGGGATTGACGTCAAGCTGGGTCAACCCGAGTTCCTTGAAGGTCGGGATATCCGGCGCCACCTCTGGCCGAGTCGTGCCTGAAGCAGCGAGGATCCTGAAACGGCCTGCACGATGGTGCTCGATGTACTCGGACAGCGACGAGATCCCGGCCGGCACCTGCCCAGCGAGCAAATCCGCAACGAGCGGCGCGCTCCCGCGGTACGGGACTGTGACGGCCTGGTGCCAAATGATTTCGCTATCGCGATCGCGGTGAGCTCGGGAACGCTCGCAGGGGCGGGAACGCCAATATTTGCGTCTTTAGGATTGGCCTTCAGCCATCGGCCAAAGGATCCGAGATCTTGTACCTGCGTCCTTGCCGAAACGGCGAGGACGTTTGGTAGACGGAAACGCCGGCGAGAGGGGTGAAGTCCCGCAGCGCATCGAATCCCACGTTCTTGTTGGTGAGCGGAAGGATCACCAACGTATGGTCCAGAGCCAGCATGACCACAGAGCCGTCGGCCGGCGCGCCCTTGAGCGTCTGCGCAGCGATCAGACCTCCTGCGCCACTTTTGTTCTCGATGATGATCGGTTGCCCGAGCGCCGTTGTCAGGCGCTCCGCGAGCGACCGCGTGAGGATATCGGTTGCGCCACCAGCAGGCCAACCTACCAGGATCCTGACGGCGCCTCTATAGTCCTTGGCCACCGCAGGAAATGTGAGGAATGCGGAGCAAGCCAGGAGCGCCAGGAGCCGCGCGGCGCGATCCGCGAATATTTGAAAGACCATCTCGATATCCCTAGACAAATCCGCGTCATTGGCGTTGGTCGCTTCCACTGCGCTGCCGACGATGAATGGCAGGTCGAGTGTGGTAGTACGTCTCACGTCCCGCTTGTACTTCTTGTCTTCGAAGGGGCGAGCCCGGTGCATGGTGCACCGGTTGTCCCAAATGACGAAGTCGTACTGGCGCCATTCATGGCGGTAGACGAACTGTCGTTGCGTGGCATGCGCCATCAGGTCGTTGATAAGCAGCCTCCCTTCCGGGAGCGGCATGCCTTCCACGCCCGAAGCATGTGCGGCGAGGTACAGCGCCTGGCGATTTGAGCGTGGGATACTGCGCACAAGGGGATGGACCGCCCCCGGAAGCTTCGCGATCTCGTCAGGCGCGAACTCGAAACCGAGCATCTGACGCGAATGGACAGCAGTGTGATGGACCCGCAGGGCGTTGACCTGGGACTTTTCGTCATCAGGGAGCGCGTCGTAGGCAGCGCGCATGTCAGCGTACTCGGTATCGGCATTCACGGGTGGCACCACCCGCGCCGACAGCATCGAGAATCTTCCCGCCGGGTCCTGAAACGAAGCATCCGTGTGCCACAGCCTGTTGCTCACCGCAATCATGCGAGCCCGCGAATCGGCCGGAAGGATGTGGCCGTCTGGACCGATGTTCGACCCGTCCGTAATGGCTTCGTTGCCAAACTTGTTCTTCGCGACAACCGAAACCGAGGTCCTCGAATGAAGCTTGCCGTCGAAGCGCTGTGCGAACGCGAGCTGCGAGGCGTCGTCGAACCGCTGATTGCGAAAGACCAGGACGGCATAACTTGCCATCGCATCCTGAAGCATTTCCAGCGTTTCGACATCGTGAACTTCCCGAAGATCGATGTCTTCGACCTCGGCGACAAAGAGGGAGTGCAGTGGGCGGATCCTCAGCGGGCCGCGTGCCGCGCGCCGCGAATGAGCGTTGTCCATGTTGTCTCCGTATTGTTAGCGTCTCGCTACTCACGCGGTCTACTGAGCGCTCCCCAGGCCCCAGCAAACCTCGCGATGCTCGAGCCCCTTTCTTTATGACGAAGGGCGAATGTTCAATCCGTTTCAATCCGTGCATGCGAGAAGCGTTGGCCGAGAGCGACTACAGCCGCCCCGCTACTTCTCCTCAGTGGCTTATCACCAGAACATCATGAAGATCATGCAGGACAACGGCAGCACAGAGCATGCCGCAACAATCAACAAACCTGCGCGTAATCCGTTCCGGTAGTGAGCGAGCTGGTCCTTCGGAATCCACGCCACGCTGTGATCCGGCCATGCCACCGGGACCAACTCGCTGTCGGCGCGCGGCCTCGTTGGCAACCTTCACAACGATGCCCCTTTCTGCTGGACCAGTTTGTCCGCGCGGGCCTTGTCCGAGCGCGCCAATGCAAGCGACTGCTCGCGCTTGCTGCCAAAGTCCAGGGCAATCGCGATCAATGCAGCGGCAAAGGGAAAAACGGCAAGCGCAAGGAGGGAGTAGGTGAAACTGCCGGTGGTGCTCTTTAGCCAACCGAAAATGGTGGGTCCAAAGAAGCCGCCAAGATTTCCGAAAGAGTTCACCAACGCAATGCCAACTGCACCGGCCGCGCCACTGAACGTGGAAGAAGCCCAGGACCAGAACGGAGGCGCACCGGAAAACAGTCCCAATGCAGCCACGGACAGCATGACCAGCGTGAGCGGGGCAGAATGCGTCAATGCCGCGGCCGCCAATCCGGCACAAGCAAGCAGTCCTGAAAGCGCTGTGTGCCATGCACGATCACCCGTGCGATCGGAATGCCTGCCCCAGTAGACCATGCCCGCTGCAGCGAATACATACGGGATCGCGGTAACGAGCCCCGTTTCGAGAACCGACAAGCCGAGGCCCTTGATGATTTGCGGCAGCCACAAACTGAAGCCGATCATCCCGCCGATAAAGCCGAACAGTACAAGCGTGAGACCCCAAACCCTGATATCGACGAATACTCTCCAGACTTCCGTGCCGTGCTGGCGGGCCTGCTCCACCTTTTCCTGCTCGACCACGGCTTCCAGCCATTCGCGTTCCGCCGGTTCGAGCCAGCGAGCGTTGCGAGGCCTGTCGGTGAGGAAATACAGGCATGCCAGGCCCAGCACCATTGCTGGCAGACCTTCCACGACAAACAGGAGCTGCCAACCCTTCAGTCCAAGCAGGCCGTCGAACGTCATCAGCCATCCCGACACTGGCGCCCCCAGCAAACTGGACAACGGCGCGGCGACCATGAACCATGCGACCGCCCGTCCCCGATAGGATCGGGGAAACCATGAGGTCATGTAGTAGATGATGCCAGGAAAAAACCGGCTTCCGCAAGACCGAGTGCAAAACGCAATGCGTAGAACGTCCATTCGTTATGCACAAGCGCCATGCCCGCTGAAACGCGCCCCAGCTCAACATGATTCTGGTCATCCATACGCGTGCGCCGTATCTTGCGAGCAGGATATTGCTTGGAATTTCAAAGAGGAAATATCCAAGAAAGAAAAGACCCGCACCGAAGCCGTAGGCGGCAGCCGAAATATTGACATCGGCGTTCATCGTCACGGCCGCGAACCCGACATTAACCCGGTCCAGATAGGCGACAAAGAACAGCAGACTCAGAAACGGTAATAAGCGTCTCCCTACTTTCTCGAGTGTTCTGCGCTCCAGTTGCTCCGGTTTGGTCTCCATCCCTCTTCTCCTTTGATGTTATGTCAGTCGCGTACGCCGCCGCTCTTGGCGCTGGCGATACGCTGGCTTCGCATGACGTAGTCCCGCATGCTGTGTCAGATAGCGACGGATTGCCCTGTCCAATACGGTTCCCGCAACTCTCGCTTCAGCACCTTGCCAATCTCGCTGCGCGGCAACGATTCGCGGATTTCCACTGCCGACACCCGTTCGGCCTTGCCCAGCTTGCTGTTCGCCCATGCCATCAGTTCGGCTGGCGTCACGGAAGCCGGTTGGCGCAGAACGACTAACGCCATTGCCGACTCCCCCCATTCGTCGCTGGGGATGCCAATCACGGCGACATCCGCGACAGCTGGATGGCTCATCAGCAGGACTTCGATGTCCGCCGGATAGACGTTGAAGCCCCCCGAGATGATCATGTCCTTTTGGCGATCCAGTAACTGCAGAAAGCCATCGGCATCAATCCTTCCCATATCACCGGAGCGGAAGAACAGACTGCCATCGCCGTCGAACCATTGCAGCTCGCGGGTCTTCCCGGGATTTTTGTAGTATCCCTTCATCATCAGCGGGGCACGACCGACCACCTGCCCAATCGCGCCCGGGCCCAGTTCCTTCGCGTCTTCCCCGAGGATCTTCAGAACGCAGCCCGGTCCGGCGCGCCCCACGGTGTGCAGCTTGTCTGGATGTGCCGTAGCATCCAGGACAGCGACGATTCCCCCTTCCGTCAGCGTATAGACTTCCACCAAGCGCCCCGGCCAGCGCTCGAGGCAATCGCGCTTGATCGCTTCCCGAAGCGGTGCACTGGTAGAGACCTTCATGCGGAAGCTGCTCAGGTCGTAATCGTGGAACGCCGAATGAGACAGGATGCGTTGATACTGGACGGGGACGAGCAGCGCATGCGTGACCCTCCGGGATTCGGCGAGCCCGAGGAAGCTGGCCACGTCAAACTTTCGCATCAGCACGATCGTGCCACCGTGCTGCAACGTGAGAAGCACGCCCGCGAGGGTCGCGTTCGAGAATAGCGGCGTTGAAACCAGGGATACCGTCTCCCTGTCGTATTCGAGCGGTCCGCCGAGACTACCCATGGCAGAGCGGAGGTAGTGGGAGTGAAGAATGCCTTTCGGCTTTCCCGTGGTACCCGAGCTGTAGATAATGTTGAAGTCGTCTTCCTGGTCAATTTGCGTGCGGCATGGCTGCGCTGACGCAGCCCCAACCCAGCGCGGATAGTCCTGCCATCCCTGTGCCGAAAAATCGATGGCAAAGCATCCATCCCGCTGGAGCTTGCCCAGTTGCGGCAGCAACGGCTCAATAAGCTCCGGAAGTCTTCCGAGACGAAGAGCAGTTGGCTGTCGCTATCGTCAATCATGTCGCGACATGCATCGGCCTGTCCCATGCTGGACAAAGGCACCACGCAAACACCCGCACGGACCGCGCCCATGAAGAGCTCAAGATATTCGACCGAGTTGATCCCGAGAATGGCAATCTTGTCCCCGCGCACCAGGCCACGCTCCGTCAGCGCATTGGCAACCTTGTCGAGCCTGGCATCGAATTCCCCCCACGTCAGGACTACGTCCTCATGTATGACTGCAAGATGCTCCGGATGTCTCCTTGCCGTTTCCCTGATTGCATCAGGAACGGCAAGAAACGGGACACCGCGGCCTTCCGTTCCAGCACCGCCCTCACCTACGTTGGATGTCATAAGAACCTCGTAACTCAACATGAGCAGCCGGTGCCACGAGGCGCCGGCGATTTCGCTTGCGTAGTGAAAAAATCAGGAAAACTCGTGGAGCAGCCGGTCCCGCTCCATCTGCCGCTCCGCGAGAAAATCCGGGCGGGACCAGAGCCGAAAGTCTCCATTCGCGTAGGCGTTGGCATTCTTCCAGTATGTCCAGGCATTCAACCGGTTTGCGGCTGCACTATTCCGGGTTGCCTTGATGACCGCCGGAGCACCGGCCACGATGGAATTGGGCGGAATGATGGTTCCTTCTTTCAGAAAGCTATGCCCGGCAATGACGCTGTTATCGCCGATCTCGCAGCCGTCCATGATGGTGGCGCCGATGCCGACCAGCACGTTGTCACCAAGCTTGCAGCCATGGAGTGTCGCCCCATGACAAATCGAGCACCATGCGCCAACGATCGTCCCGGCGCTGGCGGCAACGTGGATCATCACCTGATCCTGGATATTGGAAAATTCCCCAATCCTTACTTGGTGCATTTCGGCTCGTATCGTGGCGTTTAGCCACATGGACGCGCCTTCATCGAATTGAGCATCCCCGTAGATCCAGGCCGAGGGATGAATGAACGCGGCCTGTGCCACCTTCACGTCGGGCCCGATGCGGGGAAAAGCGATGGGCAAGGCGTCATTCGACATGCTGTTTCCTTCATTGAGTATGTAAAGTTGCGAGGCCGACTGGGGCCATTGCTATTTCCCGCACCACACCGGCTCTCGCTTCTCCGAAAACGCCACCGCTCCTTCATGGGCATCGGCCGATGCCATGATCCGCGCGGCAACGGCATCCTGGAGGACAAACATCTCTGCTTCGGGCGTGTGTTGGGCCTGCTCGATCAGCTGCTTGCTCGCAGCGACCGCGAGCGGGGCGTTTCTGGCAATCTGTTGCGCGAGCTCCAGGGCGGTGCCTCGTGCTTCTCCAGTCGGCACGAGCCGGTTCAACAGTCCCATCGCGTAGGCGCGATCGGCACCGAGCAAGCCCCCCGTGAGTGCCATCTCCATGGCAATGTGATACGGCAGCCGGCGCGACAGGCGAATCAGTCCGCCGCCGGCCGCAATCAGGCCCCGCTTCACCTCAGGAATGCCAAGCGTTGCGCCCTGCCCCGCCACGATCAGGTCGCAGGCGAGTGCGATCTCGAATCCTCCGGCCAGTGCATAGCCTTCCACTGCGGCAAGCAGAGGCTTGCGGCGCTTTGCCCTGGCAATTCCTGCAAAGCCTGATCCATCCAGCACGGGCTTCTCTCCGCGGGCAAAGGCTTTCAAGTCCATGCCGGCACTGAATACCGAGTCGGACCCGGAGATGACACCCACGCGAAGCGCCGGATCCTGGTCTAACTGCCGCAGCGCGGCGTCAATTGCCATCGCCATTTCAAGATTGACTGCGTTCCTTGCTTCCGGCCTGTTGAGCCGGATGCTCAGCACGCTTTCGAGCACCTCCACTTCCACTACGTGCGACATTCGCCGTCCTCCTCGCTTTTCATAAAATCTATTTTTGATATGATAGTATACTTTCACGGCATGGCAATCACAGGAAAACCTAGCGCGCCTGCTGCGGGTCGAACCCAGTAAAAATTGATAGAATGATCAAATGTCTACTTCTACACCTTCGAGCCTGACCTATTCGGTCTATCAAAACCTGCGAGCGGAACTCCTGAATGGTCGGCTGGTGCCGGGCGAAAAGCTCAAGCCAGCGGATCTGTCCGAGGCGCTCTCCGTCAGCCTTGGCGCCGTCCGCGAAGCGTTGTCCCGATTGACGGCCGAAGGCCTGGTGATAGCCGAGCCGCAGCGGGGGTTCCGGGTGGCGCCGATTGGCGCGGACGAACTGCTTGACATCACCAATGTCCGGATCGAGATCGAATCCCTGTGCCTCAAGCGCGCCATAGCGGTGGGCGACACCGAATGGGAAAGTGGTATCGTGTCCGCACTCCACAGACTGACTCACACTCCCAAGCAGGCTGCCCCCGGGGAACGGGTTTCCCAGGAATGGGCAACGGCGCATACGGCATTTCACGCTGCCCTGGTGGCCGCCTGCGACAGTCCGTGGCTGCTGCGAATCCGCGAGGTCCTGTATGTCCAAAGCGAGCGCTACCGGTGGTTTTCGATCCCGCCGTCGACGGGCAAGCGAAATCTCGACAAGGAGCATCGCAAGCTCGCTGACGCCGTCATCGGCCGTGACGAAGCGGCTGCGTGCAAGTTGATGACCGAGCATTTGCAGATCACGGCGGAGTATTCGCTCACGATGGATGCCAAGCGATAGCGCCCGGCGCGCTGCACTCCGGGCTGTCATGCCCACGCACCGGGTCTTGCTCTCAACTCACTGTGGCAGCGGGTCCGCGGTTATGGCTCCCTTCCTTGCAAGCGCGTTGATCTCGTTCTCGCACAGGCCGAGTTCCTTGAGGACTTCCTCGTTGTGTTCGCCACGGAATGCGGGCATGCCGGGATGATCGAGTTTGTCCACTGAGAATCGCCAGGGCTTTCCGGGAATTCTGACCATGCCGCCGGCACGATCATCGACCTCGTCGATTGCGCCCCACCATTCGGCCCAATCCGACCGCGCAAAATCGCTGATGTCGCGCACCACGCCAAACGCCAGCTTCGCTTCGTCGAGCTGGGCATCCAGGGTGTCCAGCGAGTCGAACGTCAGGATCCAGTTCTGCACAATCGCGTGGAACGCCTCCAGATTCTTGGCACGAAGCGCCGGGGTCGAGAAGCGTGGATCGCTCGCCAGTTCTGGCCGGCGCATTGCCGTCAGGTAGAACGGAAACGTCAGGCTGCTCACCACGCTGGTGGCGATGGTGATCTTCTCGCCGCCAACGGTCGTAAAAACGGCGACTGGGCAGGCCCCAGGGCGGCGGGCTCTGCGCCGATGTCGATGCCGGACAGATCGATATGCACGCGCTCGTTGACCGACAGCATGGTGGCAGCCATGGCAACGTCGACGTATTGCCCCTCGTTGGTTAGGCTGCGCTTGTGGAGGGCCGCCAGAATGCCGATCACGGCTTCCAGGCCCGTATAAATGTCCGCGTGCGAGTAGGCATCGTGCCGGTCGGTGGCCAGGTCACCGGCCAGATGCGACAGGAAGGTGGACGTGAAACCCGATTCCGCATGCACGGTCGGCGCATATGCAGCCCGGTGGGAGAGCGGCCCACCCTGGCCATAGCCGCTGATGGACGCATAGACCACGCGCGAATTCTGCTTGCGCACCGATTCGTAGTCCAACCCGAAGAACGCGAGCGTTCCGGCACGGAAGTTCTCGACGATGATATCTGCCTGACGACACAGATCCATTGCTATATCGCGTGCCTCAGGGTGGTTCAAGTCCAGGCTGATATTGCGTTTCCCGGTATTCTGCTGAATGTAGTAGTACGACATGGTGTCGTTCCTGGGCACCGCGGCTCGCGAAATGTCCGGTCGTGGCGGCTCGATCTTGATGACCTCGGCGCCAAGATCGTGCAACGTCTTCGCACAATGGGGGCCTGCGAGCACGCGCGAGAAATCGACGACCTTCAGCCCTGCTAGTGGTCCGTTTGCCATGGCTTGCCCCGTTATTGACCAGTGAACACGGCGCCGCCCGAGGCACCCGCCTGAAACGCCGCCACGCCAAGCCTCAGATCCGCACTGGCAAGGATGGGCGCAACGATGTCCCGCATCCCATCGTCCGCGGCGCGCATCCCTTCGTTCAGATATTGGTTCGCGAGCCTTTGGTAGCCGCATGCGCACTGTCGGGCCGGCAGCCAGTTCGGTGGCAAATGCAAGCGTGACCTCCGCGAGCTGCGCGTCCGGAACCACGCGATTGACGATGTTCCAGCGCTCAAGCGTTGCTGCGTCATGGCGGCGGCCCAGCATCACGAGCTCCTTGGCGCGCGCAGTGCCGGCGCGCTCGATCAGGCGTTGAATGCCGCCCATAAGGGGATGCAATCCAAGCGTGGCCTCCACCAGTCCGAGCTTTGCCGTGGCCGCCGCAACGATGAAATCGCAGGCGAGCGCCAGTTCGAAGCCCCCGCCAAGCGCCACGCCATGGACGCTGGCGACAATCGGGATGGGCAGTTCTTCAAACGCTCGCAGCACGCCGACCAGATCGAGTTCACGGTGCAGGCGCTCGCCCCCGTTCTCGAACAGCGCGATTTCGGCGCCTGCCGAAAAATGGCGCAACGCGCTCTTCAGAATAATTGCACGGCAGGAATCCGCCTGTGCCCGCTGCAACGCGGCAATCAATGCCTGCGAAAGTGTTCCGCCAACGAGGTTGTGCGGTCCGAATTGCATTGTAAGAATGCCGACGTCGCCGGCGCGTGCGTAGGCGACCGGATCGGAAGAAGGGGATGTCATGGAGTCTCCTGGTGGTAGAAAGGCGGCAGCCGCAACACGCGGGGGGCGCTACGGCCGCCGGAAATTCAGTGCTGGCTTGCCTGCTCCGCGCCGTATCCGCTGAGCATGCGCAGTTGCTGCGCCTCGAACTCGGCATCCCTCGTGTGGCGCCCCGCGTTGCGATCCGTCAGCAACGCCACCAGCCACGCCGCAGCAAAGCCGCATGGAATGCTCACAATGCCCGGATTGGCCAGCGGGAACAGGGGCTTGAGACTGGTGGCGAGCAACCCGTTCTGGCCCATGACCGCCGGCCCGACCAGCACCAGGCCTACGGAAGTCACCGTGCCGACCACCACGCCGGCGATTGCCCCGCATCGTTGAATCGTCGCCAGAAGAGTGAAAGCAAGATAACGGGAAGATTGGCGCTGGCGGCCAAGGAGAACGCCAGTCCGACCAGGAACGCGACGTTGAGAGACTTCACCAGCAGCGCGATGCCGACCGCCAGCGCACCCAGTGTCGCCGTCGCCAGCCTGCCGATCGCGACCTGCCGGCGTTCGGGCATGTTGCCCCGGAACACCAGGTCCCGAAGATGTCGTGTGCGACGGTTGCGGCGGAAGAGATCATGATGCCAGCCACCACGGCGAGAATCGTTGCAAATGCAATCACACTCACGCCTGCCAGCAGCAATTCTCCGCCGACCGACCCGGCGCCTCCGCCCAGGCTCAATGCAAGCAGCATGATGGCGCTGTTTCCGGACGGACTCACCGCCAGAATGGCATTGGGCCCAACGATTGCCGACGCACAAAAGCCCAGAAGACAAACCACAACGGCAAAGGTCGTCATGACGACCAGTGCAACCCTGGCTGACTGGCGAGCCGCTACCGCCGATGGCACGGTGTAGAAGCGTGTCATCACGTGCGGCAAGCGGCGGTTCCCAGTACCAGTGCCAGGGCCAGCGACAGCGTGTCGACCGGGTTCCTGAAATATGCGCCGGGCGTAAGATAGCGCGTGGGATGCAGCGCCGCCTCCCGGGCCTTGCCGAACAGCGCGCCAAAGTCGAAGGAAAAATGCGCCAGCGATAGCACCAGCAAGCCAACTGCGGCGGTCCAGACCAGCACGGCCTTGACGATCTGTACGTACGTCGCGGCAACCATGCCGCCCAACAGCACATAGGCCATCATCAGCACCCCGACCAGCAGGATCGCGGTGTTCGCCCCCACTGGCAGCAGCAAGGCCGCCAGCGCCCCGGCGCCAACAAGTTGCGCAAGCAGGTAGATCAGTGCAATCAACAGCGACACCCCGGCGGTGGCGGCGCGTACCGGCCTGCCGGAAAGCCGCAGGGCAACTACGTCCGACAGCGTGTATTTCCCGCAATTCCTGACGGGTTCCGCCACGATCAGCATGATCATCAGCCATCCGGCAATGAAGCCGACCTGGTACACCAGCCCGTCGAAGCCATACAGCGCGACCAGTCCCGTCACCCCGAGAAACGAGGCCGCCGACATGAAGTCGCCTGAGATGGCCAGGCCATTCTGGAGCCCGGACAAATTGCGCCCGGCAACAAGAATCCGGCGCTGCCCCGTGCACGACGCGACGCCCACGCCGTCAGCGCAAGGCTCAGTCCGATGAATGCCACAAAAACGACGATACGCAGACCACCGAAACCTGACTCATTCATGGCGCGCTCCCGTCTGGTAATCGCGGGCCATGGCATGCAGCATCGCTGCTTCGCCATCGTACTGGCGCTCCGCCCAAGCGCAGTACACCCAGAAGCCGACGACTGTCGAAAACAGTTGCAAGCAGACCAACAGCAAGCCCACGCTGAAATCACCGATTGCGGAGACAGCCATCAAGTCTGGCCACGCCAGCACCGCGAACAACGCACCGAAATACCAGGCGAGCGCGCCGGCCAGCAGGCGCCACACAAATCTGCTGCGATGGCTCGCGAGCGCGCGCATCTGCTCGCGCAATGCGCTGGGCATTCTCGCCGCCGTGCGGCCGTGCGGCGAGTCCTCACGACCAGTGGAATCGGATCGATTCACGCTCCCTCTCCTATTCATGATCTGCGCCGGGCGCATCAGAACTTGACGTTGTCCGCGCCCTTCAGCGCCAGCAGATCACGCGCCTCGTCCGGCGTCGCAACCTCCAGCGACAACTCCGAGAGGACCCGTCTGATCTTGGAAACCTGCTGCGCGTTGCTTTCGGCGAGCTTCCCCTTTGCAATGTAGAGGCTGTCCTCCAGGCCGACCCGGACATTTCCGCCCATCAACGCAGCCTGGCTCGCCACAGGCATCTGGTGCCTGCCGCCAGCGAGTACCGACCAGATATAGTCGTCACCAAACAGCCGGTCGGCAGTGCGGCGCATGAACAGGACATTGTCAGGATCCGCGCCAATGCCACCCAAAATGCCGAACACGCTCTGGATGAAGATCGGCGCCTTGACCAATCCCCGATCGAGGAAATAAGCAAGGTTGTAGAGATGGCCGATGTCATAACACTCGTGCTCGAAGCGCGTGCCGAAATCCGCCATCATCTGGTAGATGCGCGCGATATCCCGGAAGGTGTTCCGGAAGATGAACGCCTCGCTAGCCAGCAGGTAGTCCTTCTCCCACGGGAACCTCCACGTCGATACCTTTTCCGCCATGGGATGCATGGCAAAGTTCATCGATCCCATATTGAGGGAGCACATCTCCGGTTGAAAGCGTAGCGCCGCCGCAAGCCGCGCCTCGACCGTCATCTCCGGACTGCCTCCGGTTGTCAGATTGATGACGGCCGATGTCCTCTCTTTGATTGCCGGCAGGAATTGGGCAAACACGTCGGGGTCTCCGGTCGGTGAGCCATCATGCGGATTGCGCGCATGCAGATGAAGAATGGCCGCTCCGGCATCGGCAGCATCGATTGCCTGCCTGGCGATGTCTTCCGGGGTATAAGGCAAGGCCTTGGACAGCGTCGGCGTATGGATGGCGCCGGTGATCGCGCAACTGACAATGACTTTGCGTTGAATCTGCTTCATGGTGACCTGTCTCGCTGTTCACGAACTTTGAATGGTGGCGTTCTGCGCGGGAATCCCTGCACTCATGACGAGGTTCCACTGGTGCACCTCGACCTTTTCATAAATGCCGATCTTCCTGAACGGATCGCCATCGGCCCATTCGAGCGCATCGGCGAAGTGATGTACGTCCAGTACGAACATTCCTCCGACGGGTTCGCCCTCCGCAGACAACAGCGGGCCCGCTGCTTTGACAACGGACTGCGTCGTCTTGACGTAGGCGACATGCAAGGCGCGGTTCTGCTTACGCCTTGCGCCCGCCCCGGTCTTGTCCAGGCAATGCACGATGAACATCGAATATCTCCTCTGCTTTGAAGCGATCAGGCCAGAAACTGGCGCACGTGAGCCACGACCAGCTCGGGGACTTCTTCAGGAATCCAGTGATTCGCCGGCAGTGCCGCACCGCCAACATTGGTGGCGTAGTCGCGCCAGACCGACAGCACGTCGTATCGCGTACCGACGAGCCCCTTCCCTCCCCAAAGCACAAGCAACGGACAAGCCAGCTTCTTTCCCTTGTCCGCTGCGTCGTGATCCAGGTCGATGGATGCACTGGCCCGGTAGTCCTCGCATGTCGCGTGGAGGGTAGCCGGGTCGCTCAAGCACCTGACATACTGAGCGAAGGCATCGGGCTCGATCACGCGCGGAATCAGCGGCCCCATCGCGCTCTTCAGGAAAGCATCGACCTTGCCGGCCAGCAGCGATTCCGGAAGCGGTGCAGGCTGTATCAGGAAGAACCAGTGGTAGTACCCCGTGGCGAACCGCGCGTCCGTGGTCCGGTACATGTACTCGGTTGGCACGATGTCCATCAACACCAGGCGCGATATCGTGCCGGGATGGTCCAGGGCCATCCGATGCGCCACGCGCGAGCCCCGGTCATGGCTCACTACGGCAAAGTGGTGAAAGCCCAGTGACGCCATCACCTCGATCTGGTCCACGGCCATCGCGCGCTTGGAGTATCCGGCGTGGTTCTCCCCATCCGCCGGCTTGCCGCTGTCCCCATACCCTCGCAGGTCAGTAAGCACAACGGTATGGTCCCGGGCGAGATCGGGTGCGATTTTCCGCCAGACAATATGCGTTTGCGGGTAGCCGTGCAGCAGCAGCAAAGGCGGCCCGCTACCGCCGACCAGCGTGTTGATGGTCGTCCCTCCGGCCTGAATGCGCAGGCGGCGGAAGCCGGGGAAGTATGGTTCCCCCGAAGGCTCGCTGTCCGCTGGCAAGGCAGCCGACGACTGCCCCGAAAGTACGCCGGCAAGGGTGCCCGCTGCACTGACCAGGAATCCACGGCGGCGGCTATCGGGATGACTGGCTTCACCGGTTTCACCGGCTTCCAAGGTTTTCATGTCTGATCGCTCCGCCGCCTCAGGCTTCGTCACTGATCGGGTTGCGCAACACCCCGAGGCCATCCGCGCGAATCTCGCATACGTCGCCCGGCTTCATCCACAGCGGCGGCTTGCGCGCGACGCCGACGCCGCGGGCGTACCGGTCACGATCATGTCGCCAGGGCTAAGGGTCATGACTTCACTGAGCAAGGAGACAAGGGTGGCAACGTCAAAGATGAGATCGTCGGTGTTCCCGTTCTGGACCACTTCGCCGTTCAGCAGGGTCTGCAGTCGCAGGCCCTTCGCACCGGCCGGCAATTCATCGGCCGTGACGATGTAGGGTCCAAAAGCGCCGGTGCCGTCAAAATTCTTGCCAATGGTCCACTGAGGCGTCCGAGTCTGATAGTCGCGCAGTGATGCGTCGTTGAACAGCGAATAGCCGAACACGTGATCCAGCGCCGCCGCCCTTGCAATGTTTCGTCCCGCCTTGCCAATGACCACGGCGATCTCGCCTTCGTAGTCCAGCATGGTGGATACGCGCGGGCGAATGATGGCGTCACCATGCCCAATGAGACTCGAAGCAAAGCGCGAAAAATGGTGGGGTAAGCCGGCGGCTCGAATCCTGTTTCCGCCGAATGGTCCGCGTAGTTGAGTCCGATGCAGATAATCTTCTGCGGTGCTGCCAGGGGCGGCAGCACCTGGACTTCGTCGAGCGATACCGCGCTGCCGTTCAGCAGTAGGTCGGTAAGCGCCGATACGGCCTCTGGTCCCCGAGCAAGCGCAGACAGCAAATCTGACTGCTCTCCCCCCTGGTCAATATAGCTGCCAAAGAATCCCTGTTCAGGATGCGAAACCGCAATGCCTTCGCGGCCATTTTTCTTGAATCTCGCGAACCTCATTTATATTCACCTCTGACGAATAAAAGCGTTGTACGGGGGGCCTTACTGCACGATATTCAGTTCAACTGAGCCGATGCCTGTGAATTCCGCTCGAACGCGGTCTCCTGGCACGAGCGGCAGCTGGCGCACGAACGATCCGGTCATGATCAGGTCGCCCTTGACGAGCGCACGGTCGTACTTCTCCAGTGCCTGCTTTAGCCAGAGGATGGAATTCAACGGATCGCCCAGTACCGCCTCTCCATTCGCGGACGAGATTTCCTCATCGCCGCGTGTCAGCGTGCAAACGACGCGCCTGAAATCGATGTCGTGTCCCAGTTTCAACGGCTTGCCCAGCACAATGCCGGTGTGCTCGACGTTGTCGGCAATCGCCAATGCGAGTTCTGTCATGGGAATGCGCTTTTCGATAAACTCGAACGCCGGATACACCACATCCAGCGCAGCGCGGATATCTGCGACCGAGCGCGCGGTTTCGATTTTTCGTTGACCCGAAAGCACAGTTCGCATTCGACATGCGCCTGGGAAAGGTTGCCGATGGCCAGAACACCTCCGGACCACAACACATCCTTGTCGCGCAGCGAACCGAAGGCTGGTTCGGAAACGCCGAGCTGGGCCTGCACGACCTTGTTGGTCGCAGCGACTTTCCAGCCCACGCGATTGGTCCCGCTAGCCTGAAAGTGGTCGGCGATTCCCAGTTGAACGCGGTAACCTTCTTCGTTCGACAGACGCCCGCTCCACGCCAGCGGGGAACGCTCCCCGCGTTGGGTGGCTTGCCAGAAATCACTGATGACATCGGTCAGTTGCACCATGGCTTGTCTCTCCTTTCGATTTGGAATTCGTTGTTGCGACTCAGCGATCCGGAAGTCGCGCAATCAATGACGGGGCATCCGCATCACAAAATGTATATATACAAATAAAATAGATTTAAGTTTGAGCATGAAGGACCCCACACGCAAGCGTGCGTCGTAGCGGCCGATGCCGCCCTTCCTTACTCTCCCTGAACTTGCTTCTGCCTGGAATCGCTTACCGAGCGAACGACACGAAGGTCGCGCACGGCGCCGCGGGACGCGCTCGTAGTCAGTGCGGCATACGCCTGAAGCGCGGTCGAGACGTGTCGGATGCGGTTCTCCGGTTTCCATGCGCTGTCCGCGCGTGCCTGCATCGCTGCGCGGCGCGTTGCCAGTTCCTCGTCGGAGACATCGAGCGCCAGCGAACGCCTGGAAATGCTGATCAGGATGCGGTCTCCTTCACGGACCAGCGCAATGGCGCCGCCATCAGCCGCCTCAGGCGAGATGTGGCCGATGGCCAGGCCAGTCGAAGCGCCGGAGAATCGCCCATCGGTGATCAGCGCGCAGGTCTTCTCGAGCTTCATCGATTTGAGATAGCTGGTCGGCGCGAGCATCTCCTGCATGCCAGGGCCGCCGCGCGGTCCTTCGTAGCGGATGACGACGACATCACCATCCTTGACGTCGCCGGAAAGGATCGCTTCGCCGGCCGTGTCCTGACTTTCGAAGACGCGTGCGCGGCCAACGAACTCATGCATCACCGGATCGACGCCGGCCGTTTTCACAATGCAGCCATCCGCTGCCAGGTTGCCGCGCAGCACGGCGAGGCCGCCATTCGCGGTGTAAGCGTGTTCAATACTTCGGATGGCCCCTGACTTGCGGTCTCGGTCAAGCGTCTCGAAACGCTTGTCCTGGCTAAAGCCCGGGTAGTGCGGACGCCGCCGGGCGCAGCCCGATAAAAGCGCTCGACTTCCGCACGAGGGGAGCGCAGGACGTCCCAGTGATCGATCGCATCGCCGAGCGATCTTCCATAGACGGTATTGGCGTCGCGATGAATAAGGCCGGCCCGGTCGAGTTCGCCAAGAATGCCCATGATGCCGCCAGCACGGTGCAGATCCTCGATATGAAGATCAGGCCGGTTCGGGCTGAGTTGGCACATCACCGGCACCTTGCGCGACAGCCGATCGAAATCGTCCAGCGTGAAGTCGAGACCGCCTTCCTGCGCCACGGCAAGCAGGTGCAATACAGTATTGGTCGAGGCGCCAATTGCAATGTCGAGCAAGGTGGCGTTCTCGAATGCCCGGCGCGACATGACATTGCGTGGAAGTACCGAGGCATCGTCCTGCTCGTAATAGCGCCTGGTGATAGCCACCGCAGTGCGTGCCGCTTCCAGGAACAAGGCTTCTCGATCGGCATGCGTCGCCAGCACAGTACCATTACCGGGAAGCGCGATACCAAGCGCCTCGGTCAGCGAGTTCATTGAGTTGGCAGTCGCCATACCAGAACAGGAACCGCACGTCGGACATGCCGAACTCTCGACCGCATGGGTCTCCGTTTCGCTCGCATTCTGGTTGCCGGACGCGATCATTGCGTCGACGAAATCGAGCTTGATTACCTTGTGCTTGAAGGTCGCCTTCCCGGCCTCCATGGGGCCACCCGATACGAAAACCGTCGGGATATTGAGGCGCATGGCGGCCATCATCATCCCCGGCGTGATCTTGTCGCAATTGGATATGCATACAAGCGCGTCGGCGCAATGGGCGTTCGCCATGTACTCCACACTGTCTGCGATCAGTTCGCGCGACGGCAGGCTATACAGCATTCCGTCGTGGCCCATGGCGATCCCATCGTCGATCGCAATCGTATTGAATTCCTTCGCCACGCCCCCCGCCTTTTCGATCTCGCGCGCCACCAGTTGGCCGAGATCCTTCAGGTGTACGTGGCCAGGAACGAATTGGGTGAAGGAGTTTGCGATAGCGATGATTGGCTTGCCGAAGTCGGCGTCAGTCATCCCGGTTGCCCGCCACAAACTGCGGGCGCCTGTCCGGTTACGACCGTGCGTGGATGTGCGCGATCTGTACTGTGGCATCTGAATTCTCCGAATTGACTCTTGATGACCGAAGTGAAGCGCGTGTGCCACGTTGTTGAAAGGGAAGCATCAGGACAGCTTCACCCTCGGAAATAAAGCCAGCGCGCAACGTCTTGATGATCGATTATACATCCGAAAATCTATTTTTTATTGAGGGACGGGTATTCCCTAGGATGACCGCGAATACCGTCACGACAACAGCAGCCACCCCAGTACAGGCAACGCGCTGGTCACTGCCACGAGCAAACCCAGGCGCAAGCCTCCGCGATAGTCCGGCAATTGGCTTCTTTCGATCCATAGCGCGCTATGGTCGAAGGGTATGGGTACGAGGTCTTGTTCGGGAGAGACGCGCTCGTCAAGGTACGTCATGGCTTCCTCCCTCTTATTGGGGCATCAGCTTGATCGACGCAAGGACGCGCGCATTACGCTGCCGCTCCGCCTGGTAGAAGGCTGACGCTGAAGCGAGCGTCATCGGCACCATGGGCTGATTGCCGGTATCGCGCGACCACTTCTGGTACGCCGCCCCGTTGACGATGGCGGATATCTGATGATGCAACATCGCCACGACCGGCTCTGGCGTCTCCTTGCGCACGAAGATCCCGGGCCAGACCTTGTAATCGAAGTTCTTAAGCAGTTTGCTTTCGCCGGCCGCCGGCACATCCGGCAGGCTTGCATTGCGCTCTCGCGTGGCCATCGCCACCGCCTTGAGCTTGCCGCTACGAATCATGTCGAGCGTGCTGCCAGCCAGCGGCAGGAAGGCAAAATCGAGTTGGCGCCCCAGCAGATCCTGGACAATGGGTGCAGCCCCCTTATAAGGGACGTCGAGCGAAGTCATACCTGTCTGGGTCCGCAGGTCGGCCGCGGCAAGGTGCGGGGTGGTTCCCATTCCCCAGTTTCCGAACGAAAACTCCCTCGCTCCGGGGCGCTTCGTCATTGCGACAAGTTCGTCGATGCCCTTGGGTGGGCGCTCCATCGCGGTGACGAGGACAAAGTCGGAGAAGATCAGCGGATGAACTAGCCGAAGGTCCTCCGGACGATACCTGGCCGACGAGAGTGCAAGCGGATTGAGAATGGCATCGTTGCCGGTAAGCGCCAGCAGCGTATAGCCGTCTGCCGGGCCCTTGAAGTAGGCCATTGTCGCGACCGAACCACCGGCGCCAGGCAGGTTCTCCACCACAACTGCCTGGCCAATGGCATTCTGCAGCGGCGCCGCCAGTTGTCGCGTCGCGACATCCGCCCCACCGCCGGCGGAGTATGCCACCTTGATCGAGATCGGACGCGAAGGGAAACTTTCGGCGTGGGCGATGCCCGCCACGGTCCCCAGCACAGTAATGGCTTGCACAGTGCAGAGGCAGGCGAGCCTCCCCTTGAATCGAGCATGCATGGTTGTCTCCTGTTTTATATAGATTTTTGTGGTTGTCGCAAGCCTTCACCACTGCGGCGTTTTTTTCAGGCTGCTGCGCGATAAAGCGTTCATCCCAAGCCATCTGTCTCTGGCCAGACGGTGCGCACGACGATCTGATTATGAGCATCTACTCATAATATGGCAGGACGACACCTCCTACAAGCTCTTCTTCAAGACGGGACTTATCATGTCCGTGTCCGGGCGCCGCGTTCGCGCTGGGCGAAAACTCCGGCCACTGGCCGCAGAGGGAGTGCGGAAAAAGTTCGGGTGAATGGCATCGCTCCTTTGCCGGGTAGACCGCATCTTGCATATACGCGCATACTCTCCTATGATGGGGGCGACGAAATTTGCAATGTGTTATGCAATAGGCCCATGACAGTCTCCAGCAAGGCAGTGGATGAATTGGATGGCCGGTGCAACTGTCTGGCAGCACGTCAGGCCGCCCGCTACCTCACCGCGGTATATGACAAGGCACTGCAGCCGGTGAATCTGCGTGCGACGCAGTTTTCCATCCTTCACAAGCTCGCGAATCACGGTCCACTCACGATCGGCGAACTGGCGGGCGAGATGGCGATGGATCGCACCACGCTGGCAACGAACCTCAAGCCACTGGAACGCGACGGCTTGGTGAACATGGCGGCCGGTGTCGATCGACGTGTCAAGAACGCATCGGTTACAAAGGCGGGCATGACTCGCTATCGCAAGGCATTTCCCCTGTGGCTAGAAGTTCAGACCGAATTCGAGGCCGCATATGGTGGGGAAAGCAAGGCAGCCAATCTGCGCGAGGCGATGCGCGCGGTCCTTACCACAGGGTTCGAGCCTTGGGCTGAAGCTGGCGCGGCCTGATTCGGGAGCGTTCGTGCCCATCTCTTGCTTCTGATCGAAGCGATTCCTGCTTTCCGAGCATATCGAACGCGTCCATTGCGCAACCCGCATTGCCAAACCAACTGCGCAATCGGAGGCTGTCCTTGCCGGCTGCATCTGCTGTGGAGACCGCGCCGCGCGCGTAGTTGCCACGGTCAGCGAACGGGGGCGAGCCGGACTCACGGCCAACCACCTCGACATCGCCCATATCACAATTCTCCGACCCTGGCAGTTCAATGACCCGCCTTTGTGCGCGGGGCAGAGTCGTTCGACAATTGCGATACTTCCCGCGACCCTCATGCTGGTCGGATCTGCGAAATCACCACGAGGATCACGATGGCATTCACCAGGCTGCCGGAAGTGCGACGAGATCGTTCGCGCGTGTCCGGCCTTCTCCCCCAGCACGTCGCCGAACAAGTCCGCGGGGGATCACGTGACTCGCTCCATGGGCAACTGAGCCGGGAATAATGGCATGGTGAGGAACGGGAATTGGTACTTGGCGTAACTGGCGAAACTGGTCGGCCCCCGACTGCTTTGTATGCCGCTGTATCGGCAGACCTGCCGGATACAGGCGATTGCAACACTGCCTTCGCGTCGCTACAGCCCGGATACGTCGATCGACTTCAATGCAGGGGTGCCCCGCTCGCAAGCCGGCAAGCGGGATTTCCCTCTCAAGATCCAAACGGAGCCAACCATGACCCAACCCGGCAAAACCCTTTACACCGGCAAGACCCATACCACTGGCGGACGCGACGGCGCCGCCCGCAGCGACGACGGCCGGCTGGAAGTGAAGCTGTCATCGCCCGGCAGTGCCGGCACCGGCACGAACCCGGAGCAATTGTTTGCCGCTGGCTGGTCCGCGTGCTTCATTGGCGCGATCGGCCTTGCGGCCCGCGCCATGAGCATTGCCCTGCCACCTGACCTGGCGGTCGACACCGAAGTCGACCTCGCCAACCACGATGGCGCCTACTTCCTGCGGGCCCGCTTGAACGTGAGCCTGCCTGGCGTGGATTCCGAAGCCGCACGCGCCCTGGTGGACACCGCCCATCAGACCTGCCCGTACTCCAAAGCCACCCGCGGGAATATCGACGTCGAAATCAACCTGGTCTGACCAAGTGCCCGTCCGGCACCTGGCCTGCGCTTGACGCAGGCCAGTCCGCGGGCATCACCTGCGCCGGCTAGGCCGTCTGCCATGCATCGCCGCGCGCCATGCGCCGGATCGCCTGCGGCGGTTGACCGAACGCTCTCAGGAACGCACGACGCATCCGTTCGCGGTCACCGAAGCCAGTATCCCGCGCCACCACGTCGATGGCATGCGACCGCCTTCCATCATCAGCCTGGCCGCCTCCACGCGCAGGTGCTCCACCGCCTTGGCGGGAGTCTGCCCCGTCTCGTCGCGAAAGGCACGCGCGAACTGTCGCGGGCTGAGATGCGCGGCATCCGCCAGCTGTTCCACCGAAAGTTCCCGTTGCAGGTTCTGCCGCGCGAAATCCAGTGCGGCGCGAATGCGATCAGACCGGGGTTCGAGGTCCAGCAGCGCCGAGAATTGGGCCTGTCCGCCGGCGCGGCGGTGGTACACGACAAGCGACTTTGCAACCTCTCGCGCCACCTCACTGCCTGCGTCCTTCTCCACCAGCGCGAGCGCCAGGTCGATGCAGGCCGACATGCCGGCCGAGGTCCAGACGGGGCCGTCGATGATGAAGATGCGGTCCTCTTCAACGCCGACCTTAGGGAAGCGTCGCCGCAATTGTTCAGCGTAGTACCAATGCGTCGTGGCTCGGCGGCCGTCCAGCACCCCGGCCTCCGCCAGATTGAAGGCTCCAGTACAGGTCGCGCCGATGCGACGCGAGCTGCGCGCCGCACGCTTCAGGAACCTCACCAGGGCCGGTGAAGCAGGCTGCACGTCGTTGTCTCCCACCACCAGCACGGTATCGAAGCGACGCCTGCCGAATGGCTCGGTGCCGACGGGAAAACCGGCGGAACTCAGCACGGGGCCGCCATGCTCGGACAGCAGATGAACCTTGTACAGCGGTTCTCCCAGCGACCGGTTGGCAAACTCCAGCACCGTGGCGACCGCCAAGTTCAAAACCTGGAAGCCGGGGTAGAGGGCAAGGGCCACGTGATGCATCTTCGATCTCCTCGGTAGGTTCCACGCAGTGCGGGCGGGTGAGCGGCAGAAAAGGTGGCATCTACGACATTGGTGCCATGGCCATTATGCGCCTAATCTTGGTTTCACGCAGCCGGCGGTACCAGCGCCGACCGCCACCAACCCTACCCCTACTGAATCTGGAGATCTGACATGACAACGCACAATCATTCGGGCACCGCACTGATCACCGGCGCTTCGTCGGGCATCGGCGCCATTTACGCGCAGCGCCTGGCGCAACGCGGCCACGACCTGATTCTGGTGGCCCGCAACCGCGCGCGGCTGGAACAACTCGCGCGCCGGATTACCGACGACACCGGCCGATCGGTCGAGATCGTGACCGCGGACCTTGGCCAGCCGGCCGACGTACGACGTATCGAGGAAATCCTGCGCACCGACGCGAGCATCACGACGCTGGTCAACAATGCCGGTGTCGGCGGCGCGGCACCGCTGCTGGGATCGGACGTCGACAAGATGCAGGCAATGATCGAACTCAACGTCACCGCGCTGACCCGCCTGACCTATGCTGCCGCGCCGGCGTTCGTCGCACGGGGCCGTGGGACGATCATCAATATCGCCTCGATCGTGGCGGTCGCGCCCGAGGTCCTGAACGGCGTCTACGGCGGCTCCAAGGCATTCGTGCTGGCCTTTACCCAGTCGTTGCAGCATGAGCTCGCCGGCAAGGGCGTGCGCATCCAGGCGGTCCTGCCCGGCGCAACCCGCACCGAATTCTGGGACACGGCCGGCCACCCGGTCGAGAACCTGCCGCAATCCATGGTCATGAGCGGCGACGACCTCGTCGATGCCGCGCTGGCCGGACTGGACCAGGGCGAAGTGTTTACCGTGCCGTCCTTGCCCGATGTTGCCGATTGGCAGGCATTCGAGACCGCACGCGCCGCGCTCGGTCCAAATCTTTCGCGCAGCGAGCCTGGCGCGCGGTACGGCATCACGCGCTGATGGCATTGCCGGCGGGCGCATCCACGCGTAGCCGGCCTCCGTGTCTGCCCGGCCACCGGCAAGCCGCCGGGCCGGGCTATCCATCTTGTCTCAGTTGCTTACTGGAAACTGCATGATTTCGTTGAGATCCATCTCCAAGACTGCGGCGTTTGTCGCCATCGCCCTTCTCGCCTCCGGTGCTGGCGCCGCTGAAGCCGAACCGGATGCCAACGCCGGCAAGGCTACGGTGGTGCTTGTGCACGGCGCATTTGCCGACGGTTCATCCTGGAACAAGGTCATTCCCTTGCTCCAGGCCAAGGCCTCAACGTAGTGTCGGTTCAGAACCCATTGTCTTCGCTGGCCGACGACGTAGCTGCAACACGCCGCGCGCTCGACATGCAGACCGGACCGGTCGTGCTGGTCGGACATTCCTGGGGTGGCGTCGTCATCTCGGAAATCGGCCAGCATGAGCGCGTCAAGGCCCTCGTCTATGTCTCGGCGTTCGCGCCTTCGGAGGGCCAGTCCGTGGCGGACCTCGGCAAGGATTACCCGAAACCCAAGGGCTCCGACTTTATCATTGCCGACGACCAGGGCTTCCTGACGCTGAAGGCGGAAGGAATGGCCAAGCACTTCGCCCAAGACTTGCCGGCGGCGCAGACGAAGCTCATGACTGCGACCCAGGGGCCTATCAGTGGCAAGAGCTTCGAGGAAAGGACCGCGGTTGCCGCATGGCGCACCAAGCCATCCTGGTACGTCCTCAGTGAGCGGGACCACATGATTCAGCCTGCGCTGCAAAGCGCGATGGCCCAAAAAATCTCCGCGCACATCGTGAAACTGCCGACGAGCCACGTCCCGCAGTTGTCGCAGCCAAAGCAGGTTGCGGATGCAATTGCCGCCGCCGCAGCCTATCAGCCGCAGTAGGCGGAGGCGACGCAGCCACGGATGCTCGACAGGTGAATGCCGGGATATCGCCGGCATCCGGTGATGCATCTGGCGGTCGAATAACGGCATACTCGCATCTGCGGGTATGCCGGCACATGGAGCCGCGGTGCGGGACTGATGGGACGTAGGGCATGGGCGTACAGTCGCGCCGTCATCCGTACTTCTCGACGGCGCAATCCGTGCTTCCATGTCCAAGCGAAGTGGCGCGACGTTCTTGTCTCAGCTTGTGTCTCCTGGAGATTGAATAATGAGCAACTTGGCAGATGAAATACTTGAGGCGCACGGCGGCATTGAACGCTGGAAGCGCTTCAGTCAGGTAACCGCAACCATCGTGACCGGCGGCGGACTTTGGGCGATGAAGGGCCTGGTGCAGGATTCGGCGCCGCGTACCATGACGGTAGCGCTGCATGAACAGCGTGCGTCGGTGACGCCATTTGGCGAACCCAACTGGCGTACCGCGTTTGAGCCCGGACGTATCGCCATCGAGACGACCAGCGGAGAAATGGTCAAGGAACTCAAGGATCCTCGGCGCAGCTTCGATGGTCATGTCATCGACTCCGCATGGAACCCATTGCAGCGCGCCTATTTCAACGGTTACGCGCTTTGGACCTATCTGACCACGCCATTCCTGATCACCCTTCCTGGCTTTGAGGTCAGCGAAATCGAGCCGTGGCGCGAAGGCTCTGAGACATGGCGGGGATTGCGCGTACGTTTTCCCGCCAATATTGAAAGCCATTGCGAACTGCAGGATTTCTACTTTGGCGAAGACGGGCTTGTCCGTCGGCACGACTATCATGTCGACATCGCAGGCGGCTTTGCCGCGGCCCAGTACCTCTCTGACTACATTACCGCGGATGGCATCGTCCTTCCGTCGCAACGTCGGGCCTACATGCGCAACGAAGACTTGTCTGCCAACCGAGGGCGGCTCATGGTCGCCATCGATCTTGGCAATGTGCGGTTCAGTTGAGGCTGGACGACTGCATGCTGACGCAGTTGCCGTGGCTGTCCGCTGCGCCAATGTAGACGGTGTCGCCCGGCCGGAATACATGCGGCCATGGCATCGCCGCGTCCATTCGGATACGGGCGGCAAATAGGCACTATCCAGCGGGAGTAGAAAGAACCGGCTACTGACTGCCCTGCGCAAACATCGGCATGTCCCGCCGGATATGTTCGAGCAACTTGAGCGCCGCTGCCGGTAACGGCGTCCGGCCTTGGCCAGCAAGCGCGCCTCGGTGCCCCTGAACAGCGGATGATCGATCGGCACCACCGTGAGCGTGCCGGCGGCGATTTCGCGATACGCGGCGAACTCGCCGCCGATCAGCGTCATGTAGTTTTCGTAGGCTACAAACTGCTTGAGCGCCGTCAGTGAATTGGTGACCAGCGTCGCCCGGATCCTGATGTTCTCCGCGAATTCGAGCATCTTGGCGGCGTGCCCGACGCCGAATGACGCCGGCATCATGGCCAGCGGCCAGGACAGGATGTCTTTGACGCTTGCCGCGCCGCCACGCAATGCCAAGGGATGGTCGGGCCGCACCAGCAGGCCGACCGGCTGCGACGAGCTCGCCAGATACTCGATGCGCGGATGTGGCGGCGGATTGAAGGCAAGCCCGATGTGCGCGCGACTTTCGGCCACGGCGTCGAGCACCTGATCCACGCCGAGGATCTCCATGCCGATGTCGAGCAGCGGGTACTGCGCACAGAACGGCGCCAGCACTTCATTGACCAGCCCATCCACGTACCCCTCGCTCAGGACCAGCTGGACCTGCCCCTGCTGCAGGCCCTTCAGCGCATGGAGCTGGTCCTCGAGCTTCTCCTGATGCGATCGGTAGCCGCGCCAGAACTCCAGCAGATGCGCGGCGGCCTCGGTCGGCCTGACGCCACGCGCCTGTCGCTCGAACAGCGTCGTGCCAAGTTCGTCCTCGAGCAACCGGATCTGCCGGGTGATCACCGATGGCGATGTGTTGAGACTCTCCGCAGCCCCGCGAATGGTGCCTTGCTCAAGCACTTCGCGGAAGTAGCGCAGCCGCTGCTGATTGATTTCACGCATGTCGAATCATCCACTTGGCCGATGACAGACTCACACCATACCCGATGCGTTGCCCGGAAGACAACGAAGTGTAGACATGGTTGCTGTTGGTGATTGCCCTTGCCGCTGCCACTATTCGATTCATCCACGCGGTATCCACACAAAAGACATTGGAGACAGGCATGCTGGTAATCCCGAGCGAAAGCGCAGTAGACGGCGCCTCAACCCTCTACAACAAGATCAACTGGCGACTTCTGCCGTTCCTGCTGATCTGCTACCTGTTCGCCTATCTCGATCGCGTCAATATCGGCTTTGCGAAGCTTCAGATGCAAGGCGACCTCGGTTTTTCCGATGCCGCATATGGCGTGGGCGCGGGGATCTTCTTTATCGGCTACGTGCTGTTCGAGATACCGAGCAACCTGATGCTACCGCGCATCGGCGCACGCAAGACTTTCAGCCGCATCCTGGTGCTCTGGGGCATCACCTCGGCCTGCATGCTGTTCGTGCGCAACGTGCCGATGTTCTACGCCATGCGTTTCCTGCTCGGCATCTTCGAGGCAGGCTTTGCCCCGGGCATGATCTACTACCTGTCCTGCTGGTACGGGCCGCAGCGTATGGCGCGCGCGATTGCGATCGTGTTCCTTGCCGGCCCGCTCGGCGGCATTGTCGGCGGCCCGGTCTCGGCATGCTGATCACCGCGCTGTCAGGCACCGGTGGACTGGCCGGCTGGCAATGGATGTTCCTGGTCGAAGGCCTGCCCTGCATCGTGCTCGGCGTGCTCGCCCTGTATTTCGTGCCAAACCGCCCCGCCGACGCCGCCTGGCTGACCGAGCAGGAAAAACGCCAGCTCGCCAACGAAATCGGATCCAGCGCGGCGCACAATCATTCCTTCCTGGCCGTGGCTCGCGATGTCCGGGTCTATGTGCTGGCCCTGGCGTACTTCTGCATCATCGCCGCGATCTATGCCATCAGCTTCTGGCTGCCTACCTTCATCAAGGCCCAGGGCGTGAACGACACCGTGCAACTCGGCTGGTACTCGGCCCTGCCCTATGTCGCCGCGGCCTTCGGCATGTACTACATGGGCCGCCGCTCGGACCGGGTCGGCGAGCGCCGTTTCCACAGCGCCGTGCCCGCAACCGTCGGCGGATTGCTGCTCGCCGCGTCCATCCTCGTCGACGGCAATCTTGCGGCATCGCTGGTGTTGCTCACGCTCGGTACCTGCGCGCTGTGGATGGCCTACACGGTGTTCTGGGCCATGCCTGCCGAATACATCAAGGGCCCGGCCGCCGCAGGCGGCATCGCACTGATCAACACGATCGGGCTATCGGGCGGCTTCTGGGGCCCGGCCATCATCGGATGGGCCAAGACCGCCACCGGCAACCTTCACCTCGGTGTGCTGATCCTGGCCGCGCTGCCAATCATCGCCGCACTGATCATTCTCGCCAACAAGCTGCCCGCAAAGCACTAACAAGGAGTCGTCATGCTTCTACATCTGTCCACCTGGTCCGAAATCGAGCAGTTCCTCAAGCGCAGCCGCACGATCGTCGTGCCGATCGGCTCCAACGAACAGCACGGTCCGACAGGGCTGCTGGGTACGGACTGGCTGTGTCCCGAAATCATCGCGCGTGAATCGGAAAATTCGCCGATATCCTCGTGGCTCCCACGTTCAATATCGGCATGGCACAGCATCACCTCGGCTTTCCCGGCACCATCTCGCTGCGGCCGTCCACGTTCATCGCCGCGATCGGCGACTGGACCCGCTCGCTGGTGGTGCATGGTTTCGAAAAGATCCTGTTCCTGAACGGCCATGGCGGCAATGTCTCGTCGATCGATGCCGCGTTCTCCGAGCTGTACGCCGAAGCAAGCTTTGCGCGCCGTCGTGCCGGCTTTGCACTGAAGCTCTGCAACTGGTGGGATCTCGAAGGCGTGGGTGAACTGGCACGAGACCAGTTCCCGACCGGCCACGGCGCGCATGCCACGCCTTCGGAAATTGCGATCACGCAGTACGCCTTCCCCGATTCGATCAAATCGGCCGACTATGCGCCGCCAATTGCCCCGACCGGCCCGATCCGTGAAGCCCTCGACTTCCGTGCACGCTTCCCGGACGGACGCATCGGTTCCGATCCAGGCCTGGCAACGCGCGAGAAAGGCCGCGCACTGGTCGAACTGGCCGCGCAGTCCCTGGCGCGCGAACTCGAAGCCTTCGGCCGCGAGCCGATGCCGGACTGAAACCGGTCCGCCGGCGCCACAGGACTCGCGATGACTCCCCGTGGCGCCAGCCATCTTGCCCTACATCGACAAAGACCATGCAATCGCTCCGTATCCACGAAAGACTGAAAGCACTCGACATCGAGCTGTCCCCCGTCGGCGCGCCGGCTGCCGCGTACGTAATGAGCGCCCAGAGCGGCAACCTTGTCTACCTCTCCGGCCACATTGCGAAGAAGAACGGCAAGGTCTGGGTTGGCAAGCTCGGCGCCACGATGTCCACCGACGAGGGACGCGCCGCGGCCCGCGCCGTCGCGATCGATCTGCTGTCGACGCTGCAGGCCCACACCGGCGATCTGAATCGCGTCAAACGCATCGTCAAGGTCGTGAGCCTGGTCAATTCAACGCCCGACTTCACCGATCAGCATCTGGTCACCAACGGCGCGTCGGAACTGTTCGTCGACGTGTTCGGCGATGCCGGCATGCATGCGCGGTCGCATTCGGTGTCGCACAGATTCCGCTGGGGGCCTGCGTGGAAATCGAAGTCTGCGTCGAACTGGACTGACAAGACATTGGGCCCACCCGCTTCCCCTGGACGGCGGACGAAACCCTTGCAGGCCGGTGAGCATCCCTCTGGCGGGTACCGGCAACAGCACAATATCCAGCGTGGCCGAAGTATGACCGGCGGTCGCCAGCCTCGGAGAGGGGCATTAAACCTTTGGGGCTTGGTCGGTTTGACCACGTAGCTCACTGTCGATGAACACGCCGATTGCCAGCGTTCTGTACTAGATTTAGATTGGCGCCGCCGGGGAGTGCCAGTGGAAATTGCGCCGCTCCTGTAGCGGTGTGGTTCTGGTCAGTGTTCAACCAAGATCCGGACAAAGCGAGGTGAGAACATGGTTGCCCCAGTCGCCGTAACAAAGTTTGAAGTGAAATCCCATGCGTCGCCAGACGAGGTCCGCGCCCTGCGAAAACCCGGGTCGAGGTCGTCCAACTGGAAGGCTTCACCATCGGTCGATTCAATTTCGAACCCGGATGGCGGTGGTCGGAGTGCATCAAACCGGTTGCCAAAACCGACCATTGCCAGGCCTCCCATGTCGGCTATGCCGTATCGGGACGTATCACGGTTCGCATGAAGGACGGCACTGAAAAGACGATAAAGGCCGGGGATTCCTACACGATCCCGCCGGGACATGAAGCCTGGGTTGAAGGCGACGAACCCTTCGTTGGCATTGAGGTGATGTCCGCCGATACCTATGCCAAGGCGTAATCGAGCATGAGGGGGAAGCACGCGGTCCCGGCCACAACGCAGTCGGGACCCGTGGTTTCGAAACGCGCCGCTTCTAGCTCGGTGCGAGACCTTCATGTGATCGAGACCCAATCAATGCGCCAGGCCAGTTCCCTTACTCGCCGCCCGTCCTTGGGCGCAAGCGTCATCGCGCTGCTGGTACTGTGCATGTGCCACCTTGACACAGCGAATGCTGGTACACGCCTGCTTCATTGCGAGATCAGCCAAGGAGGCGGCGACCCGAAGGTATTCGAGTTCAAGCAGACCACCGATCCTTACTCGGTCAAGTCCGTCGATATAGACGGATACTTTCGTTTCAAGGCCGTCATGGTCGGAGCGGAGTCCATTGCCTACATCAAGCTCTATACCTACTACCGGGATTCTGATCAGGTCATCCTGCTGCATGAGGCCAATTACGTCTCACCTGCGGCGCCTTCCCAGGCCGACTCGACCGGCTCCTTCACGGGTATCAATCGTCTCTATTCACCCGTCCTTGGAAGAGAACTGCAATACCGCTGCATGCTGAGGGGGGCGGTATAGTGCGGAGCGACACGTCGGGCAGCGCTATAGCGCGATTCCTGGTCGCGGCTTTCCTTTGCTTCGGCGTCGTCGACGAAGGGATTGCAAGCGAGAAGCCGCCGACCCAATCGTCTCGCTCGCTTTTGTCGGCGACATCATGCTTGACGGGATGCCAGGGAATGTCGTCAAGGCCGGGCGTGATCCCTTTATGTCCTTCGCGCGAATCCTGGATGCCGCGGATATCCGGATAGGCAATCTCGAGTGCGTCATTGCCTCCAGCGGCCGCCCGGAACGCAAGCCATTTACGTTTCGCGCAAATCCACGTACGGTCAATGTACTGAAGGGCTATTTCACGGCGCTCTCGCTCGCCAACAACCACACTGGCGATTTTGGCCGAACCGCTTTTTCCGAGATGCTTGATCTACTCGCAGCGCAGAAGGTTTCGTACTTCGGAGGAGGCCGAAACCTGGCGGAGGCACATAGACCGCTTCTGATCGAGCGCAACGGCATCAGGATTGCCCTTCTTGGCTACAACGAAATTTTCCCGCGGAGCTTTGAAGCCGATTACGACATGCCGGGGCTGGCCTGGAGCGAAGATGAACAGGTGATCGCCGACATCAAAAATGCAAGGAGAGTCCACCATGCGGACCTGGTCATACCCTTCATGCATTGGGGGCTTGAGCATGAACATCATGCCAGTGCACGCCAGCGCCAGCTCGCGCATTCGATGATCGACGCGGGTGCAATGCAGTGATTGGCGCGCATCCGCACGTTACCCAGGACATTGAGCAATATAAGGGAAGCCCTATTTTCTATAGTCTGGGCAACTTTGTTTTTGACGGCTTCAAAGATGCGGACAACATAACCGGTTGGCTGATCCGACTGGAAGCGGATCGAAACGGGGTACACCGTTGGCAACTCTATGTGGCCGGTATCGACCATGAGGGCATTCCCCGCCCTGCCTCGCCAAAGCCGCATTTATGCTGGCAAGGAGGAACGGGGATAGAGACCATGTGCGGGGACAGCGAGGCGGCGACCAGATAGTGGCGCGTGTGCCGTGCTGGATGGCGCGCTGCGCAAGAAATCCTCTGCCTTCTATAATTTCGGCTTTATCGCACTTGCGGTTTGCGTCTGCCCATGGATTCGCCCTCAGATATCGTTCCTTCGACCGCCAACGCCCTGGCCGCCTTGCAGCCCCTTCCGCTCGAGCGATTGCGCCTGCCGCCGATGCTTGCCGGCGCCCAGGGCAGGAATCGCGCCCCCTCCCGCGGCGCGCAGATTGCCGCAGCGGACGACCTGGCGGCTGTCGCGGCCTGGCTTGCGCGCTACGCCAACAGTCCAGCCACGCTGCAGGCCTACCGGCGCGAGGTGGAACGGCTCGTACTCTGGGCGACGCTGCAGCGCGGCACGCCCCTGTCCTCCCTCACGCATGAGGATCTGCTGGCCTACGAACACTTCCTGTCCGACCCGCAGCCGGCAGCTCGCTGGGTGCTCGCAGCAGGCAAGAAGCTGGCGCGCAGCCATCCCGACTGGCGGCCGTTTGCCGGCCCGCTATCGGCGGCCAGCACGCGCCAGGCCATGGTGATCCTCAACGCGTGCTTTGCGTGGCTGACCGAGGCCGGCTACCTCGCGGGCAATCCGCTCTCGCTGGCGCGCCGCCGGCGTGGGCCGGCCAAGGCACGGGTCACGCGCTACCTGAGCCATGCACTATGGGACGCAGTCAAGGAAGCGGTGGAGGCCATGCCGACGGATACCGATCGCGAGCGCCTGCATGCGGCGCGCTGCCGCTGGCTGTGCACGGTGCTCTATCTGGGCGGGCTGCGCGCGGCCGAAGTGGCCGGCACGACCATGGGAGCGTTCTTCTGCAGGCGCGACGCGCGCGGGATCGAGAGATGGTGGCTGGAGGTTATCGGCAAAGGCAGCAAACCCCGCCTGGTGCCCGCGACCGACGAACTGGTGGCCGAGCTCGCCCGTTACCGGCTTGCGCATGGGCTGCCGCCGACGCCCCAGCCCGGGGAAGGCCACCCGCTGGTGCTGCCGGTCATCGGCCGCGCGAACCGCGAGAAGCCTTTGTCGAGAGGCGCGCTGCACCTGATCATCAAGGAAGTGTTCGGCATGGCGGCCGAGCGCCTGCGGGCGCGCGGGCCGGAATGGGCCGCGCAGGCCGAGGTGCTGGCCACGGCGTCGGCGCACTGGCTGCGGCATACGGCGGGCTCGCACATGAGCGACGGGCAGGTGGACCTGCGCCACGTGCGGGACAACTTTGGTCATGCCTCGATCGCCACGACCAGCATCTACCTGCACACCGAAGACGATGCGCGGCACCAGGCGACGCAGGAGCGGCATCGGATCGGGTGGACCCACAAGGCTTGAGGACACTACTTCGGTCGACCCAACGGCACCTTGCCCGCCCGCTCCTGCAAGGCAAGGATACGCATCATCGCAGGCCGATCTGCGACGGTACGTTCATACAGCGCGTCCAGGTCCTTCTTCAACGCCGTGCGCGACGCGGCGTCCAGATAGATCATGTGGCCCGACGGATAGAAGCGCGCACTCAGATTGTTGCGCACGGCCTGGCTGACGAGTGGCATCTTCTGCAGGTCGATCACCGTCTGGTAGAACGGCGTGACGAAGTCATGGTAGCCGTTGGCCGACAGGACCTTGAGGTCCGGGTTGAGCGCCATGACGGCGGCGAGGTCCCCGCCGGTGTAGAGCACCACGTTGCCGCGCGCATCCTTGCCGCGTTGTGCGCCGGTGGGATCGATATGGCCGAAATCCCAATGGAGGAATGCCTGGTCGTTCAGGTCAGTGAACGCGGAGTTGGAAGTGAACTTCAGGTCCTCGTTCAGGTACTTGTTCCACATTGCCGTGTACTCGCCGCTGATCGCGGTCATGGTCGGATCATTGCCTCCCGAATTGGGATCGATCTTGCCTGCGATGCCGGTGTCGATGGCGGTGACCCGGCCATCGTAGGCACCGACCGCCACGCCTTGCTTTTCCAGCAACGTCCGCAGGAACAGCGAATTTCCCTGGCTGTCGTAGGCCGCGATATCGAGTCCCCATGCACCGAGCGTGGCGGTGTCGATGCCGGTGTAGCCGGAGAGCTTGCGGATCGTGGCCTGGCTCACCTTGGGAAAGCGTCCCAGCGCGGTGGCATAGTCGGTGCGCGCAAATTGCGCCACCTCCGTGGCAAATGCCGCCAGGTCGGCCGGCGCCGGCTTGAGGCCGAGCCGCTTGTGATACCACGCGTCCGCCGCCGCGGTCGGCAACGCACCCACCGGATTACCCGCCTGCGTATAGTCGAGGATCGACGATTGCAGCGTGATGCCGTTCAGGTCGACACCGTCCTCATGCAGCAGGTACGCCAGCACGCAACTGCGGGCGGTGCCGTACGATTCGCCGAACAGGTACTTGGGCGATCCCCAGCGCTGGTTGGCGGTCAGGTAGCGCTTGATGAACTGGGCGATCGAACGGGCGTCCTGGTCCACGCCCCAGAAATCGACATTCTTGTTTGGCGCCAGCGCTGCCGAGTAGCCGGTGCCGACCGGATTGATGAAGATGAGGTCGCTCTTGTCGAGCAGGCTGTCGGGGTTGTCTTCGATCTGGTATTGCCCGGGCGGGGTGAACCGGGGCATCAGCGTCTTGATCCGTTTCGGCGCAAACGAGCCCAACAGCACGAAGACGGACGACGAACCCGGCCCACCGTTATAGAAGAACGTGACGGGCCGCTCATCTGCCTGCGCAGCCTTGCCGCGGTCCACGGTGAACGCGACATAGAACATCTTGGCATTGGGCAGCGAACTGCTTGGATCCACCGTCACGAGATGGCCTGCGGTCGCCGTATAGGCAAGGCGGTGGCCGCCCAGCACGACGCTGTGATGCGTGATGGCGGCGTTCTCGGCGGCATCCGCAACGGCGTCCTGCGGCCCGTTGCCATAGGCGACCGGGTCAAAGAATGGCTGGTCATCGCTGCCGCGTGCCCCGGAGCGCGGCTTCGGTTTTGCTTCCTTGCGGGATTCATGCTTTGCCTCCCAGTGCCTGAACCAGCTTCACGCCGTCCGGCACGCCCCAGCCGGTGCAGGCATCCCAGCCGGCCTTGGCCGCAAAGCGTCCGTCGAGCAGGCCTTCGGTGTCGTTGTTGCCGGTCACGATATCCCGCAGCACGCCCGCGGGTCCGAGCTTCCGGTAAAGCAGCGCGTTGAAATTGCCGACCCGCGCGCGAGCAAGGCGTTGGCGCGCGCCAGCAATGCGGCCCATACCGGCGCGGCAGCACTGGTGCCGCCGACCACGCCGTAGCGACCGCCCGACATGATGAAATAGCCGGTCTGCGGATCGGCATCGGCGGCCACGTCGGGAATGCCACGGCCGGCAAAATGGCCTGGGTTGATCGACGGCGGCACGATTCCGTCCTGCCATGGCGGGCGTGGCGTGATGTCGCTGATGCCGCCGCCCGTGCCACTGCCGGGCCCGCTGTTCCAGACCACCTCGTTTACGTGCGTGCCGCCGCGGGTGCTGGCGGCCACGTGCAGCGTGGTGCCGCCCACCGCCAGCACGTACGGGCTGGTTGCCGGGAAATTGACATGCGCCCGGCCATCCTTCAACTGCGCCTCGGCGCCGTCGTCGCCGGTTGCCACGCACACGCTGATGCCGAGGTGCGCCGCGGCGAGCAGGCTGTCGTTGACGTGCGCGATCGCCGCCGGCGACCACAGGATGCCGTTGGAGAACGGCTGGTTTTCATCCCAGCCCCAACTGACCGACACCACCGACGGCCGGTGTTTGATGTCATTGATCACCGCGTTGATGGCATCGATTACGCCCTTCTCGTCGAAGGTCGAGAAGTACACCGCAATCCGGGCCCCGCCCGCGAGCGCGCCCGCCACTTCGATATCGAGCATGACTTCGCCCGTCGCATCGGGCGCGGCCAGCGGGTCCGTCGAAACGCCGTCCAGGGCGATGACGCTCACATCCGGCTTCGGGCTGGCGATGCGCCTGAAGTAATCGGAGAGCCCCTCCTCTTCGACACCGCCGCCGAACTCAAGCAGGGCGATACATTGGCCATGCGCATCGCGTCCGGGAAACCGTAGACCTTGGCCAGCTCGCCGGGAACGAACCACGGACGGCGTGCCTGCGCCAGGCTCGCACGCCTGGCCGTGGGCAGGCGCGGCCGGCGGGTCAACACCGCATGATTGTTCAGGCCGAACACGCCTGTGATATCGCCCTGCACTTCCGCAGGCACCGACACCTCCTGCGTGCGCGCATGAAAGCTGCCCATCTGCGCTTGCGTGTAGTCGAGCAGGTTCACGCCGAATGCGGCATTGACATCGGCCACCGTGCCCGCCAGTTCCAGCGTGGCCGTGGCGCGGTCATCGCGTGTGACCACCAGACGGTGCGCGCGCGCGAACGTCTCGATGCGCGTCACCGAGGCTAGCTCGGAACCGTAGTTGTCCTCGATTTCCTTGAGGCTCAGGTAGCGGCGCTGGGCCGGTAGCAGCGGGTCAAGTCCCGCGAGGCCGGGCAATGCGCGCTTGCGCCGCACGCCGATGGTCAGCGCCAGCCACTGATGCGGATTGGTCGCGCGCAACGCGCGCGCGCCGGGCGGCAGGTGATGCAGGCTATCGGGCAGCAGCGCTCGGTTTGGCGCCATGGGCGGACTCTCCCCTGCCGGCTCGGCAGCGCCGCAGCCAGGCTGGATCGGATAGTTCATCGTAGGTGAGGAGTCCTGTACGCGCCGGTGAATCCGGTGCAGATCTCAGTTGCGATTTGCGCAGCCCGGACGCACTGTCTCGCATGCGCACCAAACAGCACCTCATCACAGCATTGACGGGAAAAGATGCCTTGCCCGCTACGCCTCGGACGCCGGGTCATAGGGCACCACTTCCTCACGCTCATCCGGATTGTTCCGCGCGACGATCGCGCGCGCAGGCTCCGTCGCGCTGAGGTTGAATGGCTGGTGCGGCACGCCCGGCGGGATGAACAGGAAATCGCCCGCTTCGGTCACGACCGACTGGCGCAGGCCGGGCCCGTAGCGGGTTTCCACCCTACCTTCGAGCACGTAGAGGCCGGTCTCGTAGCCGCGGTGAACGTGCGGCTCGGCGTGGCCGCCGGGCGGGACGACCACAATGGACATCGACAATGCCCTGGCACGCGCCGTTTGCCGCGAAATGCCGACAAAGTACGGCAGCTTTTGCATCGTCGAAAGCTCGCGGTCGGGATGCACCACGACCACGGTCTGTGGCGCGTCTTGAGGATCGTCTGACATGGGTCCTCCGTCGATGCCGCCCGATGGCGTCATGTGCGGCGCGGGGCTGCATTGCCCGCTTGCTACTGCAGCATAGGGCAACCACACGCACGATGACGAACGCCTTGCAGGCGGCGTCTGGACCGACACTGTTAAAATTGCTGAAAATTTCTCAATTGGCAGGACACGATGGGTTTCGAACAGCTCGCAGCACTGAAGGCACAACTGGCAAAACAGGCAAAGGAAGCCCGCCCGGCCAAGCAGGCAAAGGAAGCACGGCCGGCCAAGCCCGCGCGTGCGCGCCCGGCCGCACCGACCAATCCGGCCAAGCCTGTGGACCCGGTGATCCAGGCCATCGGCAAGCTGCAGAAGCGCTTCCCGCTGGCTTTCCCCAAGAATCCCGCACCCAAGGTGCCGCTCAAGGTCGGCATCTTCGAGGAGCTGCTTCAGCACGCCGCCGCGCTCGCGCTGGACGAGGCCATGTTGCGCGAGGCCGTGCGGACCTGGTGCCGCGGCACGCGCTACTGGACCTGCATGGTGGAAGGCACGCAGCGCGTGGACCTGGCCGGCCAGCCGGCCGGTGAAGTCACGCTGGCCGACGCGAAGCGGGCCCAGCAGCAGCGCGCCCAGCAACACCGCGCCACCCGCGCGCAGAAAGCGAAGCCGCAGCCCGCGGGCGAGGCCGCCGTGAGTGAACCCGCCAAAAGCGAACCCGCCAAGAGCGAGCCCGCTCAGGTTGAACCGGCTCACGTTGAACCCGCAAAGGACGAATCCGCAAGCCCGGAGTAACAGCACGGCCCGCGCAATGCGGGACGTGCGGGAAGGCCTGATGGCCTGACCCGCGATATCGGTATCCGGTCGGCCCTCTCCAGAGGGCCTTCGCGCCACGCGCCGACACGCCTCTTCACCTCCCCCTCAGCACCCCTCCGAACCGCTGCCGCCCCGCATTGCGGGGCGGCAGCCGTGGGCCAAACGGCTGGACCCAACGAAAGCCCCGCACTGGCACTAACCGCGCATAGCGGCCTTCCCTACCATGGCGCTCACATGCCGCGCCATGCGTCATGTGCCGGCGCTACCTGGCGGAAACGGGTAGCCCCATCACACAGAGGGTGCATAGACACCCCAGCCAAAGGAGACTGGCATGCCTCTTGCTCAACTTCCTCTTCTCCTCGTTTAGGCACCACACGCGGGCACCGCGCCGGTGCCGACCACCGTGCCGCCGCTGCGGTCGGCATGCAAGCAGTTTCAATCCTCGAGGAGTCTGATCATGCATTGGTTCAAGCAACTGGCAGCAGGCGTGGCCCTGGCGGCCGTACTGGCCCCGGCCGCTCACGCACAGGCGAAGGAAGTCGTCATCGCCTATCAGGACATGGTGGTGCCCTGGCGCTATGCGCAGGACATGAAGGAGGTGGAAAAGCAGACCGGCTACAAGGTCTCGTTCCGACAGTTCACCGGCGGCGGCGACGTGATCCGCGCGATGGCCTCGGGCCAGATCGCGATCGGCGAGGCCGGTTCCTCGCCCATTGCCTCGGCGCTGTCGCAGGGGCTCGATGTCGAGCTGTTCTGGATCCTGGACGACATCAACGCCGCCGAGGCATTCGTCGCGCGCAATGGGGCGCAGGTCAACAGCATTGCCGATCTCAAGGGCAAGCGCGTGGGCGTGCCGTTCGTCTCGACGACGCACTACCACACGCTAGTGGCGCTGGAGCAGGCCAAGATCAGCCCGAAGGACGTCAAGATCATGAACATGCGCCCGCCCGAAGTCGCCGCCGCCTGGGAACGCGGCGACATCGACGCCACGTTCATCTGGGATCCGGTGCTGGCCAAGGTCAAGCGCTCGGGCAAGGTCCTGACCACCTCCGGGCAGATCGCCGCGCAGACCGGCAAGGCTACCTTCGACGGCATGATCGCCAACAAGAAGTTCGCGCGCGAGAACCCGGACTTCATGGTCAAGTTCGTGCGCGTGCTGGCCGCCGCCGACGACAACTACCGCAACAACAAGGCCGCGTGGACGCCTGATTCCGCGCCCATCAAGTCCGTGGCCCGGCTGACCGGCGCCAAGGCCGAGGAAGTCCCGGCGAGCATGGCGCTCTACAGCTTCCCGACGCTGCAGGAGCAGGCCTCGCCGCGCTGGCTCGGCGGCGGCGCGGCCAGCGCATTGCGCTCGGCAGCGGTCTTCCTGAAGGAACAGGGCACGATCCAGACCGTGTTGCCCGACTACAGCACCGGCGTCAACGCCGAGTGGGTGCGGCGCGCCGCCAGGTAGCCGGCCTCCTCCCAAATCGCGCCTGCGAGGCGCTTCCATGCTGCGGTGCCCGTACCGCAGCGATTCCAGCCCATCCCGGCCCCAAATGGCCGGCGATGCGGCAAGCCACACCCCAATCCTTCAGGAGGACCGTTCATGTCCCGACTGGAAATCGACAAGCTCAGCGTCAACTATGGCGGCCGCGGCGGCGCGCAGACGCTGGCCCTGTCCCAAGTGAACCTGACCATGGAACGCGGTGACTTCGTCGTCGCCCTCGGCGCCTCTGGCTGCGGCAAGACTACGCTGCTGTCCTGCATCGCCGGCTTCATGCAGCCGTCGGAAGGCGAGATCCGCCTCGACGGCAAGCCCGTGCTGGGCCCCGGCGCCGAACGTGGCGTGGTGTTCCAGAAGCATGCGCTGATGCCCTGGCTCAACGTCGCCGACAACGTCGCGCTCGGACTGCGCCTGCGCGGCGTGGGCCGTGCCGAGCGCCTGCGCATCGCGCATGAAAAGCTGGCCCAGGTAGGCCTGGAAAAAGTCGCCAGCAAGCCTGTGTACCAGCTCTCCGGCGGCATGCAGCAACGCGTGGGCATTGCGCGCGCGCTGGCCAACGACCCGGAAGTGATGCTGATGGACGAGCCGCTCGGCGCGCTCGACGCGCTGACGCGCGAATCGATCCAGGCGCTGATCCTGCGGCTCTGGGCGCGCGAGCAGAAGATCGTCTTCTTCATCACGCACAGCGTGGAAGAAGCGCTCTTCCTTGCCACGCGGCTGATCGTGATGACGCCATCGCCGGGCCGCATCGCGCACAGCTACGACCTGCCCTTCGCGCGGCGCTATATCGAATGCGGTGACGCGCGCGCCGTCAAGTCCGACCCCGAGTTCATCCGCTACCGCGAAGAAATCGTCGACCTGATCCATGCCACGCCTGAGGATAAAGCCATGACCGTACCCGCCCAACAGGTCGACGCCGCCATGGCGGCCACAGCAGCGCCTGCCAAGAGTTCAGCCGCCGCCCAGCCGGCGGCTCCGCGGCGCGCCATGCGCACCGTCTCCGGCTACCACATGCCGGGCGAAGGATCCAGCTCGCGCATCGCCATCGTCACCGTGGTGACGCTCTTCGCCCTGTGGTGGATCGCCAGCCACCTCCAATGGGTGCCGCCGCTGTTCCTGCCCACGCCCGAGGCCATCATCAAGGCGTTTATCGATGCCTGGAACGGCAATGTTCAAGGTGGGCTGCCGTTGCTGGACCACTTCCACGCGAGCCTGGTGCGCGTGTTCGGCGCCTTCGCGCTGGCCGTGCTCACCGCGGTGCCGGTCGGCGTGCTGATGGGCGTGTCGCGCATTGCGCGCGGCGTCTTCGATCCGCCCATCGAGTTCTACCGCCCGCTGCCGCCGCTGGCCTACCTGCCGCTGATCGTGATCTGGTTCGGCATCGACGAGACCTCGAAGATCCTGCTGATCTATCTCGCCTGCTTCGCCCCGCTGGCCATGTCGGCGCGCGCCGGCGTGCGCTCGGTGACGATCGAGCAGATCAACGCGGCTTACTCGATGGGCGCCACGCCGTGGCAGGTGATCCGGCACGTGGTGCTGCCCGCCGCGCTGCCCGATATCCTGACCGGCATGCGTATCGCCATCGGTTTCGGCTGGACCACGCTGGTGGCCGCCGAGATGGTCGCGGCTACCGCCGGCCTGGGCCAGATGGTACTCAACGCGTCCAACTTCCTGCGCACCGACGTGGTCATCATGGGCATCCTGCTGATCGGGCTGATTGCCTTCCTGTTCGACCTGCTGATGCGCAAGTCGGAGACATGGCTGGTGCCCTGGAAGGGTCGCATGTAAGACCTGACAGCAAGCGTAAGGGACGCTCAGGAGCGCCCGCCCGTGCCGCGGCAGCGGCAAGGCGGGCGCTCTGCTTTTGTGGTGATGGGGCGCTGCCGCAGGGGATTGCCGGAAGGAATCCTGGGATCCCGCGCTGTCAACGCTCATCGCAAATCGCGGGAAGGTCTGTCACCAGCCAACGGCCTGTGGGAGACGTGTTGGCCCGGCGCCATCAGTTACGGCACCGTCAGCGACGCATCAGGCACCTCGATGAGGCTTCTGAACATGGCATGGCACGTGCGTAGGGAAAGCACACGCCAGACCCGGCATCGATGCCCTTGGCCTGGCGTGGCCCCACTCCAAAGGAGCAGCCATGAACGCCAGACTTATCTACCTGATCGCCGTGCTGGCCGCGGCGCTGGCAACCCTCTTCCTCGCTGGCGAGACCGATGCCATCAAGGAGGATCTCGGGGCACGGTTGCCGGGCATGATCCAGACCGTGTGGTAAGGCGCGGCCTTACTCGGTCGGCGGCGCCGTCTGCGTCACCCGCGCCAGCGCAGCACCCACTTCGCCGTAGAACTGCTTGAGCGCGACGGCATCGAGATCCGGCGGCTGCAACGCCGGCCACAGCAGCGCGATCAGGTCGCTGGCGGTCCGGTCGATGTCGACCGGACGTCCGCTTACCACCGCATCCCAGAGAATGTGCTCCATCGGCCCGAGGATGGCCGAGCGCAGCAGCCGCAGCGACAGATCCGTGCGGATTTCCTTGCGTGCCTGGGCGCGCGCCAGCAAGTCCATCAAGGGCGCGGTATAGCGCCTTTGCAGCGGCACGAACACTTCGTCGAGGCCCTGCCCCTTGGCCCGCCCCTCAGACAGCACCAGCGCGCACAACCCCGTACCCTGGATCAGGAACAGCCGCAAGTGCGTGCGCACGAAGAACTCGAGCTGGATCTTGGTGCTTTGTTCTCGCGGCAGGCCGCTCTCGATCGCGGCAATGATCTCGTCGTACCAGTCCTGGATCACCCGTACGCACAAATCGCGCTTGCTGTGGAAGTACGTGAAAACGGTGCCTTCGGAGATGCCTAGCCGCTGCGCGATCTCCGTGGTGGTCGCGCGTTCATAGCCAAGCTCGGAAAACACTTCTCGCCCGACCCGGAGGATGTCGCGCATGCGCTGCTCGGCCTTGGCGCGCGCCGGCACCCGGCGCTGTCCCGCAATCTGCTGCATCGACGTGTCCTTGCGTGGTGATATCTGCGACGGCCGGCATTATAAGGTGCAGCCCCGGGCCAGCCAGCGCCAACGGGCCTCGGACTCACTTTAGCTCATAGTTGAACAACACTCAATTTTTATTGATTTTTTCTGAGGACGGGTATAACTTTATCGCACAGCAATTAAAAAGCAGCGCAAAACCGCCCCGACAGTTTCCCGATACGACCTTGAGTGAAGCTCAAAATACGGGAAGGACGATACTGAACGCCGCATTCTGGAGACGAGCATGACCATGCAGCCTGGGGCAACCCGGCCCGTGCCCGATACGACCTTGCCTGCCAACGGGCTGTCCTATGTGAAGGGCGACACCACTTCCCCGCTCAGCGAGCAGACCATCCCGGCCCTGCTGGCCGACACCGTCGCGCGCCATGGGCAGCGTCCGGCAGTGGTGTTCCGCGAGCAAGGCATCCGCTGGACCTGGCAGGAATTTGCGGCCGCCGTCGATGCCATGGCCGCGGGACTTCATGCGCTGGGCCTGCGCCGCGGCGACCGCGTCGGCATCTGGTCGCCGAACCGCGCCGAATGGCTGCTGACCCAGTTCGCCACGGCCCGCGTGGGCCTGGTCATGGTCAACATCAATCCGGCCTACCGCCTGTCGGAACTGGAATATGCGCTGAATAAGGTCGGCTGCAAGGCCGTCATCGCGCCGGAGTCGTTCAAGACCTCGCGATACCTCGACATGCTGCAGACCCTCGCCCCCGAGCTGCAGCAATGCGAACCGGGCGCGCTGCAGGCAGTGCGCCTGCCGGAACTACGCTGGGTCATCCGCATGGAAGACAAGCCCACGCCCGGCATGCTGACCTGGCAGGAACTGCTCGCGCGCGGCGCCGGCGTGCCGGTTGCCGAACTCGACGCGATCACGGCGCAACTCGACCGGAAGGACCCGATCAATGTCCAGTTCACGAGCGGCACCACAGGCGCACCCAAGGGCGCCACGCTGACGCACCGGAACATCGTCAATAACGCGCGCTATATCGCCGCCGCGATGCGCTTTACCGAGCAGGACAAGCTGTGCATCCCCGTGCCGCTGTACCACTGCTTCGGCATGGTGCTGGCCGTGCTGGCCTGCGTGTCCACTGGCGCGTGCATGGTCTTCCCGGGCGAGGCCTTTGAACCGGTCGCCACCATGTCGGCCGTCAGCGAAGAGCGCTGCACCGCCCTGCACGGCGTGCCAACCATGTTCATCGCCCAGCTCGACCACCCCGAATTCAGCCGCTTTGACTTCTCGACGCTGCGCACCGGCATCATGGCCGGCTCGCCGTGCCCGATCGAAGTCATGAAGCGCGTCGTGGCCGACATGCACATGGCCGAAGTCACGATTGCCTACGGCATGACCGAAACCAGCCCGGTATCGTTTCAGAGCTCGACCGATGATCCGCTCGACAAGCGCGTCGCCACGGTCGGCCGCGTGCAGCCGCACCTGGAATGCAAAGTGGTCGATGCCACGGGCCAGATCGTGCCGGTCGGCGAGACCGGCGAGCTGTGCACGCGCGGCTACTCCGTCATGCTCGGCTACTGGGACGACGAAGCGCGCACCCGTGAAGCGATCCGCGACGGCTGGATGCATACCGGCGACCTGGCGACGGTCGACGCAGAGGGCTATTGCAATATCGTCGGCCGCGTCAAGGACATGCTGATCCGCGGCGGCGAGAACGTCTACCCGCGCGAGATCGAGGAATTCCTGTTCCGCCATCCGAAGGTCCAGGCCGTGCAGGTGTTCGGCGTGCCGGACCAGAAGTACGGCGAGGAAATCTGCGCCTGGATCGTGCTCAAGCCGGGCCAGGCCGCGACGGAAGACGAGATCCGCGCGTTCTGCCGCGACCAGATCGCCCACTACAAGATCCCGCGCTATATCCGCTTCGTCGATGAAATGCCGATGACCATCACGGGCAAGGTGCAGAAGTTCGTCATGCGCGAAAGCATGACGAAGGAACTCAACCTTACTGAAAGCAAGACCGCCTGACTCCCGGCGCTCCCCTACACACTCACGGAAGAACACGATCATGACCCAACTCCCTGGCCTGAGATTCGACCTGGGCGAAGACATCGAGATGCTGCGCAGCGCCGTGCGCGACTGGGCCCAGGCTGAACTGGCCCCGCGCGCCGGAGAGATCGACCGCACCGACCAGTTCCCGATGGACGCCTGGAAGAAGATGGGCGACCTCGGCGTGCTCGGCATCACCGTGGCCGAGGAATACGGCGGCGCCAACATGGGCTATCTGGCCCACATGGTGGCGATGGAGGAGATCAGCCGCGCCTCGGCGTCGGTGGGCCTCTCGTACGGCGCGCACTCCAACTTGTGCGTGAACCAGATCCACCGCAACGGCAGCGCCGCGCAGAAGGCCAAGTATCTGCCCAAACTGGTGTCGGGTGAATGGATCGGCGCGCTCGCCATGAGCGAGCCGAACGCCGGCTCCGACGTGGTCAGCATGAAGCTGCGCGCCGACTTCAAGGGCGACCGTTACGTGCTCAACGGCACCAAGATGTGGATCACCAACGGCCCGGACTGCGACGTGCTGGTGGTCTATGCCAAGACCGAGCCGGACCTGGGCGCGCGCGCGCATGACCGCGTTTATCGTCGAGAAAGGCATGAAGGGCTTCTCGGTCGCGCAGAAGCTGGACAAGCTCGGCATGCGCGGCTCGCACACGGGCGAGCTGGTGTTCGAGGACGTGGAAGTGCCGGTCGAGAACATCCTCGGCGCCGAGAATGGCGGCGCCAAGGTGCTGATGAGCGGCCTGGACTACGAGCGCGCCGTGCTGTCGGGCGGCCCGGTCGGCATCATGCAGGCGTGCATGGACGTGGTCACGCCGTACATCCACGACCGCAAGCAGTTTGGCCAGAGCATCGGCGAATTCCAGCTGATCCAGGGCAAGGTGGCCGACATGTACACGACGCTGCAGGCAGCGCGCAGCTACCTGTACACGGTCGGCAAGAACCTCGATTCGCTCGGCAGCGATCACGTGCGCCAGGTGCGCAAGGACTGCGCCGCGGTGATCCTGTACACGGCCGAGAAGGCGACGTGGATGGCGGGCGAAACCGTGCAGATCCTGGGCGGCAATGGCTATATCAACGAATACCCGGCCGGGCGGCTGTGGCGCGATGCCAAGCTGTACGAGATTGGCGCCGGCACTTCGGAGATTCGCCGCATGCTGATCGGCCGCGAGCTGTACGCCGAAACGGCCTGATCCGCGACCGACGCCCCACTGCCCCGCCCTGTCCGCGGCCTGACCAGAACAAGACCTGCCCAAGATCGTATGCCGACCTTAGAAACCAAACTCAACGCACGCTCCGAAGCGTTCAAGGCCAATGCCGAAGCCATGCAGGCACTGGTGGCCGACCTCAAGGCCAAGGTGGCGAAGCTCGCCGAAGGCGGCGGCGAAGCCGCGCGCGACAAGCACCTGTCGCGCGGCAAGCTGCTGCCGCGTGACCGCGTGCAGCAGTTGCTGGACCCGGGCACGCCGTTCCTGGAGCTGTCGCAACTGGCCGCGTACGACATGTATGACGATGCCGCGCCGGCGCCGGCATCATCACCGGCATCGGCCGCGTGGCCGGGCAGGAATGCGTGATCGTCTGCAACGACGCGACCGTCAAGGGCGGTACCTACTACCCGATGACGGTAAAGAAGCACGTGCGCGCGCAGGAGATCGCCGAGCAGAACAACCTGCCGTGCATCTACCTGGTCGACTCGGGCGGCGCCAACCTGCCGAACCAGGACGACGTCTTCCCCGATCGCGACCACTTCGGCCGCATCTTCTACAACCAGGCCAACCTGTCCAAGCAAGGCATCCCGCAGATCGCGGTCGTGATGGGCTCATGCACGGCCGGCGGCGCGTATGTGCCGGCAATGAGCGACGAGTCGATCATCGTCAAGAACCAGGGCACGATTTTCCTGGGCGGCCCGCCGCTGGTGAAGGCTGCCACTGGCGAGGAAGTCACCGCCGAGGATCTCGGCGGCGCCGACGTGCACACGCGCCTGTCGGGTGTCGCGGACTACTTCGCGCAGAACGACCACCACGCACTGTCGCTCGCGCGCAATATCGTGCAGCACCTGAACCGGCGCAAGCCCGACCAGATTCGCCTGCATGAGCCGGCAGAACCGCTGTACCCGGTGGAAGAGCTGTATGGCGTGATCCCGACCGATACGCGCAAGCCATTCGACGTACGCGAAGTCATTGCGCGCCTGGTGGACGGCTCCGAGTTCGACGAGTTCAAGGCACGCTACGGCACTACGCTCGTATGCGGCTTCGCGCGTATCTGGGGCTACCCGGTCGGCATCATCGCCAACAACGGCATCCTGTTCTCGGAGTCGGCACTCAAGGGCGCGCACTTCATCGAGCTGTGCTGCCAGCGCAAGATCCCGCTGGTGTTCCTGCAGAACATCACCGGCTTCATGGTCGGGCGCAAGTACGAGAACGAAGGCATCGCGCGCAACGGCGCCAAGATGGTGACGGCGGTGGCCACGGCGCAGGTGCCGAAGTTCACGGTGATCATCGGCGGCTCGTTCGGTGCCGGCAACTACGGCATGTGCGGGCGTGCATATTCACCGCGCTTCCTGTGGATGTGGCCGAATGCACGGATTTCCGTCATGGGCGGCGAGCAGGCCGCGAGCGTGCTGGCCACGGTGCGCCGCGACGGCATCGAGGCCAAGGGCGGCAAGTGGAGCGCCGAGGAAGAAGAGGCGTTCAAGCAGCCGATCCGCGACCAGTACGAACACCAGGGCCACCCGTACTACGCGAGCGCGCGGTTGTGGGATGACGGCGTGATCGATCCTGCGCAGACGCGAACGGTGCTGGGGCTGGGACTGTCGGCGAGCCTGAACGCACCGATCGACGATATGAAGTTCGGCGTATTCCGCATGTAAGCCTGCCGCCGACCCACGCTCATTCAAGCCAGACCGCCATGGATTTCACCACGCTTACCGTCACCATCGCCCGGCATGTGGCAACCGTCACGCTGAACCGCCCTGACGTGCGCAATGCCTTCAACGAAACCGTCATCGCCGAACTGACTGGCGCCTTCCGCGCGCTCGGCGACATGGATGAAGTGCGCGCCATCGTGCTCGCCGGGAACGGCCCCGCGTTCTGCGCGGCGCGACCTCAACTGGATGAAGAAGATGGCCGGCTACTCGAACGACGAGAACCGTGCCGACGCGCTGGCGCTCGCGCAGATGCTGCATACCATCTGGTCGTGCCCGCGCCCCGTCATTGCCCGCATCCAGGGCGACACCTATGCGGGCGGCGTGGGCCTTGCCGCCGCGTGCGACATCGCCGTAGCGGCCGACCACGCGCACTTCTGCCTGTCCGAGGCACGCCTGGGCCTGCTGCCCGCCACCATCAGCCCCTACGTGATCCGCGCCATGGGCGAGCAGGCGTCGCGCCGCTACTTCATTACGGCCGAGCGCTTCGACGCAGCCGAAGCGCTGCGCCTTGGCTTCGTCCACGCCGTGGTACCAGCCGACGCACTCGATGCCAAGGTAGAGGAAATCGCTTCAGCACTGGTCGGCAACAGCCCCAACGCCGTGCGCGAGAGCAAGCGGCTGGTGCAGGAAGTGGCCGGCCTCGCCATCGACAATGACCTGCTCGCCGATACGGCGGACCGCATCGCCGCCATCCGCGCCTCGGAACAGGGCCGTGAAGGCGTGCGTGCCTTCCTGGAAAAGCGCCCGCCAGCCTGGAAGCCGGCGTAAGCCACACCAGATTCCCAGATCAAAGAACCCGGCAGCATGCCGAGGCAGCGCCTGCCGCTGCCCGCATGCGGCAGGCGCTGCGGCCAACACCGCCCGCCCCCATCCCCAGGAGAAACCATGTTCAGCAAGATCCTGATCGCGAACCGCGGGAAATTGCCTGCCGCGTCGCCGCCACGTGCCGCCGGCTGGGCATCCGCACCGTCGCCGTCTACTCGGATGCCGACGCCGATGCGCGCCACGTCGCGTTCTGCGACGAGGCCGTGCATATCGGCGGCGCCGCGGCGCGCGACAGCTACCTGCGCGCCGACCACATCATCGAGATGGCGAAGGAGACCGGGGCGCAGGCGATTCACCCCGGCTACGGCTTCCTCTCCGAGAACGAGTCTTTTGCCGAAGCCTGCGCCGCGGCGGGGCTCGTCTTCATCGGCCCGCCGGCCTCGGCCATCCACGCGATGGGCAGCAAGAGCGCGGCCAAGCAACTGATGGAAAAGGCTTCGGTGCCGCTGGTGCCGGGCTATCACGGCGAAGACCAGGACGCGGCCCTGCTGCGTCGCGAGTCCGACCGCATCGGCTATCCGGTGCTGCTCAAGGCCAGCGCCGGTGGTGGCGGCAAGGGCATGCGCGTGGTCGAATCGGGCGATGCGTTCGAAGCGGCGCTCGCCTCGGTCAAGCGCGAGCCTCGGCCAGCTTTGGCGACGACAAGGTGCTCGTCGAGAAGTATTTGACCCGTCCGCGCCATATCGAAATCCAGGTGTTCGCCGACACGCACGGCAACTGCGTCTACCTGTTCGAGCGCGACTGCTCGGTGCAGCGCCGCCACCAGAAGGTGCTTGAAGAAGCGCCCGCACCCGGCATGACCGAAGAGCGCCGTCGCGCGATGGGCGAGGCAGCCGTCGCCGCCGCGAAGGCCGTTGGCTACGTCGGCGCCGGCACGGTCGAGTTCATCGCCAACCAGGACGGCTCGTTCTATTTCATGGAGATGAACACGCGCCTGCAGGTCGAGCATCCGGTCACCGAGATGATCACCGGGCAGGACCTGGTCGAATGGCAACTGCGCGTGGCGGCCGGCGAAGCGCTGCCGCTGAAACAGGATCAGTTGCGCATCGACGGCCACGCGCTCGAAGCGCGCATCTACGCCGAGAACCCCGACAAGCAGTTCCTGCCGTCCACCGGCACGCTGCGCTTCCTGCGCACGCCGCCTGCCGTGCAGTTCATGCGCGGCGGCGACGCCCATGGCCCGGCCGGCATCCGCATCGACGCTGGCGTGCGCGAGGGTGACACCATCAGCCCGTACTACGACCCGATGATCGCCAAGCTGATCGTCTGGGGCAAGGATCGCGACGAAGCGCTCTCGCGCATGCGCCAGGCGCTGGCGGCGTACCACGTGGTGGGCTTGTCGACCAACGTGGCGTTCCTGCAGCGGCTGGTGAAGTCCGAAGCGTTCCGCACGGCCAATCTCGACACGGGCCTGATCGAGCGCAACGAGGCCACGCTGTTCCCGCCGCCCGCACCGGTCGGCATGGAGATCATCGCGCTCGCGGTAGCTGCGTTGCTCGACCGCGAAACGCGCGAGCGTCGTGTCGATGCGGCCGACCAGCATTCGCCGTGGACGCATGCCGGCGCATGGCGGCTCAACGGCGGTGCCACGCGCGCGCTGCGCTTCGCGTATGGCAGCCACACGCTCGACGTCACGCTGACCTCGAACGAACGCGGCTGCACGCTGATCTATGCCGACCAGGCGGCGCCGTTCAAGACAGCGTGCCAGGCCGACGACATCCGCGTGGACCTGGGCACGCGCCGCGCGCATGGCCAGGTCCATGTGGAGGGCGACGATTTCCATGTCTTCACGCCGGCCGCCACGCGGTGCTGGGCTGGCTCGACCCGCTCGCCCACGCGGGCGAGACCGAGGGAGAGGGCGGCAAGCTGACCGCGCCGATGCCGGGCAAGGTCATCGCCGTCATGGTCGAGCCCGGCAGCGCGGTCAAGCGCGGCGCGCCGCTGCTGGTGATGGAAGCGATGAAGATGGAGCACACCATCAGCGCACCGGCCGATGGGGTGGTCAGCGAGATCCTGTTCGGCGTGGGCGAGCAGGTGACGGAAGGGGCGCAGTTGCTGGCGTTTGCGGCTGGCGAAGCCTGAGCCGCCGGCGGGAGCGGGGCGATTGCCGGCCACGGGCCGGCACCGTCCCGCAACCTCTGCGAAAATGCAGTCATCCCGCCACGGAAGACCCGGAGTCCCCCATGAAGTTGCAGTTGTACGTGCCCGACGGCCGCTACGAACCCTGGATCGAAGGCTTTGCGCAATCGTTGCCCGAAGCCGAGTGCGTCACCTGGGAAGACAGCCGCGGCGAGCCGGCGGACTACGCCGTGGTCTGGCGCCCGCCCGTGGAAATGCTGCGCGGCCGCGCGGACCTGAAGGCGGTATTCAATCTCGGGGCTGGCGTGGACGGCATCCTGCGCCTGCGCGAACAGGATCCGGAGGCGCTGCCCGCGGGCGTGCCGATCGTGCGGCTGGACGATGCCGGCATGGCCGCGCAGATGGCCGAATACGTGACCCATGCCGTGCTGCGCTATTTCCGCCGGCTGGACGACTATGCCGGCCAGCAGCAGGCTGGCAACTGGAAGTTCCTCAAGCCGCACCGCCGCGCGGACTTCACCGTCGGGGTGATGGGCGTCGGCACGCTCGGTACGCATATCGCGCGCACGCTGGCCGGCTTCGGGTTCCCGGTGCGCGGCTGGAGCCGCACGGCACGCGCGATCGAAGGCGTGGTGGGTTTCCACGGCGATGCCGGCCGCGCACCTTTCCTGAATGGCCTGCGCGTGCTGGTCAATGTGCTGCCGCTGACCCCGCAGACCGAGAACATCCTGAACGGCGAACTGTTCGGCAAGCTCGCGAAGGGCGCCTATGTGATCAATGTCGCGCGCGGCCAGCACCTCGCCGAAGAGGACCTGCTCGCGGCGGTGCAGGCCGGACAGATCGCCGGTGCGACGCTCGACGTGTTCCGCACCGAGCCGCTGCCGGCCGAACACCCGTTCTGGCAGGAGCCGCGCATCACCATCACGCCGCATATCTCGGCGCTGACGCTGCGCGAGGACAGCATCGCGCAGATCGCCGGCAAGATCCGCGCACTGCGCGCCGGCCAGCCAATCGCGGGCGTGGTGGACCTGCAGCGCGGCTACTGAGTCAGGGCAACACAAAGAACGGCAACAGACCAACAGATATTGGAGACAGCCATGAACCTGCCCAACTACGTGAAGATCGTCGAAGTCGGGCCGCGCGACGGCCTGCAGAACGAGAAGGTCATGGTGCCGACCGATGTCAAGGTCGCGCTGATCAACCAGCTCACTGACGCCGGCTTTGTCAATATCGAGGCCGCTTCGTTCGTCTCGCCCAAGTGGGTGCCGCAGATGGCCGATGGCGCCGACGTGATGGCGCGCATCCAGCGCCGCCCCGGCACGCTGTACTCGGTGCTCACGCCCAACATGAAGGGCTTTGAAGGCGCGGTGGCAGCGGGCGCCGACGAAGTAGTGATCTTCGGCGCGGCGAGCGAGGCGTTCTCGCAACGGAACATCAACTGCTCGATCGCCGAATCCATCGCGCGCTTCGCGCCCGTAGCCGCCGCCGCGAAGGAAAAGGGCATCCGCCTGCGCGGCAGCATCTCGTGCGCGCTCGGCTGTCCGTACCAGGGCGAGGTGCCCGTGAGCGCCGTGGTGGATGTAGTGCGCCGCATGCGCGAGCTCGGTTGCGACGAGATCGATATCGCCGATACCATCGGCGTGGGCACGCCCGGCAAGGTGCAGGACGTGATGCGCGCGGCGTCGGCGGAATTCGCGATGGATCGCCTGTCGGGGCATTTCCACGACACCTACGGCCAGGCGCTCTCGAACATCCTGGCCAGCCTGGAAGTCGGCATCTCGATCTTCCATGCATCGGTCGCGGGCCTCGGCGGCTGCCCCTATGCCAAGGGCGCGACCGGCAACGTGGCGACCGAGGACGTGCTGTACATGCTGCACGGGCTCGGTATCCATACCGGCATCGACCTGGAGGCCGTGGTACACACGGGCGACTACATCTCGCAGGCGATCGGCCGCGCCAACAGCTCGCGCGTGGGCCGCGCGCTGCTGACCAAGTGGGCGGCAGCCAGCGAAGCCGCGCCCGCGTGCGCGTGAGTCAACGACAAGAATGCGACACCGGAAGACAAAGGAGCAAGAATGAGCCAGTCCGCTGACCAGGGCAACGCCGCCCAGGCCGAAGCATTGCCGGAATCCGCGCAGCGCGTCGCGGGCCTGCTGGCCGAACTCGGGCACGATCGTTCCGTGGTGATGCTGCCGGCGACCGGCAAGACCTCCGCCGAGGCTGCGGCCGGCCTGGGCTGCAGCGTGGCGGAGATCGCCAAGTCGATCATCTTCCGCCGCGTGGAAGACGACGTGCCGGTGCTGGTCATCGCCAGCGGCAGCAACCGCGTCGATGAAGCCAAGGTCGCGGCGCGCGTGGGCGCGCTCGGCAAGGCCGATGCAAAATTCGTGCGCGAGAAGACCGGATACGCGATCGGCGGCGTCTGCCCGATCGGCCATGCCGTGGCCCCGGTGATGCTGCTGGACCAGGACCTGTTCCGCTATGAGAGCCTGTGGGCAGCGGCGGGGCATCCGCACGCGGTGTTCAACCTGACGCCGCACCAGTTGCAGCAGATGACCGGTGCGGAAGTGGCCGACGTCGCGCAGGGGGCGGCGCCATGAGCCCCGCGCTGCGCCCGGGCCTTGAGTTCACGTGGCAGTACACGGTGCCGTCCAAGGCCACCGTGCCGCAGCTCTACGACGATATCCCGATGTGCACGGATATGCCGGACGTGCTGGCGACCGGCTACATGGTCGGCATCATGGAGTGCGCGTGCCTGCAGGCGTTGCGCGACTACCTCGACTGGCCGCGAGAGCAGACGCTCGGCACGCTGGTCAGCTTCTCGCACCTGGCTGCCACGCCGCCCGGCATGACCATCACCGTCAAAGGCCGGCTGGCGGAAGTGGAAGGGCGCAGGCTGCGCTTTGAAGTGAGCGCGTGGGACGGCGAGGACAAGATCACAGAAGGCGTGCACGAGCGCCACGTGATCGATGCCGAGCGCTTCAACCAGAAGATTGCCGCGAAAGCCGCGCGGACCGCCCGTTAGAGCATGATGCTGTCCGCCTTCCTCATCAAGGACATCACGCGCCGCGCGCGCTCGGCGCAGACCGCGCTGCCGGTGCCCTCGCCGTGCCGCAATGTCTGCCGCATGGACGCGGCCAGCGGCTACTGCGAAGGGTGCCTGCGCACCATCGAAGAAATCGCCGGCTGGTCAGCCATGGCGGAAGACGACAAGCGCCGCATCTGGGCGCAACTGCCGCAACGCGCCGCCTGGCTTGCCGGATAGGAGACCGTCGACTTGAGCGACACCACGCCCCCGCAGTTGCCGGCCACGATGCGCGTATTCGAGCGCGGGTGGCTGTCGGCCAACAACATCCTGTTCGTCGACGGCGACGATACCGCGCTGGTGGACAGCGGCTACGTCACGCATGCACCGCAGACGGTGGCGCTGGTGGAGTCGGCGTTGCAGGGGCGGGTGCTGAAGCGGCTCATCAACACCCATCTGCACTCCGATCATTGCGGTGGCAATGCCGCGCTGCAGGCGCGCTGGCAGCCGCATACCTCGATTCCCGCCGCGGAGGCGGCCGCCGTCTCGGCGTGGGATGTTGATGCGCTCACCTACAAGGCCACTGGCCAGCAATGCGACCGCTTTACGTTCGACGCGGTGCTGCATGACGGCGACATGCTGCGCCTTGGTGGTATCGACTGGCAGGTCGTAGCCGCGCCCGGGCACGATCCGCACGCGGTGATGCTGTTCGCGCCGCAGTCGCGCATCCTGATTGCGGGGGATGCGTTGTGGGAGAACGGGTTCGGGGTGATCTTTCCCGAACTGGAAGGCGAGAGCGGGTTTGCCGAGCAGGCGGCGGTACTGGAACGAATCGCGGAACTGGACGCGCATGTGGTGATTCCCGGCCACGGCCGGCCGTTCACTGGCGTGGCGGCTGCGGTCGATCGCGCGCGTGGGCGGCTTGCTTACCTCGGCGCGGACCCGCAGCGCAATGCTGGTCATGCGGTCAAGGTGCTGGTCAAGTTCAAACTGCTGGAGGCGCAGCGGATGCAGCGGGATGCGTTACTCGCCTGGATGCAGGGCGCCCCGCTGATGGAGGCTATCCACCAACGCTTCATGTCCGACCGGTCGATGGACGAAATTCTGTCCCAGACGCTGAGGTCGTTGGCGGGGGTGAAGGCGTTGGTGGTTGAAGGCGATGTGGTGGTGAATCTTGATTGAGGGATCGGGTTGTTGTGCCAAGAACGGAGCCGGCCATTTTTCGCGAAGCCCCGTCCACCGCGCTTCTTAGAACGTTGTCCTGAACCCCACCTTCACACTCCTCCCCGGCAACGGCGCAATATCCCGAAGAATCGAGGATGCATTGCGTGCCTCCTGATTCGTCAGGTTGTCCCCGCGCAGGTAGACCAGCGTCTGCGTCCCGGAAGTCTTGAACTTGTAGGTCAGGGCCAGGCTGAGAAGCGTGTAGGCGTCGGTAGGCGTGTCATTGACCGGCACGCGAGTCTGCTTGGCGGCATAGGTCACATCCACACGGGCACCCCAAGGCCCCGCGCCATAGACCAGCGCGCCGCCGAGCCGCAAAGGCGCCAGCCGCGGCAGTGGTTCGCCGGTGTTGCGGTTTTCCCCGTGCACATAGTCAGCCCGCGCTTCGAAGTCCAGCGTATCGCTTGAGGTCAGCATCTTCTGGAACAACCGGGCCTTGCCTTCGGCTTCGAAGCCATACAGCGTGGCCGGTACGCCGAGGTACTGGAATTCGGGCAACGAGCCAGGGCTGCCCGGGGCGACGACGTCGCCAGCATCGTCGCGCGCGCGGCCTGTGGACATCAGTGCCAGGTAGTTGGCGAAGCGGCTGTAGTAGCCCGACACGCTTGCGCTGTGCGGGCCGTATTTGTAACGCATGCCAAGGTCGATCGAGGTGGCGCGTTCCTTGTTGGCGTTGGGGTCGCCCAGCTCCCAGCGCCCGTGGCGACGTGCGGGCCGTTGGCGTACAGCTCGTAGAAGGTCGGTGCGCGTTCGGTGTACGACACGTTGCTGGTCAGCGACCACAGCGGGTTCAGCTTGTAGAGCAAGCCCGCCGATGCGCTGGTCGCGTTGAAGCTGCGGTTGGCATCGCTGAAGCGGTCGTTGCCGTTCGCGCTGGCCTTGATCCCGCTGTGGTCGAGCCGTCCGCCAAAATTGAGCTTCAAGTCGCCGGCGCTGTCGAGCGGCAGTTCTTCGAACGCGAACAGCGCGGCATTGTCGGTGTCGGTACTCGGCACAAAGGCTTCCTCGCCGAGCGCGGAGAATTGCGTGTGGCCGAACTGCGTGCCGATCACCCCGCTCATCCTGCCGATCTTCGCGTGCTTGGCCTCGAAGCGCGCATCCCAGCCCTGGTTCTTGAAGATGGTGCCGGTCTCGCCGTTTTCGATCTCCTTGTGCTCGTAGTCCGTGTAGCTGAACTTGCCCTTGACCGATTCGATGATGCCGGACGTGTTGGCTTGCAGGTTGCGCGCCTCGCCTTCGAGCGCGAAACGGTCCTGGCGCATCTTCAGCCGTACATCGTCCTCGGCCGGCGTGCCGTATTCGTTGCGGTAGGCACTGTAGTTGGCGCCGACGAAGCCGTCGGCCCAGGTGTAGGAGCCGCCCAGCGAGCCGCCGTCCTGCTGCGCGCTGGTGTTGGGCAGGCGGCCGCTGGCCTCGGTCTCGCCCTCGGGCAGTGGCTGGCTCGCGCGCAGGCGGTCGCTGCGCGCGAAGCCGGGAATATGCAGGTCGCTGGTCTTGCGCGCGAAGGCGTCCGCATGGATCGCGAAGCGGCCGTTGCCGGCCATCGACAGCGCGCTCGCGTTGCGCGCCACGTCGCCGCCGGCGGTGGCGCTCGCGTCGACCGCGCCGCCGATGCCCTCGATGGGCTCCTTCGGAATGCGGTTGTCGATCACATTGACCACACCGCCGATGGCGTTGCCGCCATACATCAGCGCAGCCGGGCCGCGCACGACTTCAATGCGCTCGGCCACCAGCGGGTCGACGGGCACCGCGTGGTCGTAGGACAGCGTCGAGGCGTCGACCGTGGAGCCCCCGTTCTGCAGCACCTTGATGCGGTCGCCATCGAGGCCGCGGATCACGGGACGGCTGGCGTTGGGGCCGAAGTAGGTCGACGACACGCCGGGCAGCTTGTCGAGTGTTTCGCCGAGCGTGCTGTTCTGGCGCAGCGACAGCGCGTCGCCGCTGAGCGCGGAGACCGGCGCGACCATGTCGTTGAGTTCGCTGCCGAGCGGGTTGGCGGTGACCACAACCTCCTTGAGGGTTGCAGCAGCGGGCGTGGGTGCGGTAGCCGCCGGTTCGCTGGCGCTCTGGGCGAATGCGCCGGTGGAGACGATCAGGGCAGCAATGGCCGCCAGCGGCGTGCGCCGCAGCATGTGGTGTTGCAGGGTAGAAGACATGGCTCGCGATTCGATGCGATGGCAATCGGGCGGACGGCCGCGCCGGTGCCCGGCGTGGCGCAGGCCCGCACATCGAGGTACGGGACGGTACGCAAAGCCGGCTGGCGCGGACGCTCGCATTCGTACTGCGGGCAGGCGGCATGGCCGCGGCCCGGGATCAGGCGAAGGCGGGCGTTGCGCCGGCGGCGCGCGCGAGCGGAAGGGGTGGGCGGAGGGAAGCTCGGGCCAGCGCCAGGCCAGGTTGGCTGGCTTGACCGGTTTGCCGAAGACCAGTGCGACGGCTGGCATCTGGCTGCAATGGCTGTCGGCGACAGTGGCACCATCGAACAGCACGCACGAGTGGCCGGCCAGTTTCTGCGCGAGCGGGCTCGCATCGCCGTGGCCGGCGGTGTCCGTTTCGGCGCTCATGACCGAAACCGTCGTGCCCATCAGGCCGCCGTGCACGACGCGGTGCGTCAGGCCCGCATGCTGCGCGACCAGCAGGCACAGCGCCAGCCACAGGGCCAGCCACAGCCCCGGGCCGCGTGCGCGCAGGCGCGCAAGGCGCTCAGTGATCATGCGGGTGGCCACAGTCGCAGTCGCCGTGGTGGTGGTGATCGTGGCCGTGATGATGGCCATGGTCGTGATCGTGGCCCTCGTCGTCGAAGGCATCTTCATGCGGGGAACTGGTCGGCATACGCAGCCCAGCCATCGGGACCGGCCGCCATCTCCGCGTCCGTCAGCAGGCAGGCGTCGAGGCAGGCTTCGAGCGCGGCACGATCCAGGTCTACGCCGATCAGCGCGAGTTCCTGGCGGCGGTCGCCGTAGGCGCCGGCTGACCGTCGGCCAGCAGTCCGCGTCGAGCGCGGCCCGGTCTGCGGCATCGGTCGGCCATTCGGACGGATCGAGCGCCGCCCACCACGCGCCGGCCGCAGCGGGACGGCACACGCCGCCGGCCTGGGCCCAGTCACCCGCGATGCCCATGCGGCTCGCCAGCCAGAACAGGCCCTTGGAGCGCAGTACGTTGCCGTGTTCGCGCATCCATTCGGTGTGGATCAGCTCGGCAAAGCGCGCGGGATGGAACGGACGCCGGCGGCGGTAGACGAAGCCGCTCACGCCGTGCGATTCAGGCAGGGGCTCGCCACGCTGCAGCGCCAGCCAGCCGGGAGCGCTCGCGGTGTCTTCGAACTCGAACCGGCCGGTGCCAAGTACACGTTCGGCCGCAACCTTGCCGAAGCTCGCCGTCACAATATCCGCACGCGGGTTGAGCGCGCGCAGGATCGCCTCGAGCCGCGCCAGCGTGTCCGGGCTGATGAGGTCCGACTTGTTCACCACGATCACGTCGGCGAACTCGGCCTGCGCGATCAGCACATCGACCACGGTGCGGTCGTCGTCCTGGTTGTCCTCGTCGTCCTCGTCGTCCTCGTTGTCCTGCGTCTGGCCAGGGGCCTGCAGGAATTCGGCATCGTTGACGTCCCGCAGGAACGTTGACGCATCGACCACCGTGACCAGCGTATCGAGGCGCAGCGCCGTGCCGGTGCCATGCTCGTCCTCAAACAGGACGGCTTCGGCAGTTGCCATGGGATCTTCCGTTCCCGCGGTTTCGAGCAGCAGATGATCGAAATCGCCGCTGCTGGCCAGCTTGCCGGCCTCCGGCAGGCTGCCGGCCACGCCAATGCGCTTGCCACCGGCGGTGGCAAGCAGCTGCTGCAGCAAGGAGGTCTTGCCGGCACCGGTATATCCGGACAGCACGGTAACAGGCAGGCGATCGGCCATGAGAACGAATCAGGCGCGCCATGAGGCGCACCCGAGGTTATTGCAACAAAGTTGCGACTGTACCAGAAAGGGCCTGCCGCCGACAGCGGGCAGGTTCCCAACCATGGTAGTGCCGTCGCCGCGCCGCGACAAAGCAAAACGGCCCGGATAACCGGGCGTCAGGGTTGCCATGGGCCGGCTGCGCCGCGCGCCGCTCAGTCGCCGAACAGCTTCTGGCGCAGTTCGCGGCGTTGCTGGGCTTCGAGCGACAGCGTGGCGGTCGGACGGGCCAGCAGGCGCGGCACGCCGATCGGCTCGCCGGTTTCCTCGCACCAGCCATAATCGCCCGACTCGATGCGGGTCAGCGACTGCTCCACCTTCTTGAGCAACTTGCGTTCGCGGTCGCGGGTGCGCAGCTCCAGGGCATGCTCTTCCTCGATCGTGGCGCGGTCAGCCGGATCCGGCACGATGACCGTTTCGCGCAGGTGTTCCGTGGTCTGATCAGCGTTCTTCAGGATCTCGTCACGCAGCTGCTCAAGTCGATGCTTGAAGAAGGCGAGCTGCGCTTCGTTCATGTAATCCTTGTCGCCCATCTTCAGGATTTCAGCTTCAGTCAGAAGTTTGTTGCTGCTCATGGTTGCTGCTGATTCTCTTGTTGATCCGACCGGCGGCGTCTGGGTCCGCTCGGGTGCTGTGTCCACGCGCTTGCGCGGGGCGGACGTTTCACTCTGGCTGGCTGCAGTCTTGCTGCTTCGCGGGCCTCCCTTGGCCTCGCCCGCGTCGGCGTGCGCCGTACTGCCGCGGGGAGCTGGCGCAGCCTTCACAGACTGCGCCTTGAGCGTCTCTGCCGCGGCACTACCTGTCTTGCTGCGGCTTTCTTTCGTCTTTGTTGCGGCTGTCATGGGGACACCTCTCTCTCGCGTCGGTATGGAACGGCGCGCGCGGGTACCCCAAGCGGAGGGCGGTCTCCGCACGAAGCCCTGCGACCGCACCTGCCGGCGGCCTGCCTCGTGCTGACGACAACCGCCGCCCTGCGGTCCACTGTGCTTCAGTGGACCATACCGGCGGCGGGAAAAAGGTGCGCCGCCAGTATCAAATCCGGCCTATTGTACTTGAACAATTTTTCCAAGATACGAAAAAGCCGGGCTGTGGCTTCGGTGTTTCCCCGGTACCCCGTACGGGGGACACGCCGGCGGCGACGCGGAGCGAGGGCCGCCGTGTGGCGCGCCGCACTCAGGCCAGGCAGTTTCCCAGCCCCTTGAGAATGGCATCGCGGGGCAGGTCCACGCCGATGAACACCATCTTGGTGCCAGGAGTCTCATCCTCCCATTGCGCGACGTCGCTGCCCATCAGCTGGTGGACCCCCTGGAACACGACTTTCCGGTCCACACCTTCCATATATAGTACGCCCTTGTAGCGCAAGAGTTTTTCGCCGTAGACGGCCAGGATCCCGGACAGGAATTCCTCGAGCTTGCCGTAGTGGAACGGCTTGTCGCTGCGGAAGACGAACGACGCGATGCGGTCCGTGTGGTGGTGGTGATGGTGGTGGTCGTGGCTGTGGTCATGGCCACAGTCCGTGCCGCAGTGGTCGCCGTGCTCGTGTTCATGGTCGTGCCCATGATCGTGGTCATGGGCATGGTCGTGACCGTCGGCGCTCAGGAATTCCGGGTCGATCTCCAGCTTGGCGTTCAGATTGAAGCCGCGCAGGTCGAAGATGGTGTCGATCGGCGTCTCGCCGAAGTTGGCCTGGCGGATCGGCGCGCGCGGGTTCATATGGAGCAGGCGGTGGCGCAGGTCGGCCACCTCGCCTTCGCTGACCAGGTCGGACTTGGTGATGAAGATGGCGTCGGCAAAGCGACCTGGCGCTGCGCTTCTTCCTGCTTGTCGAGCTGCAGGTGCGCATGCTTGGCGTCGACCAGCGTGATCACCGCGTCCAGCAGGTAGCGCGAGGCGATCTCGTCATCCATGAAGAAGGTCTGCGCCACCGGGCCCGGATTGGCCACGCCAGTGGTTTCGATGACGACGCGGTCAAAGTCGAGCTCGCCCGCGTCGCGCCGGGTCATCAGGTCCGACAGCGCCTGCACCAGGTCGCCGCGGATGGTGCAGCAGATGCAGCCGTTGCTCATCTGAACGATCTGCTCGCGGCCGTCCTGCACCAGGATCTCGTTGTCGATGTTCTCCTCGCCGAATTCGTTCTCGATGACGGCGATCTTCATGCCGTGCTGCTCGTTGAGGATGCGCTTGAGCAGCGTGGTCTTGCCGCTGCCGAGGAAGCCGGTCAGGATCGTGACCGGGATCAGTTTGGACATGGATGTTTCTCCGGGGGAATTGGGTGGCCTCAGGGGCATCAAGGGCATCAGGGTGTGTCGGCGGGGCGCCGCGGCATGCGGGCACCGCACTCGGCACACACGCCGCTCACGGTCAGTTCGACATGTTCGATGGCGAAGCCGCTGGGCACGCGCGGGGCGGCGGGCTGCGCCGGCATGCCGGCGTCATCGAGGCAGAACGTGCGGTCGCAGCGCGTGCAGTGGAAATGGCTGTGCTGGCGATGCACCTCGCGCGGGCGGCTTCGTGTTCGATCAGGCTGAAGCGGAACACGCGGTCGTTGCCGGCGCGCTTCTGCGCCACGCCTTGCTCCACCAGCCAGTCCAGCACGCGATAGACCGTGACGCGGTCAATGGTCTCGCCCTTGCCCTGCGCGGCAGACGGTCGATCACGGCCTGGTGGGTCAGCGCGTCGTCGCTGCCGATCAGGCAGGCGAGGATGCACAGCCGCGGCTGCGTCACGCGGGCACCAAGCCGGCGCAGGCGTTCCTGCGCAGCTTCGAAGACGGCGCGCCGGCGGGGCATCGGGCTGGCTCAGGGTAAGGCGGGTCATGCGGAGGATTTAACCATAGGCACCGCGCTGTTGCAATTCAGTTGCGTAAGGGGCGCCGTCAAAGCAGATATCGGCTTCGTTCGCCTTCTGTCTGTTGCCACCCGATGCGCGCGGGTTAGCCCTGATTCCGCCTGGATGTCTGCAGTTGATAACATCGACGCCCGGCCCAGGCCGCTATACAGCGGACGGGCGGCGCTGCCAACAGCCATAGGGTCGATCGCGCAACAGCTCCCCGCAGCTTGCGCACAGACCGCGTCATGACACGCGGCATCCGGCACCGGCAGCGCTTTGCAGACGGAAAGCAGGGAACTGGAGAGCACTATGAAACAAGTTGCAAAATTGGTCGCCGCGGTTGTGGCAGTGGGCGCCATGTGCGCATGGTCCGGCGCACAGGCCCAGGAGTTTCCGGGCGGCAAGCCGATCTCGGCCGTCGTGCCGTTCTCGGCGGGTGGTCCGACCGACAAGGTCGCGCGCGAACTGACCGCCATCATGTCCAAGCACCTGGCGCGACCGTCGTGATCGAGAACCTCGGCGGCGCCGGCGGCACCATCGGTGCCAAAAAGGTGGCCCAGTCCAAGAACGACGGCCACACCGTGCTGATCCACCACATCGGCATGGCCACCGCCCCGGCGCTGTACCGCAACCTGGGCTTCGATCCGCTCAAGGACTTCGAAATGATCGGCGAGATTGCGACGTACCGATGATCATGGTCGGCAACAAGCAGCTGCCGCCGAACACCTTCAAGGACCTGGTGCCGTACATCAAGGCCAACGCCAGCAAGCTGTCGCTGGCCAATGCCGGCATCGGTTCGGCCTCGCACCTGTGCGGCCTGCTGTTCCAGAGCGCGATCCAGACCGAACTGACCACGGTGCCGTACAAGGGAGCGGCGCCGGCGCTGACCGATATCCTGGGCGGGCAGGTCAGCCTGCTGTGTGACCAGACCACCAACCTGGCCGGCCACCTCAAGGCCGGCTCGGTCAAGCCGTACGCGGCCATGCAGGCACGCCGCGTGGAAGCGTTCAAGGACGTGCCGACCGCGCAGGAGCAGGGTCTGCCGGGCATCGAAGTGAAGGTCTGGCACGCCATGTATGCGCCCAAGGGCACGCCGAAGCCAGTGATCGACAAGCTGTCGGCCGCGCTGCAGAAGTCCGTCACCGATCCGGTGTTCCGCGCCAAGATGGCCGAGCTCGGTGCCGAAGCGGTGCCGGCACAGCGCGCCACGCCGGACTCGCTGCGCAACTATCTGGGCGCCGAGATCAACAAGTGGACCCCGGTGATCAAGAAGGCCGGCGTCTATGCTGACTGAGTGATGCGAGGGGCGCCGGGCCACGGCTCGCGCTCCGCACCGCTGCAAACAAGAAGGCCATGCCGCTGTGCATGGCCTTCTTGTTTTGCGGGCTTCCGAACCGCGCCGTGCGCGGCGGCGTCCTATATTGGTCAGATTGCGTATCGACCCGCCGGCGGCGTGGCCGGTCAGGCTCTTGAAACCGGCCCGATGCGTCGCCACCTAGCCTGCTGACACATTCACGGAAGCCACCATGGAACAGTATCACGGCACTACCATCGTCAGCGTCCGCCGCGGCAATCAGGTCGCACTCGGCGGTGATGGTCAGGTCACTCTCGGCAATATCGTGATGAAGGGCACCGCGCGCAAGGTGCGCCGCATCTACAACGGCAAGGTGCTGGTGGGGTTTGCCGGCAGCACCGCCGACGCGTTTCGCTGCTGGACCGCTTCGAAGCCAAGCTGGAAAAGTACCAGGGCAACCTGACCCGCGCCGCGGTGGACCTCGCCAAGGACTGGCGTTCGGACCGCGCTTTGCGCCGGCTGGAGGCGATGCTGATCACCGCCGACCGTGACACCACGCTGGTCATCACCGGCAATGGCGACGTGCTCGATCCCGAGAGCGGCATCGCCGCGATCGGCTCGGGCGGCGCGTATGCGCAGTCGGCCGCCAAGGCCCTGGTGGAGAACACCGAGCTTGCGCCGAAGGATGTGGTCGAGAAAGCGCTGACCATTGCCGGCGAACTCTGCATCTACACCAACACCAACTTCGTCATCGAAACGCTGGAATGAGCGCCGGCCGGCCCGCGCACGGGCCGGCACGCCCCTACTGAACGGATACCATGTCGCACACCATGACCCCGTCGGAAATCGTTTCCGAACTCGACAAGCACATCATCGGCCAGAACAAGGCCAAGAAGGCCGTGGCCGTGGCGCTGCGCAACCGCTGGCGCGCCAGCAGGTGGCGGAGCCGCTGCGCCAGGAAATCACCCCCAAGAACATCCTGATGATCGGCCCGACCGGCGTCGGCAAGACCGAGATCGCGCGCCGCCTGGCCAAGCTGGCCGACGCGCCCTTCATCAAGATCGAGGCCACCAAGTTCACCGAGGTGGGCTATGTCGGCCGCGACGTCGACACCATCGTGCGCGACCTGGCCGAGATGGCGATCAAGCAGACCCGCGAGTCCGAGATGAAAAAGGTGCGCACCAAGGCCGAAGACGCGGCCGAGGACCGCCTGCTCGACGTGCTGTTGCCGCCGCCGCGCGATATCGGCTTCTCGCAGCCGGAAGAGAAGGATTCCAACACGCGCCAGGTGTTCCGCAAGAAGCTGCGCGAAGGCGAGCTCGACGACAAGGACATCGAGCTGGAGGTCGCCGCTGGACTGCCGAGCATGGACATCATGGGGCCGCCGGGCATGGAGGATATGACCGAGCAGATCCGCTCGATGTTCGCCGGCATGGGGCAGGGCAAGAAGCATCGCCGCAAGATGAAGGTGAAGGAAGCCTTCAAGCTGCTGATCGATGAAGAGGCCGCCAAGCTCGTCAATGACGAAGAGCTCAAGCACAAGGCCATCACCAACGTCGAGCAGAACGGCATCGTGTTCCTGGACGAGATCGACAAGATCGCCAACCGCAGCGAACTCGGCGGCGGCGAGGTGTCGCGCCAGGGCGTGCAGCGCGACCTGCTGCCGCTGGTGGAAGGCACCACGGTGAGCACGAAGTACGGGATGATCAAGACCGACCACATCCTGTTCATCGCCTCGGGCGCGTTCCACCTGTCCAAGCCGAGCGACCTGATTCCGGAACTGCAGGGCCGCTTCCCGATCCGCGTCGAGCTGGAGTCGCTGTCCGTGCAGGACTTCGAGGCCATCCTGACGCAGACCGACGCAAGCCTGACCAAGCAGTACCAGGCGCTGCTCAAGACCGAAGAAGTCGAACTGCAGTCGCGCCGGACGGCATCCGTCGTCTCGCCGAGATCGCGTTCTCGGTCAACGAGAAGGTCGAGAACATCGGCGCGCGCGGCTGTACACGGTGATGGAGCGGCTGCTGGAAGACCTGTCCTTCCACGCAAGCAAATCGTCGGGCGAGACGGTGACGGTCGATGCCGCCTACGTGAACGAGCGGCTCGGCGATCTGGCGGTGAACGAAGACCTGTCGCGTTACGTGCTGTAAGCGGTTGCAGATCTGCTGTCATGAGGGGGCGCACTGAGTTGCGCCCCTTCTTTTATGGGTGTTCGCCGATGTGTAGCGCGCCTGGTTTCAGAACCGGGCGATACGGACGGCAATTGCGTTGTACCCGGCCTGTCGCGGCGTGGCTCATCGACCCGCTCGACATTTCCTATGATGAATAAGCGCCTGATCTTCATCGAGTGAGGGCGCGGGCAATTGGGTCCAGCGGCAAATGGCCTGCGGGTGGCGTCGAGGTTGGCGAACGATGCACTCAAGGCCGCAAGTGCCGGGTGGTTCCTCCTTTGCGGAGCCTGACAAATGGCGGATATGCCATTTTCCGGGCGTATTGGGAGATTTCCATGGACGTCAACCAGAAACAAGCCGTGATCGCCCTGAACCAGCTGATCGAGGTCGACATGGACAGCGAGCAGGCCTGCATGGTCGGTGCCCGCGATGTGAGCAATGCAGAGCTTCGAGACATCCTGACCAGCACCGCGGAAACCTGCCGCGCCTCGGCAAAGGAGTTGCAATCGATGGTCAGCGCCATGGGCGGCGAGCCGTCGGAGCATGGCAGCATGAACGGCATGCTCGCGCGCGGCTGGATGGCATTCCGCCATATGCTCTCGCCGAGCGACGACGCGGTGCTGGGTTTGTGCGAGCGCGAGGAGCAGGCGGCGCAGCGCGAGTACCAGTCGGTATTGATGAAGGCGCTTCCGCCGGAGGCTACCGCCACGGTCCGGCGCCAGTATGATGCGCTGCGGCAGCATCATGATCGGCTTCATGCCATGCGTGGCATGCAGATCCACTAGCGGTCGCAGGTGTTTGATATCTTGATGAAGCGGGGGCAGTCGGAAGTTGCGGCAGCCCCTTTTTTCGTTGGTTCCTCGCCTGAAGCAACAGCTCTAGTGCGAATGCCCATGCTCATGCCCCACCGGCGCCACCACCTCCAGCTCCGCGGCCGGTGATTTGAGCTCACGTATCGTCTGCCCATCCGCCGGCAACTGCGTCCACTGCGCCGTACCGTTCTCACACTCCTGCAGGACCGGGAAGTACAGTTTGCCGCCCTGCTCGGGCAGCTTCATCAGCATCACGAACTCGTCGAAGTGCGCGTCGGCCAGCGTGCCGCCGAACCAGCGCAGCGTGCGCACGTCCTCGGTCATCAGCTTGCCGTGCGACTGCACGGGCTTGGCCAGCGGCGCCCGCTTGACCTCGAGTTGCCAGCCGGCCTCGGTTGCGGATGCGCGCCCTGCACGCCCTCGGGAATGGTGACCGTGATCGCGCGCGTGGCGCTCCCGTTGCAGCCGTGGCCGACCATCAGCGCGCCCTTGTAGTAGCTGCCGGCCGGCGCCTGCTTCTGTTCGAAGACGATATGGGCCGATGCGGCGGCGGACATCGTCATCAGCGCGGCGGGCAGCAGCCCCAGGCGTGCGAGCCGGCGCGGGGAAAGCGGGTCATGCATGGAGTTCTCCTTGTCAGCCCGCCAGTCTAGCGTCGCGAATCCCGCGGTGCGCTGCCGCCCGATGCGGCGTAGTGCCGCAGCGGTTTATGTCCGTGCTTCATGCCTGCATGTATCAGATGTACCGGGCCTGCCACATGCCGGTAAGGTTGGTAAGCATTGGTAAGGACGCTGGTGCGCACCCGTTGCGCAATGAGACCCTTGCGCACCTTGAGCCGAATGGCAGATGCGGGAGCCACCGCATTCCAACAACCTACTGGCAGGAGGAAAACATGGTGAAGACTCAGTTCAGCCGCGTGGTGGTCGCAACCGCCGGCTTGTTGGCCGCAATTGTCGCGGCGACTGCCTTCCTGTGCATGCGTCAGGCAGACGCCGCCGCGCCTGTCGCGCAGCGCGGCAGCCTGGGCGCCGCCGCAGTCGCGGCGGCCACGCTGGCGCTGCAATCCGGGGAGCTATTTACGCTGGCGGATCGCCACGCGAACGACGCACTGCGCGTCGTGGCGCAGGCGCAGGGACAAGGACAGGGTCCGAACGCGCGGGCGATGCACTGGAATGGGATTACGTGCAGCTCCGGCTGTAATCCACCGCAGTATGCTCAGCGCGAGACCGGGCGCTTGCCCAGCTTGCGCTGCAGCGTGCGCCGATGCATGTTGAGCGCGCGCGCGGTCGCGGAGATATTGCCACCGTGTTCGTTCAGCACGCGCTGGATATGCTCCCACTCGAGCCTCGCCACTGACAGCGGCACCGGCTCTTCCATCGCGCTTCCGCCGCATCCTCCGAAATGCCCGCCATCAGGGCCGTGAGGATCGAATCGACATTCGCGGGCTTGGCGAGGTACTCGTCGGCTCCCTGCTTCACCGCAGCGACTGCGGTGGCAATGCTCGCGTAGCCCGTCAGCACCAGGATGCGCGCGTCCGGCAGGGACTGGCGCAGCGGCGCCACGAGCTGCAGCCCCGACTCGGCCGCGGCCGTGCTGCCGGCTTCGGGCTGCGGACCAAGGTGCAGATCCAGCGTGACATACGCAAACGCGGTGCGCGAGACCAGTGCCAGCGCCGTGCTGCTGTTGTGCGCGACTTGCACGGCATAGCCGCGGCGTGCGAGCGCGCGGGCCAGCGTGCCGGCGAAGACGGCATCATCGTCGATCACGAGAAAAGGCGTGCCTGCCGGCGCGGTCGATTCGGGAACCGGGTGTTGGGTAACGGTCATGACGGATGGACTGCAAGGGAAGGAGAAGCCGGCACGCGCAGTTCGGCGACGGTGCCGCCGCCGGGGCGATCCCGCCAGGCGAGCCCGCCGCCCATCTGGCGCGCGCCGCTCTGCGCGAGGTACAGGCCGATGCCCTGGCCGCCGTGCGGGCTGACCACGGGTGCCTCGCCGAGCCGCGCAAGCAATGCGGGCGGGATGCCGTCGCCGTGATCGCTGACGCGGAATGCGATGCTGCCCGCATCGAACTCAATATCGAGCCGAAGCGGCTTCTGTGCGTGGCCCGCGGCGTGCTGGCTGCGCGCGGCGTTGTCGAGCAGGATCGTCAGGATCTGACCTACGCGGGCCGGCTCGATGGCCATCCCGGCGGCCTGGCGGCGTGGCGCTGGCGTGCAGCGTGGCATTCGGGTGGCGCAGCTGCCAGCGCTCGGCGAAGCTGCCGAGCCACGCATCGATGCGCTGGGGTTCCAGCGTGGCCGGGTCCTCGCGCAGGCGGGCCAGGATCGAGCGGCACAGATCCAGTTGCTGCTCCACGGTCTGCAAGTCCGGCAGGTAGTCGGCCACCGGTGTTGCGCCGCGCGCGCGGTCCGAGGCATCGCCGCGCAGTTCGCCCGCGATGACCGCCAGCGTCGCCAGCGGCGTGCCGATCTCGTGCGCGACCGCTGCGGCCTGCGCATTGAGGTCTTCCACGCGCGCTTCGCGCAGCAATTGCTCGCGCGCCAGGTGCAATTGCGCCTCGCGCTGGCGCAGTACGCCGGAAAGCCGTGCCACGAACAGCGCGATCATCACCGCGCTAGCCACAAAATTCAGCCACATGCCGGCCAGGTGGTAATTCACCGCCTTGTCCGGGTCATGCAGGTCCAGCGGCAGGTATTCGAACAGCAGCACCGTGTAGCAGGCCAGCGCGTAGCACGCGAGCGCCACCACCTGCCGCCATGGCAGGATGGCCGCGGCAATGGCCAGCCCGGGCAAGTAGAACGAGACGAACGGATTGGTGGCGCCGCCCGTGTAGAACAGGATGGCCGACAGCGCGGTCAGGTCGACCAGCAACTGGCCCATCAGCTCGGCTTCACGCGGCGCGGAACCGTGCGTGGTGTGCAGCCGCAGGCGCAGGCCGGTCAGCATGTTGAACAGCGCCTGCAGCGCAAAGACGACCAGCAGCGGTCCCGCTGGCAGCGCGACGCCGATGATCGGCTCGCAGGACAGCAGGCATAGTGCCTCTCCGGCCAGCAGCGCCCAGCGCAGCCAGAACAGCCGGCGCAGGCTCACCAGGCTCGGGCGCGCGGCGGGCGCGGCCGGCAGCGGCTGCGAAGCGGAGTAGGCTGGCGGATGAGTCACGGCTGTGGCGGCATGCATGCCGCGAGTGTATCAATGCGGCCGGCGGGCGCCGGCACGTGCGACACCTTGCCGCATTGGGCACATGGCACCGTCGCTGCCAGACTATCCGGTTAGCTGCACCGCCGGCACCAGCCGGCGGCGGCATGGTCTAATGTCTGCTTTCGGGAGAGCCTCACATGCAAGCCAAATTCCGCACGGCCACGCTGGCCGCATCGTTCGCCATGCTGGCCTCGGGCGCCGCGCTGGCGCAGGTCGATGTCAGCAACGCCTGGGTGCGCGGCACGGTGCCGACCCAGACCGCATCGGGTGCCTTCATGGTGCTCCATGCGCATGAGAACGCGAAGCTGGTCGGCGTGTCGTCGCCGGTCGGCACGGCCGAACTGCACGAGATGAAGATGGAAGGCAACGTCATGCGCATGCGCCAGGTCCCGTCGCTGGACCTGCCGCAGATGCAGGAGGTGGAACTCAAGCCCGGCGGCTATCACGTGATGCTGACGGACCTGAAGGGCCAGCTCAAGAAGGGCGATACCGTGCCCATCACGCTCAAGATCGAGCAGGGCGGCAAGGTGATCGAGCAGAAGGTTACCGCCGAAGTGCGCGACATGACCGCCAGTGCTGCCAGCCAAGGCGGGCACGGCGATCACAAGCACTAAATCGGGCTGGCGGCGGGGGACGTAATGGCCAACAAGCAGCTCGGGACCCGCCAGAAGCTCGTGTTCCGCGGTGGCACGGGCGTGCTGCCGCCGCCGCGCGGCAAGGGCCCGGTCCGCAAGCCCGGCTCGCCGCAGACCGGCGGCAAGGCCCCGTCGCGCGTCAGCCGGCGCCTGATTGACTCATCCGATTCCTGACTGGCCGCGCGCCCCTGCACGCGATCGCGCAGCCAGGCATGGCCCGGGTCCGCGTCCGTGCGCTCGTGCCAGATCATGCTGAAGGTGAAGTCGTCGAGCGCGAACGGCGGATCGAATACCGCGTAGCGCGGGTCTGCCTCCAGCGCTGCCAGGCTGCGGCGCGCCGTGGTCAGGACCAGGTTGGTCCCCGCGATCAACGCCGGCGCCACGCTCCAGTGCGGCACCACACAGGCGATCTTGCGCCGCCCGCCGAGTTTCGCCACGGTCGCGTCGATGGCATCGACACGCTCGCTGTGCGTTGCCACCAACACGTGGGACCGCGCTAGGTAGGCCACCTGGTCGAGCCGGCCGCTGTCACGCACGGTCGCCGCATCGACGGCGCAGGCGTAGCGCTCTTCGAACAACGCTGCTGCCTGCACGCCTTCCGGCTGGTGTGCGAAGACGCCCAGCGCCATGTCGATTTCGCCATCCGCCACCTGCGCCGTCATGGCTTCGCGGCTGGCTTGCGTGACCACCAGGTCGATATTCGGCGCGGCCTTGCGCACCGCGCGCAACAGCCGCGGCAGCACCACCAGCGCGCCGTAGTCCGACATCGCCAGACGGAACGTGCGGCGCGCCGTGGCGGGCTGGAAGCCGCCCGGCCCGAGCAGGATGCGCACCTGCGCCAGCGCTTCGGCGAGCGGTCCGGAGATTTCATGGGCGCGGGCGCTCGGCACCAGGCCGCCCTTGCCGCGTACCAGGATGGGGTCGTCCAGCAACTGGCGCAGCCGCCCCAGCGCGTGGCTGACCGCGGGCTGACTCAGGTGCAGGCGCAGCGCGGCGCGGGAAATATGGCGTTCGGCCAGCAGCGCTTCCAGCACCACCAGCAAATTGAGGTCGATTCCGCGTAGACTATTCATGCCGTGGATATTAAACGTATGAAAGCAGAATTGGAAATTCATTCTGCGACGTTTCACACTGTCAGGCATCGAATATTGCCTTACGGAGTGCGCCATGTCAGGCACGACCTTCCCGACGAGCCAGCTTTTCCCCCTGATCACCGCCGTACTGGCCGGTGCCGCCATCCCGATCCAGGCGGGCGCCAATGCCACGCTGGCCCGGACACTAGGACACCCGTTGTGGGCGACCGTGGCGTCGCTGCTGGTGAGCCTGGCCGCGATCCTGCCGCTGCTCTGGCTGCTGAAGGTGCCGCTGCCGGTGCTTCCTGCGGTCGGGAGCGATCCGGGCTGGATGTGGATCGGCGGGGTACTGGGCGTCTTCTATATCACGGCCGCGCTGCTTGTGGCGCCGCGTCTCGGCGCAGGCGGCTTTATCGCCGCGGTGGTGGCAGGGCAGGTGGCGGCGGCGCTGATGGTGGACCACTTCGGCCTGGCGGGCTTCGCCGTGCGCACGCTGACACGGCGCGCCTGGCCGGCGCGGCGTTGATCGTGGCCGGCATGGTGGTGATGCAATGGAGCGCCGCGCATGATGGGCGGCCCGACGCCGCGCCGCCGCTTCAGTCAGGTGCCTGAACATGCGCCTGGCGCTTTTGCAGGCAGGCCGGGCACAGGCAATGCTGGTCCGGCAAGATCCGGCGCGCGGGCAGCAGCGGCTGGCTGGCGCACCAGCATTCGGGCAGGCCGGCCACATAGCCGCAAACGAAACTTGCACCGCACTCGCTGCAGCGTTCGACCGGCCGTAGCTGGCCGGTAAGCACGGTGGACGGATCGGTCATCGCGGGCTTCCCGGCCCCTCGCCGTCCTGCCCATCCTGCCCGAACAGGCGCATGGCCGAGCGCATCAGCCGCATCTGGGCGCTGAAGCGGGTACAGGCGTCGCAGATCATCAGGTGGCTGCGCACGCGCACGCGCTCCACCACGCTGAGCGGGCGGTCCATGCCCTTCATGGTGAGGTGGTGGACTTCCTTGCAGTCAGGCAGGAAGCGGCGGTGGGGGGACGGATCAGGCATGGGTTCCTTGCAAACGGGTCAGCGCGCCTTGCCGGCAGCGGGCGGATGCCCGAACCAGTTCAGGTCCAGGCATTCGCGCAGGCGCATGCGGGCGCGGTACAGGATGACCCACACATTGGTCGCGCTGACCTGCAGATCCTGACAGATTTCTTCGGTTTCGAGCTCCAGCCATTCGCGCATCATGAACACGCGTGCGGTCTTGGCGGGCAGGCGGTCGACACACGCTTGCAGCACCTCGAAGAATTCGCGCCGTTCCAGCGTCCGGTCCGGGTTGCCCCAGTCGGACGGCATGTCCTGGTAGTGGCCGTTGCGGGTGAAGAGTGCGTCGAAGGCATCCTGCTCGGACTGCGTTTCGCCGTCTTCGTCCGCGGCGAGCGTCAGCCGCACCTCGCGCCGGCCGCTGCGCAGCAGGTCGATGATCTTGTGCTTGAGGATGCCGATCAGGTAGGTCTTGAGCGCCGACTGTCCGGCAAAGCGCTCAGGGTGCTCCAGCACGGACAGCAGGGTTTCGGACACCGCGTCTTCGGCCAGCGCCTCGTCGCGAAGCTGCAGCCGCGCGAAGCGCAGCAGATGGGGGCGCAGGGCTTGCAGGTCGGCGGTGTCGTGGGGCATCGCTGCGGCGTGTTGTCCGGACTTGTTGCGCAAAGATGACGCCGGGCGGCCCAGTCGTGCGCCACGCGGCGCATCGGCCCGGCTTGTACCCGGCCCCGGCAGCCCTACGCCCGCGCATCTCGCGGATTCTTGTAAAATCGGCGCCTGCCGTGGCCCTATGGTGCACTTTCGGGCGATCCCCGTGAGTTTCCCCGCCGGGTTCGCGGCAGATTTGCCATCATACCTGTTGAATCTCACGGATGTCCCCTGCCATGAACGCCGACAACCCCGGACCTGCCGCAACCGCGGTGGCCGCCATCGCCCCCGCCCTCAAGGCCGAGATCCTTGCCGAGGCGCTGCCCTATATCCGCAAGTTCCACGGCAAGACCATCGTGGTCAAGTACGGCGGCAATGCCATGACCGAGGAAAAGCTCAAGCACGGCTTTGCGCGCGACGTGATCCTGCTGAAGCTGGTCGGCATGAACCCCGTGGTGGTGCACGGCGGCGGCCCGCAGATCGATGAGGCGCTGAAGAAGGTCGGCAAGGTCGGCACCTTCGTGCAGGGCATGCGCGTCACCGACGAAGAGACCATGGAAGTGGTCGAGTGGGTGCTCGGCGGCGAAGTCCAGCAGGACATCGTCATGCTGATCAACCAGTACGGCGGCCAGGCCGTGGGCCTGACCGGCAAGGACGGTGGCCTGATCCGCGCCAAGCGCCTGCAGATGCCCGACCGCGAGAACCCGGGCGCGTTCATCGACATCGGCTACGTGGGCGATATCGAGGCCATCAACCCGGCCGTGGTCAAGGCGCTGCAGGACGACGCCTTCATTCCGGTGATTTCGCCGATCGGCTTCTCCGATGATGGCCAGGCCTACAACATCAACGCCGACGTGGTCGCCGGCAAGATGGCCGAGATCCTCAAGGCCGAGAAGCTGGTGATGATGACCAACATCCCGGGCGTGATGGACAAGAACGGCAACCTGCTGACCGACCTGTCCGCGCGCGAGATCGAGGAACTGTTCGCCGACGGCACCATCTCGGGCGGCATGCTGCCGAAGATCTCGTCGGCGCTCGACGCCGCCAAGAGCGGCGTGCATTCGGTGCACATCATCGATGGCCGCATCGAGCACTCGCTGCTGCTGGAAATCCTGACCGAGCAGGCGTTCGGCACCATGATCCGCTCGCACTGAGCGGCATCCACGGGGCGGCGCCCGACTGGCGCGCCGCCCGCTGTTATCTCCCTCCCTTGCGATCCCACCAGTCCGGCGTGCCCTCCAGCCTTCCCCCTCCGCGCCGCGTCCAGCCGCGCCTGCGTCGGCGCCCGGCCGGCGACCAGTCCGGCGACACAGTGTGGCTGTTCGACCTGGACAACACGCTGCATGACGCCTCGCACGCCATTTTTCCGGCGATCAACCGGCTGATGACGGCTTACGTCGCGCGCGTGCTGGGCTGCGACGAGGCCACCGCGAGCCGCGTGCGCGTCGATTACTGGCAGCGCTACGGCGCGACGCTGCTTGGCATGATCCGCCACCACGGCGTCGATCCGGCCGATTTCCTGCGCGCCGCGCACGAATTCCCCGAACTGGCCGACATGGTGCGCGTACGGCGCGGACTGGCCGCGCACCTGCGCCGGCTGCCCGGGCGCAAGATCATCGTCACCAACGCGCCGCAGGCCTATGCGCGCGCGGTGCTCGACATTGCTGGCATCGGCCATTGCTTCGAGCGCGTGGTGGCGATCGAGCAGATGTGGGTGCATGGCCATCTGCGCCCCAAGCCTGACCGCCGCATGCTGCGCCGGCTGCTGGCGCAGACCGCATCGCGCCGCACCGCGCGGTGCTGGTCGAAGACACGGTGTCCCACCTCAAGCGCTACGCCGGCATGGGCATCCGCACGGCCTGGGTTACGGGCTATCTGCGCACGATCGCGCCGTCGCGGCCGCACGCGGTGCCCGCACCGGACGCTTCGGGCAGCCGTGGCGATGCCGCGGTGCGCTCGACGCTCGATGCCGAGGACCGCCGGCACGCAAGTCACGCCGCGCAGGAAACTTCGGTGACGCTGGTCGCCGCTGAAGCACAGGTGCCACCGGCCGAGGCGGGCGTGGCACTGGCCCCGCAGTCGCAGCCCGATCACGTGCCACGCGTACGGGCGCGCGTGCCGAACCGGCCGGGCTATGTGGACATAAAAGTACAATCGATGCATCAACTACAACAAAGATTGCGGAGAACCGGGTCATGATGGAAAGCAACGGAACCCCGCCGGAAGCGGTCCTGCCGGACGGGCAGGACGCAGCGCCGGCCAGCGACAGCTCGCCGCCGGCGCGCAAGCGCCCGCGCCCGGGCGAGCGCCGCGTCCAGATTCTGCAGACGCTGGCCGCCATGCTGGAACAACCGCGTGGGGAAAAGATCACCACCGCCGCGCTGGCCGCGCGCCTGAGCGTGTCGGAAGCGGCGCTGTACCGCCATTTCGCGAGCAAGGCGCAGATGTACGAAGGGCTGATCGCCTTTATCGAGCAGACCGTATTCGGCCTGATCAACCAGATTACCGCGAACGAGGAGCACGGCCTGCGCCAGATGCAGGCCATCGTGCGCATGCTGCTGTCGTTTGCCGAGAAGAACCCGGGCATGACGCGCGTGCTGACCGGCGAGGCGCTCGTGGGCGAGCATGAACGCCTGCAGGACCGCATCAACCAGATGATCGACCGCATCGAGGCATCGCTGCGCCAGTGCCTGAAGATGGCCGTGACGCAAGGCGCTTTCCCGGCCGACGCCGATATTCCGCTGCGCGCCGCGCTGGTCACCGCCTATGTGCAGGGCCAGTGGCACCGCTACGCCAAGAGCGGCTTCCGCAAGTCGCCGGGCGAGCGCGTGGAGGCACAGTTGCGCGTGCTGCTGGGATAGCCTGCAGCGTCACGTCGGGCCAATTGCTCTATAATTGCCCGGTCGCGCCGATTTGATGACTGGCTTGCGGGCGCGCGGCAGCCGGATGGTCCAGAGGTCCTCCGTCTGCGAATATAAATGCGGCTAAAGAGGTTGGGTCGGCGCTCCCCGGCAGTTTCGGGATTCACGCCGGCACGCGGAACACCGCGAATGCCCGACTTGGCTGCGACGCTTTATACGCACTGCCGGTCGGGTTTTTTTATGCCTGCGTGATGTGGGCCGATTCCATGACAGATGTCGCCTTGCCGCCTGCCGCGCTCCCGCTGCCGAACGATTCCGTCGGTGTCGTTGCGCCGCAGCGCATGCATTTCCAGGAGCCGCTGAAGCTGCGCAACGGCTCGTCGATCGCCGGCTACGACCTGATGGTCGAGACCTATGGCACGCTCAACGCCGACCATTCCAATGCCGTGCTGGTCTGCCACGCGCTGAACGCGTCGCACCATGTGGCCGGCGTCTATGCGCACGATCCGCGCGACGTGGGCTGGTGGGACAACATGGTCGGTCCCGGCAAGCCGCTCGATACCGACCGCTTCTTCGTCATCGGCGTGAACAACCTGGGCTCCTGCTTCGGGTCCACGGGGCCGATGAGCACCAACCCGGCCACGGGCGAGCCCTATGGCGCGGCGTTCCCGGTGGTGACGGTGGAGGACTGGGTCAACGCGCAGGCGCGCGTGGCCGACGCGTTCGGCATCACGCAGTTCGCCGCGGTAATGGGCGGCAGCCTCGGCGGCATGCAGGCGGTGGCCTGGAGCCTGATGTATCCGCAGCGGCTGCGCCATTGCATCGTGGTGGCGTCCACGCCCAAGCTGTCGGCGCAGAACATCGCGTTCAACGAGGTCGCGCGCAGCTCGATCCTGTCGGACCCCGATTTCCACGGCGGCAACTACTACGCCCATGGCGTGAAGCCCAAGCGCGGCCTGCGCGTGGCGCGCATGATCGGCCATATCACCTACCTGTCGGACGAGGACATGGCCGAGAAATTCGGCCGCGAGCTCAAGACCGACGACATCCGCTTTTCGTTCGACGTCGAGTTCCAGGTGGAAAGCTACCTGCGCTACCAGGGCGACAAGTTCGCCGAGTACTTCGACGCCAACACCTACCTGCTGATCACGCGTGCGCTCGATTATTTCGACCCGGCGCTGGCCTATGGCGGCGATCTGACGCGCGCGATGGCGCAAACGCAGGCGAGCTTCCTGGTCGCGAGCTTCAGTACCGACTGGCGCTTCGCGCCGAACCGCAGCCGCGAACTGGTCAAGGCGCTGCTCGACAACAAGCGCCCGGTCTCGTACGCCGAAATCGACGCGCCACACGGCCACGACGCCTTCCTGCTGGACGATCCGCGCTACCACAACCTGATGCGCGCCTACTACGACCGCATCGCAGAGGAGATCGGCGCATGAATGCCCTGGCCAATCCGAACATCCTGGCGCTGCGGCCGGACTTCCGCGCGATCGCCCGCTGGATCGAGCCCAATTCCACCGTGCTCGACCTTGGCTGCGGCGACGGCAGCCTGCTGCGCGTGTTGCAGGACGAGCTCGACGTGCAGGCCTACGGCATCGAGATCCGCGACGAGGGCGTGCTCGCCTGCGCGCAGAAGGGCGTGCATGTCATCCAGCAGAACCTGGAAGGCGGCCTGGCGCTGTTCGAGGACAAGAGCTTCGATACGGTGATCCTGTCGCAGACGCTGCAGACCATCCACAACACCGCGCAGGTGCTGCGCGACACGCTGCGCGTGGGCCGCGAATGCATTGTCTCGTTCCCGAACTTCGGCTACTGGCCGCATCGGCTGTCGGTGTTCCGCGGCCGCATGCCGGTGTCGGAATCACTGCCTTACCAGTGGTACAACACGCCGAACGTGCGCGTGCTGACCATCAGCGATTTCGAGGCGCTGGCGCCCAAGGTGGGCCTGCGCGTGCTCGACCGCGTGGTCATGCACGAAGGCATCACCGTGAACTGGGGCGAGAACTGGCGCGGCAGCCTCGCGGTGTACCGGGTTTGCTCGGCCTGAGCGGCTGCGGGAAGGGGGCGGGAGGCGGCGGGCTCAATGCTCCGCCGCCGTGGCCACCAGATGGTCGACAAGGCCCGCACCTTCGGCGGCACATGGCGGGTAGGCGTGTACACCGCGTAGGCCGTGCCGCTGTAGGGCTCCAGGATTTCCCAGTCGTCGAGTACGGTTGCCAGCCGGCCGTCGGCCAGCCCCGCCGCGGCGGAAAAATCGGGCACCAGGCCAATGCCGGCGTCCCTTTCCACCATGGCGACGATGGCCATGCTGTTGTTCAGCGTGAAGCGTGGCGGCACGCGCACGGTGACATCATCGCCCGAAGCCTTGTGCCGCAGGGACCAGCGTTCACCGAAGGCGCCATAGCCGAGGTACAGGCAGCGCGTGCGCGGCAGGTCTTCCGGCCGCTTCGGTGCGCCATGCAGGCGCAGCCAGGCCGGCGACGCCACCAACTGGTAGCGCACCTCGCGCAATGGCCGTGCGACCAGGCCCGGCGGCAATTCCCGTGCGATGCGGATCGCCACGTCCAGGCCTTCCTCGACCAAATCGACCATGCGGTCGGCCAGTGTGAGTTGTAACTCCAGCGCTGGGTAGCGCGCCAACAACGCAGGCAGGCGCGGCGCCAGCCAGGCCTGTCCGAACACGACCGAGGCACTCACGCGCAGCACGCCGTGCGGCTCGCCGGCATGGTCGGTCCCCAGTGCGGTGACTTCCCGTGCGGCCGCCGTCATGCGCGCGCAGGCGGCGTAGACGGCATGACCCAGGTCGGTCAGCGCAAAGGCCCGGGTCGTCCGCTGCAGCAGGCTGGCGCCGAGCGTGGCTTCGAGCCGCGACACGTGGCGGCTGACCGCGGAGGGCGTCATGCCGAGGTCCTGCGCGGCGGCGGAGAAGCTGCCGCATTCCACTACCCGTGCAAACACGGCCATCGCATTCAGTGGCGCTGCCTGCATCCGGATCTCCGCTTTCTTTGACGTGAAGTCAAATACTAATTGAGTTATCGCTGGATTGTTGATTCTTGGTCATGGTGGAACAATGCGCTCACGGACTCATCGGAGCATTTTCATGACAAACCAACAAGCGGGCGCTGGCGGTACCTGGCGCATGATCGCCGCAATGGCCATGTCCGGCACGATCGGCTGGTTCGTCGTCACCAGCGGCCAGCCGACCATCGACGTGGTGTTCTTCCGCTGCCTGCTCGGCGGCGCTCGCTGCTGGGCGTGCTGACCTTGCAGCGCGGCTGGGTGCGGCTGGACAAGGCGCGCATGGGCTGGCTGGCGCTGGGCGGCGTCACGCTGATCCTCAACTGGCTGTGCCTGTTTTCGGCCTACGCCTACAGCGGGATTTCAATTGCCACCGTCGTTTATCACACGCAGCCGTTCTTCCTGCTGATCCTGACGGCCGTATTCCAGCGCGAGCCGTTCCCGTTCGGTCGGCTGCCGTGGCTGCTGCTGGCGTTCCTCGGCGTGATGCTGATCACCGGGCTAGAGCACGGCGCACAGGGCATGGCGATGCTGGCTGGCATCGGGCTGGCCATGCTGGCGGCGCTGTTGTATGCGGTCACCACGATGGCGACGCGGCGGTTGCAGGGCATCCCGCCGGGGCAGATCGCCGGCCTGCAGATGGTGATCGGCGTGGCGATGCTGGCGCCGCTCGCGCATCCGGCCGTGGCCAGCTTTGACGGCCGCGCCTGGGGTGCGTTGCTGGCGCTCGGCCTGGTCCACACGGGCGTGATGTACACGCTGCTGTATGGCGCCTTCCAGCGGCTGAGCGTGGTGTCGATCGCGACGTTGTCGTTCGTCTATCCGCTCGTGGCGATCATCATCGACGTAGCGGTCTTCCATGTGGTGCTGGGGCCGCTGCAGCTCGCGGGCATGGCGCTCGTGCTGCTGGGCGTGATCGCCAACCAACTTGGCTGGAGCGTGCCGCTGCGGATACGCGCCCGGAGCTGATGTCGGATAGGCATTGACGCGAAACCTGACTACGGTTAGTGTAGGCAGGTCACCGAACGACCGTGCTATTTGCCAATGACTTCCGCGCCCCAGACCCACACCGGCACCGCCGCCGGCACGCTGCTTCATCCCTTCGACGACGCGCTCGTGCTCGAACCGGTGGGAGACCACCGCTATCTGGGCCGCACCACGCCGGCTTACTGGAACATGATCGGGCCGTTCGGCGGCATGACGGCGGCGACGCTGCTGCAGGCCGCGCTGCAGCATCCGCAGCGGCTTGGCGATCCGCTCGCGCTGACGGTGAACTTCGCCGGGCCGATCGCCGAAGGGCCGTTCGAGATCGAGGCGCGCCCGACGCGCACCAACCGTTCGACCCAGCACTGGCAGATCGAGCTGCGGCAGGGCGATGCGGTGGCGACCACGGCCAGCGCGGTGTTCTCCCTGCGGCGCGAGACGTGGGCTTGCGCGGAAGCGGCGCGGCCCGACGCGCCGCCGGCTGATGAGGTGCCGGCCATGGCCGGGTTTGCGCCGGTGCGCTGGCTCAAGTCCTACGATATGCGTCCGTTCCGCGGCGCCAAGCCGACGACGGAGCCCGGCATCGAGCATCCCGACAGCCTGACGCAGTTCTGGCTGCGCGACGAACCGCCGCGCACGCCGGACTTCGCCGCCATGGCGGCGTGGTGCGACAGCTTCTATCCGCGCATCTTCCTCAAGCGCGCGGGCTTCGTGCCGGCAGGCACCGTGTCGCTGACCACCTACTTCCATGCCGATGCGGCCACGCTGGCCGCGCTCGGCGATTCCCACGTGCTGTGCAGTGCCCGGGCGCAGGTATTTCGCCAGGGGTTCTTCGACCAGAGCGCGCAGGTCTGGAGCGCGGGCGGCGAGCTGCTCGCCACGTCGCACCAGATCGTCTACTACAAGGAATAAGGCAAGTCCGAGCGACGAGGCTCAGGCGATCGCCTCGCGCGCCTGGGCCTCGTAGCGATGGACCGTTTTGCGCATGCTCCAGAGCAGCAGCACGCCGGGCAGCGCCACCAGCACCGTGCCCAGGTAGAAGGGCGCCCAGCCCCAGGCTTCGACCATGTAGCCGGAAGTCGGGCCGACATAGACGCGGCCCACCGAGCCAGCGCCGACAGCAGCGCGTACTGCGTGGCCGAGAACGAGCGGTTGCACAGCGTCATCAGCAGCGCCACGAACGCCGCCGTGCCCATGCCGCCGCACAGGTTTTCCACCGCAATGGTGGCGCCCATCGACCACAAGTGCGGCGGCGTCACCGCCAGAATCCAGTAGCCCAGGTTGGACACTGCCTGCAGCACGCCGAACAGCATCAGCGAGCGGTATAGCCCCAGCCGCACCATCAGCGTGCCGCCGAACAGCGCGCCGACAATCGTGGCGGCGAGTCCCAGCGTCTTGTTGACGATGCCGACCTCGCCGGCGGAAAAGCCGACGCCGCGGATCAGGAACGTGGTGGAGAGGCTGCCGGCGAACGCATCGCCAAGCTTGTACAGCACGATCAGCAGCAATAGCCACCATGCGCCGGGGCGCGAGAAGAGTCGCGCAGCGGGCCGACGATGGCCTCTTCGAGCGAGCGCGGCGCGCGCGCGGGCACATCGCTCGGGCGCCCACAGCAGCGTGACCATGCCGATGCCCATCAGCGCGGCCATCAGCAGGTACATCTGCGGCCAGCCCATCACGCGGTCCGCAAGCCATAGCGCCAGCCCGCCGGAGACGAGCATCGCCAGCCGGTAGCCGAGCACCTTGACGGCGCGCCGGCGCCGCGTTCGGCCGGGCGCAGCACGTCGGTGCTGTAGGCATCGAACACGATGTCTTGCGACGCCGACAGGAACGCCACCAGCGTCGCGAGCGCTGCCAGCGTCCAGAGCGCTTCCCGCGGCGGGCAGAACGCCATGGCGGCGATGCCGAGCACCAGGCCGATCTGCGTGACCAGCAGCCAGCCCTTGCGCCGGCCCATCATCGGCGGCGTGTAGCGGTCCATCAGCGGCGCCCACAGGAATTTGAAGATGTAGGCCTGGCCGACCAGCGAGAAGAAGCCGATGGTCTTGATATCGAGCCCTTCGACTGTCATCCAGGCCTGCAGCGTGCCGGACGTGAGCGCCAGCGGCAGCCCGGAGGCGAAGCCCAGCGCCAGCATGCGCCGATGCGGCGGTTGCGGAAGATGTCGAGGTAGTCCTGGAAATTCATGGGCGGCGTGGGCAGGTGGCGCCGCGCGGCTGCGCGGGCGCCGTGTATTATTGCATCACCCGTTTGTCCGCTCCGCGCATCCTGCTACCGGCTTTCCCTATCGCCCCCCAAGGAACCGAACATGTCCCGTCGCCTGCCAGGTGTTGCGCGTCCTGTCCTGTCCCGCATGACCTGTGCGCTGTCCGTGGGCGCGGCGATGGCGATGGCGATGGCGCCGCTGGCGCTGGCGCAGCAGGACGACGCCCAGGGCCAGGAAGATGGCATCCGCCTGCAACGCGGCGGTTCCGCGGTGCGCCAGATCGTACCGGTCGAGGTCATCGAGCAGCAGGCCGCGCAGGAGTACGAGCAGATCAAGCAGGAGGCGATCGCCAAGCATGCACTGGCCGGCGATGGCAATCCGCAACTGCAGCGTTTGCGTGCCATCGGCAAGCGGCTGCTGCCGGAAACCGCGCGCTGGAACGAGCGCGCGCGCCAGTGGCAGTGGGAAGTCAACCTGATCGGCTCCAAGCAGGTCAATGCGTTCTGCATGCCCGGCGGCAAGATTGCGTTCTACACCGGCTTGCTCGACCAGCTCAAGCTGACCGACAACGAGATCGCCATGGCCATGGGCCACGAGATCGCCCATGCGCTGCAGGAGCACGCGCGCGAGCGCGCCGCCAAGTCGGAAATCACCAACCTCGGCGCCAATGTCGTCTCGCAGCTGTTCGGGTTCGGCAATCTCGGTAATATGGCGCTTGGCACGGGTGCGCATCTGCTGACGCTGCGCTTCTCCCGCGCGGACGAGAGCGAGGCCGACCTGGTTGGCATGGACATCGCGGCACGCGCGGGCTATGACCCGCGCGCCGCCGTGACGCTGTGGCAGAAAATGGCCAAGGTCACGCAGTCGGGCGCCGACTTCCTGTCCACGCACCCATCGGGGCGCACCCGCATTGCCGATCTCGAAAAGCACATGCCGGAGGTGCTGCCGCTCTATGCGCGGGCCATCAACACCACGGTGGACCGCCTGCCTCCGTACCGCGCCAACATGGCCAACCTCGGCGATGCGCCGGTCGATGCCGGCGACGACGACCGCCAGCGGCCGCTGAATCGCTGAGCGATCCTGCAGATAACAAAAAGCCGGCATTGCCGGCTTTCCTGCTTGGGCGCTGAGATTCGCTCAGGCCTGCAGCCCGGTCGCCTCGTCGGCGCCGACATGCACGTTCATGCATTGCACCGCCGCGCCGGCCGCGCCCTTGCCCAGGTTGTCCAGGCGCGCGACCAGGTTCAGGCGCTCGGGCGTGCCGAACACGAACAGGTCGACACGGTTGGTGTCGTTGTTGGCCTGCACGTCGAGGAAACCATCGTCGAGGTTGCCTTCGCTGTTGTACGGCAGCACGCGCACGAACTGCTCGCCTTCATAGTGCTTGCGGTAGATGTCGACGATCTGCTCGGGGCTGACCTTGCGCGCGAGGCGGTCGCCATAGACCGGCACCGTCACGGCCAGGCCCTTGAAGAAGTTGCCGACGATCGGGTTGAAGATCGGCTCCGCCGCCAGGCCGCCCTGCACACGCATTTCGGGCAGGTGCTTGTGCGCCAGGCCGAGCGCATACGGGCGCGGGCTTTCCAGCTTCGGGTTACCGCCGGCCTCGAAGTCGGCAATCATTTTCTTGCCGCCGCCGCTGTAGCCGGTCAGCGAAAACGCCGACACCGGGTAGTCGCGCGGCAGCACGCCGGCATCGATCAGCGGGCGCACCGCCAGCACGAACGCGCTGGCATGGCACCCCGGCACCGCGATGCGCTTGCTCGCGCGGATCTTCTCGCGCTGGCCGCGCACCAGTTCCGGCAGGCCATAAGCCCAGTTGTCGGAAGTGCGGAACGCCGTGCTGGCGTCGATCACGCAGGTGTTCGGGTTGGTCACCAGCGACACGGCCTCGCGCGAGGCCACGTCCGGCAGGCACAGGAAAGCGACATCCGCGGCGTCAGAAAGCGTGCGCGCTCGGCCGGATCCTTGCGCTTGTCTTCGGCAATGCGCAGCAGTTCCACGTCGGAACGACCGGAAAGATAGTCAAGCAGCCGGAGACCGGTGGTGCCTTCCTGACCATCGACGAACACTTTGAAAACCATGGCGGACTCGCTCAAGAAATGCGGGGAATGCGAAACGTCTCCTGTCTGGAGCAGGGGCGAACCTGCATTGTAGCGGGGATGGGGGCTGGTCGCAGGGGTTTGTACCGATTGGATTCTTGTGATTTGGCGCGGTTGGTGGCTTGCGAGATTTAACCTGGTAGGTTAATTTTGATGGAGAAGGGGACGGCGCATTACAAGCTACGGCAACTGAAAGACATGCTGGCGCTGGCAAGATGAAAATGACGTACGTCGCGTATGTCGGCGCTGCGCAGATGAATCTGGACTGGGAAGGGGTGCGTGACATCCTGCTACATCTGGAGCCAGCCGATTTCTACAAGAGCATGACAACTTACCAGGATCATCGGGTGTGGCAGGACGTGTACCGCCCGGCCACGAGATATGGTGGCCTTTATGTCAAGCTGACCACACGGATAAGGTGCTTGTGGTGTCGTTCAAGCCCAGATAACCCCTAGCCGGACTGAGTAAGGAGCGGCGGATGAGATGTCCTGTATGTGGTGGCGCAGAATTGGTGAGAGGCGTGCGTGATATGCCTTATACGTATCGCGGCGAAACGACCGTGATTCCCCAAGTACGGGGCGATTGGTGTGGCAAGTGCGGTGACGGTCTGCTGGATGACGATGGCGGGAGGATTAGCGAGGCGATGCTGGCTTTCAACAAGCAGGTCAACGCGTCGCTCGTGGATCCGACTTATATCACTGCTGTCCGGAAGAAACTCCGCCTTGACCAGCGGGAAGCCGCGGACATTTTCGGTGGCGGCGTCAATGCGTTCTCGCGGTACGAAACCGGCAAGACCAAGCCCCCACTGGCTTTGATCAAACTACTGAAACTTCTCGACCGCCACCCAGAACTTCTCGAGGAAGTCCGGGCGGCGTGACCGCCCGGACTTTTTACAGCGGAAAGTCGTAGTCGATCGATAGCGGCGCGTGGTCGCTGAATTTCTCGTCCTTGTAGATCGAGCACACATGCGCCGTGGTGGCGATCTTCGGCGTGGCCAGGTGGTAATCGATGCGCCACCCGACGTTCTTGGCGTAAGCTGGCCGCGGTTGCTCCACCAGGTGTACTGCTCCGGCCGCTGGTCGAGCTGGCGGAAAACGTCCACATAACCGTGGGTGTCGAACAACTCACCGATCCAGGCTCGTTCTTCGGGCAGGAAGCCTGAATTCTTCAGGTTGCCCTTCCAGTTCTTGATGTCGATTTCCTTGTGAGCGATGTTGACGTCGCCGCACAGCACGATCTCGCGCCCGCTGGCCTTCAGTTGCAGCAAGTGTGGCAGGAAAGCCTCCATGAAACGGAACTTTGCCTGCTGGCGCTCCTCCGAACTCGAGCCGGACGGCACGTAGACCGAAATCACGGCAAGGTGCGGATACTGCACTTCGACATAACGGCCTTCGTTGTCGAACTCGGGGTTGCCGAAGCCCGTGATCACGCGCTCGGGTTTGTGGCGCGTGTACAGGCCAACACCGCTGTAGCCCTTCTTCTCGGCGTAGTGGAAAAAGCCGTGATAGCCATGTGGCGCCAGGAACGCTTCGGTCATGTCGGCGGCCTGGGCCTTGAGTTCCTGCACGCAGACCATGTCCGCGTCCTGCTTGCCCATCCACTCGAAAAAGCCCTTCTTGGAAGCGGAGCGGATGCCGTTGAGGTTGGCGCTGATAATCCGTAACATGCGGGAAAATTTTTGAATTCAGAGAGAAAAGAATGACGCAGCAGACGACGCTTCGACCACGCAGCAGGCTGGCCAGCCGGATCTCAGCCAGACCTTCATCCGCTTCGCGCTGGACGCCGGCGTGCTGTCCTTCGGCGAGTTCGTTACCAAGGCGGGCCGCAAGTCGCCGTACTTCTTCAATGCCGGCCTGTTCAACCAGGGCGCCATGCTGGGCCAGGTGGCGCAATTCTATGCGAAAACGCTGCTGGCCTCGGGCGTGCAGTTCGACGTGCTGTTCGGGCCGGCCTACAAGGGCATTACGCTGGCGTCGGCCACCGCGGTGGCGCTGGCGGCCATGGGACGTGACGTCGGTTTCGCCTACAACCGCAAGGAAGCCAAGGATCACGGCGAAGGCGGCACGCTGGTCGGGGCGAAGCTCCAGGCAAGGTCGTCATCATCGACGACGTGATTTCCGCAGGTACCTCGGTGCGTGAATCGATGCAGCTGATCCGGGCCGCCGGCGCGAGCCTGCGGCCGTGCTGATCGCGCTCGACCGCATGGAAAAGAGCGGCACCGCCGACCAGGTCGGCACGCATTCGGCCGTGCAGGACGTGCAGCGCGAATACGGCGTGCCCGTGATCGCCATCGCCAGCCTGAAGGACCTGCTGGCCTACCTCGACGCATCCAACGACCCGGCGCTGTCGGGCTCGCGCGAGGCCGTGGCGGCCTACCGGCAGCGCTACGGCGTCTGACCGGCACCGCGGCGCGCGGCCGGCCGGAGATAGCTCCCGGCGTGCCGCCGCCCCGGCTGGAATCACCATTTGAGAAGGAGCAGCGCGTGGCGGGCAAAGAGCGGCAGGAACCCAGGAAGCGGCGACGCGGCGCGCAAAGCCGGCGCGTACGCGCAAGGCGCAGATACAGCCGTGCGGGCCAGCCGAAGAGGTGCCCAAGGGACCCGAACCGGGCCGCCCGCCCCACGAAGCCTATGCCGTGCGCGCGCTCGTGCTGCAGGGTGGCGGTGCGCTGGGTGCCTATCAGGCCGGTGTCTACCAAGGGCTTGCCGAAGGCGGCATTTACCCGAACTGGGTCGCCGGCATTTCGATCGGCGCGCTGAATGCAGCGATCATCGCCGGCAATCCGCCCGAGCGCCGCGTGGAGCAGCTACGCGCGTTCTGGGAGTACATCTGTGCGCAGCCCTGGCTGCCGAGCCTGTCGCTTTCGGCGCTGTTCGACAGTGCAGATACCTGGCCGGAACCGCTGCGTGTCTGGTTTGACGGCATGCACGCCGCGCGCGCGATGTTCGAGGGCCAGCGCGGCTTCTTCCTACCGCGCAACTGGCTGGAACTGGTGTCGCGCTACGCCGACCCCACGCGTGCGAGCTACTACGACACCACGCCACTCAAGGCCACGCTCGAACGCTTTGCCGACTTCGATCTGATCAACCGGCCCAAGGAAATGCGCGTGTCGGTGGGGGCGGTCAATATCCGCACCGGCAACTTCGCTTATTTCGACAATACGCGCGACACGCTGCTCCCCGAGCATTTCATGGCGTCGGGCGCATTGCCGCCAGGCTTTCCGGCGGTGGAAATCAACGGCGAGTACTACTGGGACGGCGGGCTGGTCTCGAATACGCCGCTGGCCGAAGTCCTGACCGCGCAGCCGCGCCGCGACGCGCTGATCTTCCAGGTCGACCTGTGGAGCGCGCGCGGCAAGCTTCCGCACGACCTGAGCGAAGTGGCCGAGCGGCAGAAGGACATCCAGTACTCGAGCCGTACCCGCACCATCACCGACTACATGCGCGAGCAGCAGAATTACCGCCGCATGCTCAGCGAAGTGATGGCCCTGGTACCGGCGTCGAAGCGCGACAGCGACTGGTACCGCCGAGCCGCCGAGCATGCCTGCGACGCGCGCCGCAACGTCATCCAGCTCATCTACCGCGACAAGTCATTCGAGAACAGCGCCAAGGACTACCAGTTCGGCTCGCTTGCCATGCACGAGCACTGGTCCAGCGGGCTCGACGATATCCGCGGCACGCTGCGCCACCCGCAATGGCTGGCCATGCCGAGCCGCGAACATCCGTTCGTCACGCACGACGTGCATCGCGGCAACGGCGACCACGAGTAACGCGGCGTTGCCGCCGCGATCGCGCTACTCGACCTTGGTCCCGGCAAGGTCGGCCCTTGCCGGCGGGTAGGCTGGCTTGAGCTGGCGGAACACCTCGGACAGGATCTCCGCCACCATCAGGTTGCGATGGGTCTTGGAGTCGGCCGGCACGATATACCACGGCGATTCCGTGGTGCTGGTGGCGGCAATGGCCGACTCGTAGGCGTCCATGTACGCCTTCCAATGCTTGCGCTCGGCCAGGTCGGTCAGGTCGAACTTCCAGTGCTTGTTCGGGTCGGCAAGGCGCGCTTCGAGACGCGCCTTCTGCTCGTCCTTCGAGATATGCAGGAAGCACTTGACGAGGGTGGTGCCGGTCTCGTCGAGCAGCGTCTCGAACGCGCGTATCTGCTTGTAGCGGCGCTCGCATTCCTGCGCGTCGATCCAGCCGTGCACGCGCGTGATCAGCACGTCTTCGTAGTGACTGCGGTTGAACAGCACGATTTCGCCGGTTTGGGTACCTGCAAGTGCACTCGCCACAGGTAGTCGTGCGCGAGTTCCTCGGCGGTGGGCGCCTTGAAGCTCACTACGCGGATGCCGAGCGGATCGAAACTGCGGAACACCGAGCGCACGGTGCCGTCCTTGCCGCTGGTGTCCATGCCTTGGAGCACCACCAGAATCTTGCGCCGGTGCTCGGCATAGAAGATGTCCTGCTGGACGTCGAGCTCCGCGCTCAATTGCGAGAGGCGCGCGAGATCGGTCTCCTTGTCACCCTGCGACATGGGCCTGCTGCCCGGGTCGAAGTCGGCAAGGTTGAAGCGTTTGCCTGAAGTGATGCGGTAATCGTCCAGCGGCATGGGTGCTCCATCGGTTCGTCCGGCGGCGGGTCGCTGCGCGGAACGTTCGGGGACCCCGCCGCAGTCACGGCGCGATGAAGCGAAGCGGGGCGCACAGGCCCCTATGGTCAGGCCGGCAGGGCGGCCAGGTCAATGGTGCCTTCGAACACCGTGGTGGCCGGTCCGGTCATCCGCACGGGCTCCGTGCCGCCATCCCAGGCAATGCTGAGGTCGCCGCCGTGGGTATGGACCTTCACCGGGGAATCGAGCAGCCCGCGGCGGATACCCGCCACGACCGCCGCACATGCGCCGGTGCCGCAGGCCAGGGTCTCGCCGGCGCCGCGCTCGAACACGCGCAGGCGCACGGTATGGCGGTCGACCACCTGCAGGAAGCCGGCGTTCACGCGGTTCGGGAAGGTCGGGTGGTGTTCGATCAGCGGGCCATCCTGCAGCACCGGGAAGTTCTCGACGTCGTCCACGACCTGCACGGCGTGCGGATTGCCCATCGACACCGCGGATATCCACGCGGTGCGGCCGTTGATTTCCAGCCCGTAAGCCGTGTCTTTGCCTTGCACCCGGGTTGCAGGCCATCAGCACGGAACGGCACGCGGGCCGTTCAGTTCGGCGCGCCATGTCGACCGTGACCTGGCCGTCATCCTGCAGGGTCAGCGTGATCACGCCGTTCATGACCTCCACACGCACGGAGCGCTTGTCGGTCATGCCCTTGTCGGTGACGAAGCGCACGAAGCAGCGCGCGCCGTTGCCGCAGTGCTCGACCTCGCTGCCGTCGGCATTGAAGATGCGGTAGCGGAAGTCCACGTCGTCGCGCGTGGGCTTCTCGACGACCAGCATCTGGTCGGCGCCCACGCCGAAATGCCGGCTGGCAAGCGCGCGCCACTGGCTGGCACTCAGGTCGAGCTTCTGGTGGATGCCGTCGAGCACGACGAAGTCGTTGCCGGCACCGTGCATCTTGGTGAACTGGAGTTTCATGGTGCGAATTGTAGCCGCGCGGGTCCGGACCTGCCGGCCGCGGTCAATAGATGGACGGTTCGCCGGCCGGGCGGTTCTTGAAGCGCTTGTGCACCCAGTAGTACTCGGCCACGCGCGGTCGGATGCAGTCTTCGAAGAACGCGTTCATGCGGCGCGTGTCATCCGCCACGCTGTCGCCGGGGTAGTTTTCCCACGCCGGCAGGATGCGCAGCACATAGCCCTGGTAATCGGGCAGCATCTCCGTGTAGATGGGCACCACCTTCGCCCCCGTCATCCGCGCCAGGCGCGACACCGATGTCAGCGTCAGGGCCTGGACGCCGAAGAACGGCGCGTACTCCGAGTCACGCTCGCCGAAGTCCATGTCGGCGATGAGCTGCAGCGCTTCACCCTTCTTCAGGCAGCGCAGAATGTCGCGCGCGCTGTCGTTGCGCGAGATCATCTTCGCGCCGAAGCGGCCGCGTGCGTGCTTGAGGAAGCCGTCGAACAGCGTGTTCTTCTGCGCGGTGTACAGCGAGGCACCCGAGCGGCCGACGTTGTCGCGCAGGTGGATGGTCAGGCGGATGGCGCCGGCCTCGACGCCCGACAGGTGCAACGTGACCAGAATGTGCGGGGTGCCGTCCAACGCCACCAGGTCGGCCTGGTCGTCGATCTGTACCCAGCGGCGCATTTGCGCTTCGCTGCCGGTCCAGAAGATGCCGCGTTCGGCGAAGCTGCGGAAGACAGTCCGGAACGATTCGCGCGACAGCGCATCGATCTCGGCTTCGCTCTTGTCAGGGAAGCAGGCGCGCAGGTTGGCCTGCACGATCCGGCGCCGGCTGCTTGGAACCAGGTAGAGCAGGCCGCCCAGCCCTTCGCCGAAGCGGGCGACGAGCGGATAGGGCAGCTTGCCCAGCATGGTCAGCAGACCGATGCCGAGCCACGTGAAGAGTCGATTCATGAGTGGGAAGATTCGGTGGCCCCCAGCGTGGCCCGGGTCGGGTGCTCCACGCCGGATGGGGTCTTGTAGCGGTTGTAGGCCCAGAGGTACTGCGTGGGCGCAATGGCCACCAGTTCCTCGATGGTACGGTTGATGACGGCGGCCGCTTCGCCAGGATCTTCGGGCAACATGCCGCCATCGTTAAGGATGCGCAGGTGGCCGCGATAGCCGGCACCGCGTGGCAAGCGTTCGCCGAAGATGGCGACCACGGGCGTTTGCGTAAGCTGTTGCAGGCGGTGCACCAGCGCCATGGTGTAGGCGGGTTTGCCGAAGAACGGCGCCCAGTTGCCTTCGCCGCCGCTTGGCACCTGGTCGGGCAGGATGCCGACGGCCTGACCCCGCTTGAGCGCCTTGACCAGCATGCGCACGCCGCGTGGCGTGGCCGGAGCCATGGCCATGTTGGGCCGGGTGCGCATGCGCTCGATCCAGTCGCGCAGCCATGGCTGGTGGGGCGGCTTGAACAGCGCCGTCACGGGGCGCACCAGTGCGTGCGATTGCGGCAGGACTTCAAAGCAGCCCAGATGAGGCGTCAGGATGATGATGCCATTGCCGCGCGCTGCAGTTTTTCCAGTTCCGGCCACAGGTAGTCGTCAAAGCCGTACAGGCGGGCGCCGATCTTCTTTCGGCTCCAGAAGTACGGCATTTCCATGGCCATGCGGCCAGCCGAGCGGGCCGCTTCGTCGATCATCGGCCCGCTGGCATCGGGGAAGGCCAGCAGGAAGTTTTCGCGCAGGCGGCGACCGTAACGGCCTGGCATGCGGGCAGCCAGCAGGCCGAGCGCGCCGCCGACCGCCTGGAGCAGGCGCAGTGGCAAGCGGGAAATCAGCCAGAACAGGAAAGTCATCAGGCGGTGGATGGCGGGTCCCATGCGGGAAAAACAGTAATGCGGCCTCGGGTTGTGATTCGGGACTCAGGATCCGGGCGGCTGCTGCCGCTAACCATGAATCGGATCGGCGCGTGCCGGGACGCACAGTGGCCCTGGGGTCACTGCTGCATTGTGCCGACAGCCGCGTATAATAGCGTGTATCGCCGAGTTAACTGACAACTTGCGGGGCGATACCGCTCTAACCGAGCGGCCTGAAAATACCGCTAAAGCGTCGCCGCCATGACCCGACAGGCTGGCACGCAATAGCCAACCTGGAGAACAAGTTCGTGGCAAACGACTTCCTTTTCACTTCGGAGTCCGTCTCCGAAGGCCATCCCGACAAGGTCGCAGACCAGATTTCCGACGCCGTCCTCGACGCCATCCTGGCGCAGGACAAGTACGCGCGTGTGGCTGCCGAGACGCTCTGCAACACCGGGCTGGTCGTGCTGGCCGGGGAAATCACCACCACGGCCAACGTCGACTACATCCAGGTCGCACGCGACACCATCAAGCGCATCGGTTACGACAACACCGAATACGGCATCGACTACAAGGGTTGCGCAGTGCTGGTCGCATACGACAAGCAGTCGCCTGACATCGCCCAGGGCGTGGATCGCGCCTCGGACGACTACCTGAACCAGGGTGCCGGCGACCAGGGCCTGATGTTCGGCTACGCCTGCGACGAGACCCCGGAACTGATGCCGTTCCCGATCTACTATTCGCACCGCCTGGTCGAGCGCCAGTCGCAGCTTCGCCGCGACGGCCGCCTGCCCTGGCTGCGACCGGACGCCAAGTCGCAGGTCACCGTGCGCTATGTCGATGGCCGTCCGCACAGCGTCGACACCGTTGTGCTCTCGACGCAGCATGCGCCTGACATTACCCAGGCGCAGATTCGCGAAGCGGTGATCGAGGAGATCATCAAGCCGGTGCTGCCGCCCGAGATGCTCAAGGACACCAAGTACCTGGTGAACCCGACCGGGCGCTTCGTGATCGGTGGCCCGCAGGGCGATTGCGGCCTGACCGGCCGCAAGATCATCGTCGACACCTACGGTGGCGCATCGCCGCACGGCGGCGGCGCATTCTCGGGCAAGGATCCGTCCAAGGTGGACCGTTCGGCGGCTTATGCTGCCCGCTACGTCGCCAAGAATGTGGTGGCCTCGGGTCTGGCGCGCCAGTGCCAGGTCCAGGTCAGCTACGCCATCGGTGTGGCGCGCCCGATCAATGTGACCGTCTACACGGAAGGCACCGGAAAGATTCCCGACGCGAAGATTGCCGAGCTGGTGCAGGAGCACTTCGACCTGCGTCCGAAGGGCATCGTGCAGATGCTGGATTTGCTGCGTCCGATCTATGAAAAGACCGCTGCTTACGGCCACTTTGGCCGTGAAGAGCCGGAATTTTCGTGGGAAGCGACGGACAAGGCAGCAATTTTGCGGGCCGCCGCCGGACTGTAAGCGGTCTGCGCTCTGGAGTATCTGCAATAGAACCCCGCTGGCTGACTGGTCGGTGGGGTTTTTTATTGGCACCGCGGCACTCGCCAATACCAGACTCGCATCTCTGTGCGCATTTCATCACTCAAAAATAGCGCGTAAAATCCCCCAATCCGGCAAACCGAGAAAGCCTATGCCATCCGCTTCCACCTCATCCGCAAACTCGACCTGATCCGCCCGCAGCCGTACACCGACTGGTCGCCCGAGGTGGATGCGGCAACGCGCGCGGACCTGCGCCGCCAGCTCGAGCAGGGCGCGGTACTCTATTTCCCGGACCTGCACTTCCGCTTCGAGCCCGGCGAGGAGCGCTTCCTCGACAGCCGCTATTCGGACGGCAAGTCGAAGAACATTAACCTGCGCGCTACCGATACCGCCGTGCGCGGCGCCCAGGGCAGCGAGCAGGATCTTGCCGACCTGTACCGCCTGGTCCGCCGTTATGCCGAATTCAGCGAAAAGCTGGTGCTCGCTCTGTTCCCGGAATACGGCCCGCATATGACGCGCGCCGGCACGTCGCTGCGCCCGAGCGAGATCGCCGGGCGCCCGGTGAGCTGGCGCAAGGACGACACGCGCCTGCACGTGGACTCGTTCCCCTCGAACCCGCTGCTGGGCCAGCGCCTGCTGCGCGTGTTCCACAACATCGACCCCGCCGCGGCGCGCGTGTGGCGCGTGGGCGAGCCGTTCGCCGATTTTGCGCAGCGTTTCGTGCCGAAGACCCACGGCATGTGGCCGGGACAGGCGGGGCTGATGAAGCTGCTGCACATCACCAAGCGCAAGCGTTCGGAGTACGATCACCGCATGCTGCAACTGCACGACCTGGCCAAGGCCGACCTGGACTACCAGGCCAGCGTGCCGCAGCAGGAATTCCACTTTCCGCCGGGATCGACGTGGATTGTCTTCAGCGACCAGTTGCTGCACGCCGCCATGCGCGGCCGCGCGATGATGGAGCAGACCATCTACCTGGACCCGAAGGCGATCTCCGACCACACCCATTCACCGGAAGCCGTGCTCTCGCGCATGCTGGGCCGGCCGATGCTGGTTTCCTGACGTTCTGCGCGTTCCGCGCAGTCAACGCGCTGCCTGCCGGTCTTCACTTCCCGCGGCGGCAGCGCCTACACTGGTTTTCAGGCTTGCCATCCTCCGGGGCGGGCAGAGGGCGCAGCCCCGCCGCCATCTCCGGACTCGCGGGGAGACTGATGGAAACCACGTATGACTATGTCGTTGTCGGCGCGGGTTCGGCTGGGTGTGCGCTGGCCGGGCGCTGGCTGACAGCGGTAGCGACAGTATCGCGCTGATCGAGGCAGGCCATCACGACCACCATGTGCTGGTGCGCACACCCGCGGGCATTGCGGCGATACTGCCGCGCGTCGGGGCGCGCAATTACGCGTATGAAACCGTGCCGCAGCCGGGCCTTAACGGCAGGCGCGGTTTCCAGCCAAGGGACGCGGGCTTGGCGGCAGTTCGTCGATCAACGCCATGATCTACACGCGCGGCCGCCCGGCAGACTACGACGGCTGGGCCGCGGCAGGCTGCGACGGCTGGTCCTGGGACGATGTGCTGCCGTACTTCCGCCGCGCCGAGTGCAACGCGCGCGTGGCGGGCAGCGATGATGATCCGCTGCATGGCGGCACCGGCCCGCTCCATGTTTCCGACCTGCGCACGCCCAATCCATTCGGCCAGCATTTCATCGACGCCGCGCAGCAGGCCGGCTTCCTGCGCAACGACGATTTCAATGGCGAGGAGCAGGAAGGTGTCGGCTGGTACCAGGTCACGCAGCACGAGGGCGAGCGCTGGAACGCCGCGCGTGCCTACCTGCATGGCGGCAACGCACGCGACAAGGCCTGCAACGGCGGACGCGCCGGCCTGCACGTGCTGACCGGCATGCAGGTGCTGCGCATTGTCTTCGAGGGCAGGCATGCGGTGGGCGTGCTGGCGGTACGCAATGGCCGCGAGCACCTGCTGCGCGCACGCCGCGACGTGATCTTGTCGGCCGGCACCTTCGGCTCGCCGCAATTGCTGATGGCATCCGGCGTCGGGCCGGCGGCGCACCTGCGCGAGCTGGGCATTGCGGTCGTGCATGACCTGCCGGGCGTCGGCGGCAACCTGCAGGACCATCTCGACATCATCCTGCAGAAGCGCGTGGCCGCGCCCGAACTGTTCGGCCTGTCGCTGGGCGGCGCCATGCACCTGGTGTCCGAGATGCTGCGCTACCGGCGCGAGCGCGCGGGCATGATGAGTTCCAATTTTGCCGAGGCCGGCGGCTTTCTGCGCAGCCGGCCGGACCTGGCCGAGCCCGACCTGCAGCTTCATTTCGTGGTGGGCCTGGCCGATGACCACATGCGCAAGCTTCGCCTGGGTCACGGTTACTCCTGCCACGTGTGCGCGCTGCGTCCGCGCAGCCGCGGCGAAGTCCGGCTGGATTCGCCCGATATGCGGCAGCCCCCGTCCATCGATCCCGGCTATCTATCCGATCCACGCGATATGGATGACATGGTGGCCGGCGTGAAGATCGTGCGCCGGATCTTCGCCCAGCCGCAGCTCGCGTGCTTCGGCGGGCGCGAGCTGTACTCCGCGCACCTGCGCGCCGACGACAGCGACGACGCCTCCGTGCGCGAGATGATCCGCGAGCGCGCGGACACCATCTACCACCCAGTCGGCACATGCCGCATGGGCATGGACGCGCTGGCGGTCGTCGATCCGCAATTGCGCGTGCGCGGCGTTGAAGGCCTGCGCGTGGTCGATGCCTCGATCATGCCGACACTGATCGGCGGCAATACCAATGCGCCTGCCATCATGATCGGCGAGCGCGCGCACGACCTGATCCGCTACGCGCCGCGCGTGCTGCTCCGGATTCGCGAGACCATGGAGGCCTGAGCCGCGTCGCCGGCTTCATGCTGTCCATCCGCGCTCGAACACCCGCTTGAGTGCATCGGCCTCCATATCGAGCGTGCCGAACACGCGCCCGTGCTGGCGGCCGAGCCGGCTCGCGACAAACGCTTCGGCGTTCTCTGCGTCGGCATGCGCAAGCATCAGCGCGGACTGCGCGGTCAGCACGAGCCCCTGCGCGAAGCGCCGGGCGTTGGCCTCGAGTTGTTCCGCGGGTTCGCGCAGCATCGCCTGCAGCGAAGCCAGTTCCGCGCGCACGGCCGGATGCGCGGCGGCGCGGCGCGACAGGTCCTGCAGCAGGCGCGCCGCGTCATCGGGCGTGCGCTGGATCGCGCGCAGCACGTCCAGGCACATGATGTTGCCGGAGCCTTCCCAGATCGAATTGACGGGCGCTTCGCGATAGAGGCGGGCCATCGGGCCTCTTCGACATAGCCGTTGCCGCCCCAGACTTCCATGGCCTCGCCGGTGGCCTCGATCGTGCGCTTGCAGACCCAGAACTTGGCCGCGGGCGTCACCACGCGCTTCCATGCCGCGGCGAGCGGATCGGTGTCGGCGTGCTCGAACGCATGGCTCAGTTCCATCATCAGCAGCGTGGCGGCTTCGCTTTCCAGGGCCAGGTCGGCCAGCACGTTGCGCATCAGTGGCTGGTCGGCCAGCAACCGGCCGAAGGCGCTGCGGTGGCGCGTGTGGTGCAGCGCCTGGACGTAGGCGGCGCGCAGAATCGCCGCGCTGCCGATCACGCAGTCGAGCCGCGTGCTGGTGGCCATCTCGATGATGGTCGGGATGCCGCGGCCTTCCTCGCCGATCAGGATGCCGCTGGTCTCGCGGAACTCCACTTCGCTGCTGCTGTTGGAGCGGTTGCCGAGCTTGTCCTTCAACCGCTGGATCTGGATCGAGTTCTTGCTGCCGTCATCGCGAAAACGCGGCACGAAGAAGCAGGACAGCGGCCCGTCCTCGGCGCCCATGCGCGCGACCACGAGGTGCGCGTCGCACATCGGCGCGGAGAAGAACCACTTGTGGCCGGTCAGCAGGCATTCGGCGCCGCGTCCCTCGCCGTGTGCGGGGCGGGCCACCGTGGTGTTGGCGCGCACATCGGAGCCGCCTTGCTTCTCGGTCATGCCCATGCCGATCATGATCGCGGTCTTTTCGCGCCACGGCAGGTCGCGCGCGTCGTGATCCTTCGCATACAGGCGCGGCGCCAGGTCGGCGAACAGGGCCGTCTCCTTGCGCAGCACCGGAATGCTCGCGAAGGTCATGGTGGTCGGGCACAGTGAGCCTGACTCGACCTGCGCCTGCAGGAAATAGCCGGCCGTGCGCGCCATCCACGCCCCCGCGCGAGGCTCGGCGAACGGCAGTGCCTGCAGCTGCTGGCTGCGCAGCAGCGCCAGCAGCGCGTGCCAGCTCGGATGAAAAGTGACCTGATCGATGCGCTCGCCAGTGCGGCTGTGGGTCTGCAATTCGGGCGCATGGCGGTTGGCATCGGCGCCCCAGGCCAGCACTTCCGGCTCGCCCAGCCGCGCGCCGTAGTCGCTTAGCGCTCCGGCATGCCAGCCGCCGCCAAGCGCTCGAGTGCGTTGCCGACGATGGGATCGCAGCCAAACAGGTTGTAGTGCGCGAGATCCGGCACCTGGTTGAAGACGCGGTGCGTAGCGGCGTCGGTCATGATGTCTCCTGGATCGTACTTGCCCCTGATTGCATGGTAGAGCACGTGGCGCGCCCCTGAGTGCCTCGTGGTGCCCGTGCGCATGGTTCTTGCACTGCAACATGCGCGATTCGATACCCCGGCGCACAGCTGTGGCACCACGAATGGATGGAAACTGGCACTGGCGCCCACCGGGGGCTTGTGCTTAAATTCACCCCGTTGGATGAAACAGGGGTGCCGTACGGATGGGCCGTGCGGCTGAGAGAGTCCCTTCGAACCCGATCCGGTTAGTACCGGCGTGGGAAGTTTCAGCATGACCAAGCCTCCAGTCCTCCGGGACTCGCCCCTTCCGGCGGCGCTCACAAGGCTCCTGGTTTCGTCCACCCCGCAAGAGAGAGAGGACGATACCCATGGCCCGTACTGCCCCCGCTGCATCCTTCGAATCGCTCGAGAGCGACCTCGACCAGAAATTCGCCTACCCGCTTCCAGCAAGACTACCTGACCGGCAGCCGCCCGGATATCCGCGTACCGCTGCGCACCATCCTGCAAACATCGACGCGCACCGACAAGGGCGAGATGTCCAACCCGCCGATCCCGGTGTATGACACCTCGGGCCCATACAGCGACCCGGACGTGCATATCGACCTGAAGGCCGGCCTGCCGGCCCTGCGCGCCAAGTGGATCGACGAGCGCGGCGACACCGAAGTGCTGAAGGGCCTGTCGTCCGAATATGGCCGCGACCGCGCCAACGACCCGGCCACCGCACACCTGCGCTTTGCCCAGCTGACCAATCCGCGCCGCGCCAAGGCCGGTGCCAACGTGTCGCAGATGCACTATGCGCGCAAGGGCATCATCACGCCGGAAATGGAATACGTCGCGCTGCGCGAGTCGCTGAACCTGCAGGCACTGTACGACAAGCCCGAATACAAGGCGCTGCTGCGCCAGCATCCCGGCAATGCGCTGGGCGCTGGCCTGCCGCTGCGTCCGGAAGACATCACGCCGGAATTCGTGCGCAACGAGATTGCCACGGGCCGCGCGATCATCCCCGCCAACATCAACCACACGGAGCTCGAGCGATGGCGATCGGGCGCAATTTCCGCGTCAAGATCAACGGCAACCTGGGCAATTCGGCGGTGACCTCGTCGCTGGCCGAGGAAGTGGAAAAGATGGTGTGGTCGATCCGCTGGGGCGCCGACACCATCATGGACCTGTCCACCGGCAAGCACATCCACGAAACGCGTGAATGGATCCTGCGCAACTCGCCGGTGCCCATCGGCACGGTGCCGATCTACCAGGCGCTGGACAAGACCGGCGGCATTGCCGAGGACCTGACCTGGGAGATGTTCCGCGACACGCTGATCGAACAGGCCGAGCAGGGCGTGGACTACTTCACGATCCACGCAGGCGTGCTGCTGCGCTACGTGCCGATGACCGCCGACCGTGTCACGGGCATCGTCTCGCGCGGCGGCTCGATCATGGCCAAGTGGTGTCTGGCGCATCACAAGGAAAACTTCCTGTACACGCACTTCGACGAGATCTGCGAGATCATGAAGGCGTACGACGTGTCGTTCAGCCTCGGCGACGGCCTGCGTCCGGGCTGCATCGCGGACTCGAACGACGATGCCCAGTTCGGCGAACTGCGCACGCTGGGCGAGCTGACCGCCAAGGCGTGGAAGCACGACGTGCAGGTGATGATCGAGGGCCCCGGCCACGTGCCGCTGCAACGCATCCAGGCCAATATGGATGAAGAGCTCAAGCACTGCTACGAGGCGCCGTTCTACACGCTCGGCCCGCTCGTGACGGACATCGCCCCTGGCTACGACCACATCACCAGCGGCATCGGTGCGGCCAATATCGGATGGATGGGCACCGCCATGCTGTGCTACGTCACGCCGAAGGAGCACCTGGGCCTGCCGGACAAGGAAGACGTGCGCGAGGGCATCATCACCTACAAGATCGCCGCTCACGCCGCCGACCTCGCCAAGGGCTGGCCCGGCGCGCAGCTGCGCGACAACGCACTGTCGAAGGCGCGCTTCGAGTTCCGCTGGGAAGACCAGTTCAACCTCGGCCTGGACCCGGACGCGCGCGTTCGTACCACGATGCCACGCTGCCGGCCGAAGGCGCCAAGATCGCCCACTTCTGCTCGATGTGCGGGCCGAAGTTCTGCTCGATGAAGATCACGCAGGAAGTGCGCGACTACGCGGCATCGCTGCCGAAGGAAGCGCAGCAGGGCATGGAAGAGAAGTCGATCGAGTTCCTGAAGAAGGGTAGCAAGATCTATTCGTAAGGCAGTACGGGCATGGTTCGCACCCATGCCCGCGTTGATTCCGCCTGTCGCGCACGCCGCCCGCGCGCGGCACCCGGATAACAGGAGGCCGGAGGCGGCGCGAACCGATGCGCCGTCCGCCGGCACGCAACCCCATGACAGCAGTGCAGTCCTTTGATGTCGCGATCCTCGGTGCCGGCCTGGCCGGGCGCCTGGCCGCATGGCTACTGGTGCGCCAGGGCGTGCGCGTGGCGCTGGTCGAGCGCGGCAGCCGGATGGTTCGGGCTCTGCCGCGCACGTCGCCGCCGCCATGCTCGCGCCGCTTGCGGAGTCGGCGATCGCCGAGCGCCGCATCGTCGATCTTGGCATCGCCAGCGTCGAACTGTGGCGCGCGTGGCTGGCTCAGTTGCCCGAGCCGGTGTTCTTCCAGGAGGACGGCACGCTCGTGGTCTGGCATGCGCGCGACCGCGGCGAGATGTCGCTGTTCACGAGCCGCGTGCGCGCCGTGTCGCCGCCGGAGCTGGTGGCGCAGCGCATGCGCGCGCTCGATGGCAAGGGCGTGGGCGAAGTGGAACCCGCGCTGGCGGGCCGCTTCCCGCAGGGCCTGCTGCTCGCCGGCGAAGGCCAGCTCGACAATCGTGGCGCGCTGCGCGCACTGCTGTCGTGCGCGGTCAGCGAAGGCGTGCATTGCGTGTGGGAAGCGGGCGAGGTCGATGTTGCCTCGCTGCCGTCGCTGGGCATCCATGCACGCGTTGTGCTCGACTGCCGCGGTCTCGGCGCGCGCACCGCATGGCCGGCCGAGGCAGGCAAGGACGGGCGCGGCGCCATGCCGGGCCTGCGGCGGACTGCGCGGCGAGGTCGTGCGCGTGCATGCACCGGACGTGAAGCTGCACCGCCCGGTGCGCATGCTGCATCCGCGCTATCCGATCTACATCGCGCCCAAGCCCAACGACCTGTACGTGATCGGCGCCACCGAACTCGAAAGCGAGGACGATTCGCCGATGAGCGTGCGCTCCGCGCTGGAGCTGCTGTCGGCGGCGCACTCGCTGCACCCGGCGTTCGGTGAGGCGCGCGTGCTCGAACTGAACGTGCAGCGCCGCCCGACGCGCCCCGACCACCTGCCCGCGATCCGTGTGGACCAGCAGGCGCGCGTGGTGCGCGTGAACGGCCTGTACCGGCACGGCTTCCTGATCGCGCCCGCGGTCACCGAAGCGGCCTGCGCCGTCGTGACCGCACTGCTCAATGACGACCCGGCCGCGCATGCAGTGCCGGCCGCGCTGCACTGGCCCGGCATGATCGAGGCCGTGACGGAAACACACGCGCTCGCCGGAGCCCCGTGGCTCGCTCCGGCCTGCTGCACTGATGCTGAACCCATGGATATCCTGCTGAATGGCCGCCCCTTCGCTGTCGCCGACGCCGCTACGCTCGCGGACGCGGTGGTCGCGGCCAAGATTGCCCCGCCGTTCGCCGCGGCGGTCAACGGCCAGTTCGTGCCGCGCACGGCGCACGCGGCCACGCCACTCGCGGCCGGCGACCGCATCGACCTCGTCCAACCCGTGACGGGAGGCTGACCCCATGACATTCGAACCAACAGAAACCCTGCGCGACCCGTTCGTGCTTTACGGCGAGTCGTTCGACTCGCGCCTGCTGCTGGGCACGGCCCGCTACCCGTCGCCGGCCACGCTGCAGGCGGCCGTGGAAATCTCGCGTCCGGCCATGGTGACCGTGGCGCTGCGCCGCCAGGGCGCGGTGGGCGAAGGCGAGGGCGGCCAGGCTTTCTGGCAGATGCTCAAGGGGCTGGGCGTGCCGGTGCTGCCCAACACGGCCGGCTGCTTTGCCGCGCAAGAAGTCATCACCACCGCCATGATGGCGCGCGAGGTGTTCGAGACCGACTGGATCAAGCTCGAGCTGATCGGCGACGACTACACGCTGCAGCCCGACACGCTGAACCTGCCCGCCGTGGCGGAAACGCTGATCAAGGAAGGCTTCAAGGTGCTGCCGTACTGCACCGAGGACCTGGTGCTGTGCCGCCGCCTGCTAGACGTGGGCTGCCAGGCGCTGATGCCGTGGGCCGCGCCGATCGGCACGGGCCGTGGCGCGATCAACCCGCACGCGATGCGCGTGCTGCGCGAGCGCCTGCCGGACACGCCGCTGATCGTCGACGCCGGCCTGGGCCTGCCGTCGCACGCGGCACAGGTCCTGGAGTGGGGCTATGACGCGTACTGCTGAATACCGCCGTGGCGCAGGCCGCGTATCCGGTCAACATGGCGCGCGCTTTCGCGCAGGCCGTGGAAGCGGGCCGCACCGCCTACCTGGCCGGGCCGATGCCCGAGCGCGAAGTCGCGCAGGCCAGCACGCCGGTGGTCGGCATGCCGTTCTGGCACGCCGAAGGCGCGGAGCACCGCGCATGACCCGCCACGCGGTACATGCCGCGAGCGACGGCCCGCTGCGCCAGGCCGTGCTCGAACACTATGGCGAGACCTTCGGCGTGTCCGATCACCCGTGGCAGGCATGGCGGCTCGCCGACGCGCCCGCCAGCCCCGGCGCGTATGACGTGCTGCTGTCCGAAGGCGAGGCCGCTGCGACGTGATCGCACGCGTTGCCGCGGCCGGCGCCACGCTGATCGAAACCGACCGCGAAGGCGGGCAGTGGATCGATACGGTGCGCTCGCCGATGGGCACATGGGTGCTTTCCGTGCATGCGGACGATGACCATGCGCATTCGCCAGCGTTCGTCGCCGTGCTGCTGGCCTGCCTGTCGCTGCATTTCCCCGCGCATGACGCACTGTGCCTGGCGCGCGCATGGCGGCGGGGTTCGGCGGAGTGGCCGTCTGAATTCGAGCGCTTCCCGCGTGTGCGCCATGCCGCGCTCGTGGCGCCGGAAGCCGCTGCGCAGGCTTTCGCGCCGTGCCCGCCGGCGCTCGGCCTTTATGCGTGGTGCCCAGTGCCGAATGGATCGAGCGGCTGGTGCCACTGGGCGTGCCCACGGTGCAACTTCGCTTCAAGTCGGATGATGCTGCAGCCGTGCGCGCCGAGATCGCGCGTGCCGCGCAGGCCGCGAAGGGTTCGCAGTCGCGGCTGTTCATCAACGATCATTGGCAGATCGCGGTCGAACTGCACGCTGCCGCCGGCGGCGACAGCGGGATCTATGGCATCCACCTCGGACAGGAAGACCTCGACGAGGCCGACCTCGATGTGCTGCGTGCGTCGGGGCTGCGGCTCGGTGTGTCGACGCATGGCTATGCGGAGATGCTGCGCGTGGCGGCTATCCGGCCGAGTTATCTGGCGCTGGGAGCGATCTTCCCGACGACCACCAAGGTGATGCCGACGGCGCCGCAGGGGATGGGGCGCTTCCGATCGTACGCAAAGCTGATGCAGCCGGTGATTCCGTCGCTGGTGGGCATCGGCGGGGTCAATGCTTCCAACATGGGCCAGGTACTGGCGGTCGGCGTCGGCAGCGCGGCCGTGGTGCGGGCGATTACGGAGGCCGATGATGTCCCGCTGGCCGTGGCACATCTGATCGGCCAGTTCCCCGCGGGCTGAGTCCGGCATGGCGGAGCCGCAAGCGCTCCCGTCGTCCGCCTCTGGCCGAGGCGGACGCGGCGCAGCGGGTGACGGGATTGAGGCAGCGGATGCTATCCGGCAAGTACTTGGATTGTTCAGCGCCTTCCTGTTCCGGCCAACATTTGTGCGACATTCGCCCAGCCTCCGGAACCAATTCCGACCCCGCCGCTATCATGTCGTGCAGCATTCCCGGCCAATCACCGAGCATTCCCCATCATGTCCAGCCCGACTGCCCCCGAAATCATCCCCGCCGCGCCCGGTACGCCTGAAAAGCCATATTTCGGCATCGATATCCCGCTGATGCGCTATTTTGGCCTGCAACCGGAGCACATCGAGGAGGGCTATTGCCGCACGCGCCTGCCCGCGCATCCGCAGCTCGTGAATAGCCGCGGCGACGTCCACGGCGGCACGCTGATGGCGACCCTGGACTTCACGCTGAGCGGCGCGGCGCGTTCGCACGCGCCCACGGAAACGGGCGTGATCACCATCGATATGTCCACACATTTCCTGGCCGCGGCGCGCGGTGAGCTGACGCTCGAAGCCCGCTGCCTGCGCCGTGGGGCGCGCATCGCGTTCTGCGAGGGCGAGGTGAAGGACGCCTCGGGCACCGTGGTGTGCGTGGCGCGTGCAGCGTTCAAGCTGGTGCCGCTGTCGAGCGGCGGCAACTGATCAGTCCGGCAGCCGTCGGTAGACCGCTGCAAAACGCACCTGCTCGGTGATGCCGTAGTCGCCGGGCGCGTACTGCATCAGCCAGTCGCCCGGCTTGCCATGCAGCACATCGCCGCCGTCCGAGCGCGCGATGCTGAAGGCCTCCTCCATGCGCCGGGCCAGCACGGGTACCGGCTTGTTGCGGTAAGGGCCGTCCTCGCCGTGTGCAGACGGCGGCAAGGCCACGTACTTCGGGTCGAAGCGCTCGCGCGAGACGACCCAGCGGTCGCCGGTCGCGCCGGTGACAATGGCATCGCCAACCCCGTAGCGGTTAGGGCCTTCGCGGCTCTCCAGTTCGCCGGCTTTTGCGGCAAACATCACCTGTACTTGCTCTTCCTTGACGTAGCGCGCGGCGGCGGGGTCCTCGCGCAGGTCGATGTCGGATAGTTGCTGCATGTCGGCTCCGTTCAGCCCAGCACGCGCGGTGCGAAGGCGTGGTTGAGCGGGCCATTGCCCGCACCAAGTTTCAGGGGGGCACCGGCAGCAATCGCCTGCGCCACGTAGTCCAGCCTTTGCCGACCGCGTCCTCGAGCGCGTCGCCGCGGGCCAGTTGCGCCGCAATGGCCGCAGCCAGCGTGCAGCCGGTGCCGTGCAGATTCCTTGTGTCGATGCGCGGATGCGTGAACACGCGCACGGTACCATCGGCCAGCATCAGCAGGTCGTCCAGGCCACCCGCGGCGCTGGCGGGACCATCGTCTGCGAGATGGCCGCCCTTGAGCAGCACGGCCGGGCAGCCCATCGCGATCAGGTCGGCGGCGGCCTGCTCCATGTCGGCGCGGCGCGTGATTGGCCGGTCCAGCAGGTAGGAGGCTTCGGGCAGGTTCGGCGTGACCAGCACGGCGCGCGGGAACAGCAGGCGCACCATCGCCTGGCTGGTGGCGTCATCCGACAGTGTCGCGCCCGAGGTCGAAATCATCACCGGGTCGACCACCAGCTTGCGGATGCCGTGGCGGTCCGCCGCAGCGGCCACGGCTTCGACGATGGCAGCGGTACCCAGCATGCCGGTCTTGGCGGCATCGACCCCAATGTCCGAAGCCACCGCGTCGATCTGGGCGGCAACCATGTCGGCCGGGATCGCATGCACGCCCGTCACGCCCAGCGTGTTCTGGGCGGTAATGGCCGTGATGGCGCTCATGCCGAAGCAGCCCAGCGCGGAGAATGTCTTCAGGTCGGCCTGGATGCCGGCGCCGCCGCCCGAGTCGGAACCTGCGATGGTGAGGGTGCGGGGTGGTGTCGGGGTCATGTGATTGAAATGAGCGGAAAAAAGCCGGCTGCGCTTGTACTCGTTCAGGCCGGGCAGGCTACAATACCGCCACTCGTGCGACACGGCGCGCTCCGTGAAGAGGTCAGGCCCTCTATAACACCCTGAACCCAAGCTTGGTAACGCCGTATATCAAGGCAGCTATTGGGATTAACGGCAGAAAGCGAAACACCGTTCAGCGCAAGTCATGACGGTGAACCGGCAGTAGTTTAGCTGGTTATGTAAGCCTCAAAACCCCTTCGGGGGCATCGACCTCTATCGATTCCGTGACGATTGCCTCGGCAGTTGTTGCGCAAAATCGACATCTCGCGACTAACCCCTCTTCAGTTGGGGGTGTCAGATCGGACCACAGTATCGGTTCCGCTCTGGCCTGCAATCTGCTGAACCACAAATCAGCCACTGCCCAAAGGCGGAAGTTCGCCTGTGGGCGAGCTTCCACGCGCGTTCATCCCTTCGATGAAAGTTCAATATGCCCAAGGGGCGAATGGTCCGCCATTCGTCAGGCGCTCGCTTGCCCAGGAGCACTACAAGGTCGTCACGATGAGGTCGGGAGCGCAAGCTCTACGCGTTATGGTTCGACCTGAGCACTGCCGCGAGGCAGCCTTGGGCAGAGAACCTGCTATGCGACTAGCAGTAGCCTAGGGAGACGTGCGTCACTGGTAACGGTGGGGTGCGAAGCTCTCCTGACAATGTATCCCCCGACGTCTGGGTATTAGTGAGCCGCGAGGCTGACTGGTAGAGACTCCGAGCAGCAATGGGGTTGAGGGGCTAGGCTGGCCGGTATGGGCAACATAAGTGAACCGCTATTAAACACCGTGAGTATTACGGTGCCTAAGCTGCTGATAGGCACTAACCAAATGGTACGTGGTCGGATATTCCGCTGAGTGGTCGGAATACGTCGTCAATAGACCACCGGTGAAGAGGCGGGTCCTAACCCGGTCGTGTAACGCGTAGGGAACGTGGTAAGCCCGTATGGCTGCCGGGGCGCAGTACGGCTTAGGCAGGCGGACCGCAAGGAACGCTGTTGGTTGTGCGGGTATGGGAGGTTGGAGAAAGCGAACGCCGGGGGTAATGCCCCGGATAGAGGCTCGTTCCTCACGCGAAAGCGGGCAGACTTCCAACTGGTCGATCGTCGCAGGACGGCTGTCAGACCTCTACAACTTGAGGTGAAGGACGACCTTCGGGTTAGCCGACATCAATGAATGAATCCCCCGCGCGGGAGCGCAGTTTTCTCCCGCGAGGGGGAGAGCTGCGTCCTCGCATCTGGGATCGTTCGATCTTTCAGAACAGGAGAGCAGCATGAAAGTATTGATCCGCAGTACAGATCGATCTGCGCTTTCCGGCAGACCGCAAGCATGGGGCGATATTGATTGGCGCCGCGTCGAACGGAATGTCAGGGGAATGCAGATTCGAATTGCGAAGGCAACGCAGGAAGGCAAATGGCGCAGGGTCAAGGCCCTGCAACGGATGCTGACCCGCTCGTTCGCGGCCAAGGCATCGGCAGTGCGACGGGTGACGGAAAACCGCGGCAAGCGGACACATGGCGTGGACCGCGAGCTATGGGACTCACCTGAAGTTCGATGGGAAGCCATCGGACGGTTGAAGCGTCGGGGGTACCGACCCATGCCATTGCGGCGGGTCTTCATCCCCAAAGCCAACGGAAAGGAGCGCCCGCTGGGCATCCCGACCATGTTGGACCGAGCCATGCAGGCGCTGTATCTGCTGGCGTTGGAACCGGTGTCCGAAGGTACGAGCGATCCGAACTCTTACGGGTTCCGAATCAATCGGTCCACGGCGGACGCCATGTCCCAGCTATTCGTGTCCCTCTCCCAGAAGGCTTCGGCCCAATGGGTACTGGAGGCGGATATTCGTGGATGTTTTGACCATATCAGTCACGCGTGGCTGGAGCGCAATGTCCCCATGGACACGGCAATCCTGCGCAAATGGCTGAAAGCTGGCGTGGTATTTCAGGGCCAGTTTCAGGAGACTGAAGCCGGAACACCACAGGGAGGCATCATTTCCCCGACTCTGGCAAACGTGGCACTCAACGGGCTGGAACGACAACTGATAGCGTTTCTCCAAACGACATTGGGCGTCAACCGCACGAAGAAGCTGAAAGTGAATGTTGTGCGCTATGCGGACGACTTCGTGATCACCGGCGACACGCCGGCGTTGTTAGAGAACGAAGTGCAGCCGTGGGTGGAGCAGTTCCTTGCCGTTCGAGGGCTGTCGCTGTCCACGGAGAAAACGCGGATCGTCAACATCGCGGACGGTTTTGACTTTCTGGGGTGGAACTTCCGGAAGTACTCGGGACGACTGCTCATCAAGCCGAGCAAGAAAAACGCCCAGGCGTTCTATCGCAAGGTGAAGAAGGTCATTGCCGGCCACAAGACGGAGAAGCAAGAGGATCTGATCCGACTGCTGAACCCGATGCTACGAGGTTGGGCGCAGTATCACAGCCCGGTGGTTGCGAAGGCGATGTTCAGCAAAATGGAGCGTTTGATTTTCAACGCCCTATGGCGCTGGGCGAAACGGCGACATCGAGGGAAGAACGCCGAATGGGTGCGGAGGAAGTACTTTGCCTCGGACGGTGAACGACACTGGGTGTTTGGTACCCATGCAGTGGAAGCGGACGGCAGTACTAGCTGGTGGGAGTTGTACGCGCTCTCGGGCACGCCCATCCAGCGGCACAAGAAAGTCAAGGGGGACTACCATCCCTTTGATCCGGACCAGGAAAGGTACGGCGAGACCTTGCGACAGGAACGCTTGTTGAACAACATGGCGCACCGGAAGCAATGGATCAAGCTGTACATGTCCCAGAAAGGATTGTGTGCGGTGTGTCGGTGCAAGATCACAAAAGAGACGGGATGGGAAGACCATCACATCGAGTACCGGATGTACGGTGGCTCGGACGCTCTGGGGAATCGCGTGCTGCTGCATCCGAACTGTCATAAGCAAGTCCACAGCCGCAAGTTGACTGTTGCGAAACCGGTGTTTGAAGAAACACTTTGAAAGGCTTGAGCCGTATGCGAGGAAACTCGCACGTACGGTTCTTAGGGGGGAGTGGACCAGAAATGGTACACTCCTACCCTCCCGAGGAGCGTTGCAACGGATCGTGGCGTCACATGCCCTCCGCCAGGCTCGGACTGTCTTCAACGGCGCTCGCTGATCCGTGGTTTGCACGGTGGCGCGAGTCGACCTATCCGCCCGCTTTACCCATATTCGCATATCGTTTCATGCGTCCGGGGAGCGCGGCCTGATTTCCCGCCCGTCACCGTCATCCACTCTTCACCGGGAGTGATACATGAACGCTGTGACCGACCTCAAGCAAGATTACCTCGTCGCCGACATCGGCCTGGCCGGCTGGGGCCGCAAGGAAATCGCCATCGCCGAGACCGAAATGCCGGGCCTGATGGCGATCCGCGACGAATTCGCCGCCGCGCAGCCGCTCAAGGGCGCGCGCATCGCCGGCTCGCTGCACATGACGATCCAGACCGCCGTGCTGATCGAGACGCTCCAGGCACTGGCGCCGACGTGCGCTGGGCCTCGTGCAATATCTTCTCGACGCAGGACCACGCCGCTGCCGCGATCGCCGCGGGCGGCACGCCGGTGTTCGCGTTCAAGGGCGAGTCGCTGAAGGAATACTGGGACTTCACGCACCGCATCTTCGACTGGGCCGACGGCGGCACCCCGAACATGATCCTGGACGACGGCGGCGATGCCACGCTGCTGCTGCACCTGGGCGCCAAGGCCGAGAAGGACGCCTCGCTGATCGCGAAGCCGGGCAGCGAGGAAGAGACCTTCCTGTTCGCCGCGATCAAGGAAAAGCTGGCCAAGGACCCGTCCTGGTACAGCCGCAACCTGGCCGCCATCCGCGGCGTGACCGAGGAAACCACCACCGGCGTGCACCGCCTGTACCAGATGGCGCAGAAGGGCGACCTGAAATTCCCGGCCATCAACGTCAATGACTCCGTCACCAAGAGCAAGTTCGACAACCTGTACGGCTGCCGTGAATCGCTGGTGGATGGCATCAAGCGCGCCACCGACGTGATGATCGCCGGCAAGGTCGCCATCGTGGCCGGCTACGGCGACGTGGGCAAGGGCAGCGCCCAGGCGCTGCGCGCGCTGTCGGCGCAGGTGTGGGTGACCGAGATCGACCCGATCTGCGCGCTGCAGGCCGCCATGGAAGGCTACCGCGTGGTCACCATGGACTATGCCGCCGCGCACGGCGACATCTTCGTGACCTGCACGGGCAACTACCACGTCATCACCCATGAGCACATGGCCAAGATGAAGGATCAGGCCATCGTCTGCAACATCGGCCACTTCGACAACGAGATCGACATCGCCTCGATCGAGAAGTACGAGTGGGACGAGATCAAGCCGCAGGTCGACCACGTGAAGTTCCCGGACGGCAAGAAGCTGATCATCCTGGCCAAGGGCCGCCTGGTGAACCTGGGCTGCGCCACGGGCCACCCGTCGTATGTGATGAGCAGCTCGTTCGCGAACCAGACCATCGCGCAGATCGAGCTCTGGCAAGAGCGTGACAGCGGCAAGTACCCGGTGGGTGTCTACACGCTGCCCAAGCACCTGGACGAAAAGGTCGCGCGCCTGCAGCTGCGCAAGCTGAACGCGCAGCTGACCGAGCTGACCGAGCAGCAGGCTGCGTACATCGGCGTGAAGAAGGAAGGCCCGTACAAGGCCGATCACTACCGCTACTGATTGCGGAGGAAAACTCCCCTCTCCCGCTTGCGGGAGAGGGGCTGGGGGAGAGGGCAGGCGCTGCCATGAAGTTCGGCATATCGCATCGAGATACGCCGGCCCTCTCCCCCG